>NC_008609.1:3672750-4008000 GCF_000015045.1 Pelobacter propionicus DSM 2379
CACGGGCAAAAAAGTCAATTCGGCACTGGACAATCCGACCAACTTCTTTGCCGCCCAGGCACACACCAACCGTGCCAGCGACCTGACCAACCGTAAGGACGCCATGTCGGAGGCAGTACAGGGAGTAAACGCCGCTGATGCCGGTATTACCGCCATCACCGCCCTGATCGAATCCGCACAGGGTATCGCTTCCGCCGCACTTGCCTCCGCCAGCACGACCGACCGCGCCAACTACGCCGTCACCTACAATGAGTTGATGGGCCAGATCAACAAGCTGGCCAGCGACTCCGGTTATCGTGGTACCAACTTCCTGACCAATGATGACCTGACCGTGGAATTTGCCCCCGGTACGGGCGATGCCACCCTCAAGATCCAAGGCTTCACCGCTACCTCAGTCGGTCTTTCTCTGCAGACGGTAGGTGTGGGAAGTACACATGGCACCGAATCTGCTGCTGCGACTAGTGCTGTCAACGACACTTATGGAACCGACACTGATTGGGATACCTCCACGATCGGCGACGGCAACAACGCTATCAAGAGCTCCTCAAAGCAGCTGGAAGACGCACTTTCCACTCTGCGCTCTGAGTCGTCCAAACTGTCCGCCAACCTGAGCATCGTCACCACCCGTCAGGACTTCACCGACAACATGATCAACACCCTCAAGACCGGTGCCGACAACCTGACCCTGGCCGACACCAACGAAGAAGGCGCCAACATGCTGATGTTGCAGACACGCCAGAGCTTGGGTACAACTTCTTTGAGCCTCGCTTCACAGGCGGCTCAGGCTGTGCTCCAGCTGTTCTAATCCTACACCAGATAATTACTGCCCTACCGAATGGAATGGGGGAAGAACTTTTTCTTCCCCCATTTATGTATGTCATGGAGGTGGCCTATGAGTTCGGATAGTCTTTCCACGATACAACAGGCCGTACATATCGGCACGCACAACCTCAGCCAAACACAGGTTCAAACCCATAATCAGATTTCATCCCAGACTGAAACCGAAGCTGCTTCTGGCCATGATAAGGTTTCGTTTGATATTGACTCTTCTCGCCAGAACCTTGATACTTTAAAGCGCATTGGACAAATTGCCGGCGTTCTCAATGCAACCGCCATGCATATCAGGGAAACGAGCGACGGCTTGACATCTTCTGCCGATATCGTTTCCAGAATGACCGGAGAGTTGAACAGAATAGTCAAGAACTATCCTCCTTTTTCCCTGGAGGACGAAGAACGGAAGAAGATCCTGATGAGCTATATCTCCATCAGGAAGCAGATCGAGAAATTGACCATTCCTACGCTACCGCCTCCCATCAATGAAAAAGTCGAGGGCATGTGGCAGGAACTGTTCGCTCAAACCGATGGACGGATCGAGACTCCTGCCTTGTCGGAAAAGGCATCAGACAGCGTTGTGCAGGCAGCGGCAAACCAGCTTTCCACTACCGGAGCTACAATTAACCGAATGCTTGAAACCATACAAGCTTCTTTGGCATAAGGTATCCCCATGTCCCTGAAAATAGTCCTGAAAGCGCAGGAAAAGATTATCATCGGCAATGCTGTACTGCGTAACGGGAACCGGAATGCGGAACTGTATGTCGAGAATACCGTCCCGATTCTTCGACAGAAGGACATCTTGAAGGAGTGTGACGCGAATTCACCGGCGCGACGCGTTTACTTTGCCATACAATTGATGTATATTGACCCGGAAAAACGCCAGGCTCATGTGGAAGCTTTTTTTCAGCAGATTCATGATATCATTGAGGCAGCGCCAAGCACGCGCAAATTCATAGTAAAACTGTGTGAGCAGGTTGCCGCAGCCCGGTTTTATCAGGCACTCAAGACGGCACGGGAACTTATCGATTACGAAGAGGAGATAACTGCACATGTCTGATCCCCGCACAGCGTACGAACAGCAGAGCAAACAATTCATGTCACCCAGGGAGTTGGAGGCTTCGGTACTGACCAAGGCGGGATTAAAGCTGAAACAGTGTCAGGAGAAGTGGAATACGCCTGAGCGGAATGCCCTGCTTGATGAAGCGATACGCTACAACCAGAAGGTGTGGAGTTTTTTTCAGTCGGAGCTCTCCATGCCGGACAACCCGCTCCCCCAAAAGCTACGGGAAGACATCCTGAATTTAAGCCTGTTTATCGACAAGCGCCTCTTCGAGGTACTGGCATTCCCCAATGCCCCTGAAAGACTCACTATTGTAATCGACATTAACTTCAACATCGCCGCCGGTCTGCGCACAAAGCCGCCGGAGGAGTAGCCTTTTTCAGCCATTCCTTTTTTCACTATTGATAAGCAGTACCGTTTCCTCCTTACAGATCCCAAGCTTCTGGGAGACGGCTACAAGGTTTTTCGCATAGCTCCGTTGTCCCGCCTGTAGCAGTTTACCGGTGACGTCATGAATGAAATGGGAAAACTCAACTTGATTATTCTGAAGCGCCCTGAATTCATGGATTGCTTTTTCACCGTTTCCCACTGTAGCCCATAGAATCCCACGCATAAGCAGCAGGACAGGATAGTCAGGGTTCTTCGCCAGGAACTGCTCGACTTCCGAAAGAGCTCCGTCAATGTTTCCCAGACAGAGCTGGCAGAGCAGGTAATTCACCTGAGCCTCCCGGTAGTCCTGTTTCAACTCCATGGCCCGCTTTTCAGCGTCACGCCCTTCCTTGAACATGCCCATCTGCAGGCAGACATGCCCCAGGTTGAAATATGCCAGCGGAGAAGCAGGATCAATCTGCAATGCGCGCTGCCATAGAGACATGGCTTCGTCGTACTTTTTCACACCGGCAGCCTGGATGGCAAGCTCAACGATTGCCTTCGGAGAACCACCGGTTTCAACCATCTTGCGCTTCCCCAGTTCATAATACTGCTGCAACTTTCGTTGTTGCCGATCATCATCCAGATAACCGTAGTGGTGCACCACAAAGGGAACCAGAAGAGAGGGAATTCCCTGCCTTTCAAGCGAGGGCTCAACCATCTCATGCAGTGGATTCTCGAAACGGATTACAGACAGATTGGGGAACAGGCGTGCCTTGTCGCTGGGCATCCAGCCTCTCCCGGCCTCTTCCGATGGGTACTCTCCCCGGTTGGCGCACCATTTTTCCAGATCGACCCGGTTCGTGTAATTGCGGCTGGTAACCGAATAAGCAACCTTATTCAGCGGTGATGAACTGACCAGGGAGCGAATCGCTTCATAATCCTGTGACGAGATCACCTCGTCTGCATCCATGACCAGAATCCAGTCGCCATTTGCCTCTTGCAGCGTGGCATTTCGAGCAGCGGAAAAATTTCCGCTCCAGGGAACATTGATGACACGGGCCCCAAAAATGGCGGAGATTTCTCGAGTCCTGTCGGTCGAACCGGTATCGGCAACAACCATCTCATCAACGATTGGCAGCAGGCTCTTGAGGCACCGGGGCAGATTCCTTTCTTCGTTCTTGACGATCATGCAGAGCGAGATTGTACTGCCCTGGTTCTTCCGTTCGCGAGAAATGGTGAGAGGGCCTAACCTGTCGCGAACCGCCTGGGCTGCATCCAGGAACCCCTCTCCCCATTTGCAGGTTACCAAAACGTGCTCAACAACCGCCATCGCCTCCCGGAACCGCTCACAACGCAGCAGGACGTCTATATGAATGTACGCCAGGGTATCGCTGTCAGGATAGAAATGCCGTGCCTCCGCCACGGCACGTTCGGATCCGTCAAGATGCTCCTGATCCGCGATACTGGCATGGTAACGTGTTGCGATACTTATGCTGGACGGATCAAGGCGGAATGCTCTTTCCAACAGCAATGCAGCCAACGCTCCATCCCCCGATAGGCGCGCTATTTCGGCAAGCCCCACAAAACCATGTGCATTTGTCGGACACTGCTTACAGAACTTCTCGAAACAACCCGTGGCGGCCGAGAGATCCCCCTTCGCTAGCAGGATGTGGCCCCGGAGAAGAATGGCATCATTCTGCTCCACATCAGACTCGGGTATGCTCTTAGCAATACACTCAGCCTCATTCACCCGCCCCAACCCAAGAAGCGCTTGGACGTGCAAACACTGTGTCGATGGAGGGAGCTCTGTCGGGCACTCTTGCAGTACGGATACCACTTCCTGATGCATTCCCGCGCTCATAAAAACAGACGCCAGGGCATGGTAAAAAAGCGGTTCTCCCGGCAATTGCCTGATTCCCTGGTTGAGAAGCAATTCCACCGCATCATCAGCAAACCCACGCTGGTTAAGATTCATTGTCTTTTCAATCGTTTTGATGCGGATAACCCGGTGTGCCAGCGACTCGTCAGTAACCGGTTTGCTCCATTTCTGGTTAAAGAGCTGCTGATTACGCAACAGCGCTTCGCGATAGTCAATATTATTGCCCTGAAACGTGGCACTGCCCACATGGTGAATAAACACATCAACGGCGATCCTGTTCTGGAATCCCTCAAGGGCTGCTCGCAGACAGTAGTCGTCGTCCTCGAAGTTACCAGAACCGAACTGTTCATCCAGCAGACCAATCCTGTCAACGAGTTCACGTCGGAACAGCATGCAGAAACCGACTACCCGCCTGGTCGCTATGCGCTGATACCGCTTGGCACGACGAAACGCTCTCGCAAAGTCGTCGAGATCGTCCATCCCTCGGTAGTCAGGCCATGGCCAGCGCTGAGGGCCGCTGATGTTGTTCGTCATCGGTCCGACGATCCCCACGCCCTCTTCGTCAAAACACTCGAACAATCCAGAAAGCCATTCGGGCGTCACCACAACATCGTTATTCAACAAAAGAACGAAGCTGCCACGGGCCGCCCGTATCCCCTGGTTGCACCCTGCTGAAAACCCGAGGTTATCGTGATTCTCAATCAGACGGTATTCAGCGCTGTTGACAACCAGCTCTTTCAGCCAGTCAAGCGTGCCGTCCGTCGAGCCATTGTCCACGAAGACAATTTCATGGGATTCTGGCGTATGTTTCCGTATGCTCGCAATACACGCTTTGGTGACATCCAACCGGTTGCGGGTCAAAATAATGATTGATACCAAAGGCATACGATTTCCTTTCAGGTGAGCATCAGTCTGCCATCGGCTGTTCTCCACCGACAAAGCCAATTCGGCTGGCGTGGCATCGCTCAGGGCTTCACTCAGCGGCACTCCATCCTGCTGGCAGTAGATGTAGTCATCACGTTTGACAACAGAGCCCCATTTTCCCCAAAAAACACTGCGATTACGGTCAAATTTATCTCTCAGACGGAGCAGTTCAGCCTCCATGGCTTGAAAGGTTGCCTGAACCTGTCGTGCCAACTGGATTTGCTCCGCGGTTGCCACTCTATTTTTAATGAGCTGGTCAAGTTCGCGCAACCGTCCGGGTCCAGGAAGCTGCCCCTTAAGCTCATCCATACGTTCGTTGAGTGTTTTGTTCTGGTGGTGGATCACCACGCTTTCGGCACAGTAGTAGATCTGTTTACCGGTCGCGGTAATGGCATAGCAGAGGTCGTCATCCTCCCAGCCGTTTTCATAACGTTCGTCGAAACAGCCCACCGAGCGAAAATCCGCAGTGCGGATCAGGATACAGGCTCCAGTTACCGTTCTGTATGCCCGGCTTTTGTTCACCGCGGGATGATCAGCGGGAAAGCGGTAATAGATGTGATGGGGGTGGGAGGCGGGAAGACTCGGATTAGCCCAGACCTTGCCGCAATGCTGTATCGTGCCGTCGGAAAGGAGAAGTTTCGGGACAACTATGCCAATCTCGTCGTTGGAAGATATCAGCGCGTACAGGGGGGGGAACCAGCCGGGCTGCACTTCCGTATCGTTGTTCAGAAAAAGCAGAAGATGGCCCCGAGCAACATCCGCCCCCCGATTGCACGCCGCAGCGAAACCATGGGCATAATCATTGCGGACAATACGAAAATGACTGGAGGTTGCGGCGAGTTGCGCAAGAACCTGCGGAGTGCTGTCACTGGAGCCATCATCGACAATGATGATTTCATGGTCTATATCTGGCGGAGAGGCATGCAGTGCCTTCAGACAGGCCTGTGTGTAGACGACCTGGTTATGTACAGGAATAACGATCGAAAGAGAGTACGTCCTAGAGTCCTGCAAGAAAATTCCTCGCCTCGGTGTTCCAGGGTTCCAACTCAATTACCCGTCCGATAAACAGCCGCGCCTGTTCGCCAAGTCTGTTGGCGGCGGAAATAATAGCCAGTGCTGTCAAGACTTCCACGTCATCTGGGTATTCACGGAGCAAGCGGGTGTAGATCGTGATCGCCTCGTCCGTTCGTCCAAGGCAGCTGTAATACAGGGCGGCCAGGTTCTTCTGGAAGGTCGTGTTGGCAGGATTGTTTCTGACGGCGGTTTCGTGGTGGAGGAGTGCCTGTTCCAGGTCTCCCCGTCGCGTGTGAAGAACTCCCAAGTCATTGTGTGCGAGGGCGTTGTCAGGTTCCTGGGTGACAAGCTGCTCCAGGGTCAAGAGCGCCTGATCGTCGTCCCTGGCAGACAACTGTTCCTGAGCCCTGCGGTACAACTCATCCGCAGCAAGAGATGGCTGCCGTGCCACATCCGTGGTCTCTTGACTGAGTGTCTGCCTGATTCTGGCCAGAATATCCTCTAGGTTGTCCGTCACCGGAGCTGATTCGGTAGTTGTCTCCTCGCGTGCCACATCGGGTCTGCCAGAAACTGGCGATGCTGCCGGAGACACATCGCAGACATGAACGTCAGTGATGGCAGAGTCCTTCTGCTCCAACTCCGAGAGGCGCTGGCTGAAGAGCTGCGCCTCCTGCTCGCGCCCCACTCGCCTGCTTATATCCACCATCAGGCGAAGCAGGTCGGTGTCATCGGGAAACGAGTTAAGGAGTTGCGTCAGCATCATGATCGCATCGTCAACCCAGCCAAGCTCGACAAAGTAAAATTCCGCCAAATTTTTTATTATGCTGGGATTACCCGGCTGAATTCTATTCGCCTTCTCGTAACAGGCCAGAGACAAGAGTTTTTCTCCCACGCGACTGTAGAGGACACCCAAGTCGTTATAGGGCAGGGCCACTTCGGGGTACATTTTCAGAAATGTCTTGATCTCCACTATGGTCGTGGCGGGATCACCCATGTTCATCTGGCACTGAAGCCGTCTATAGGCATTTTGCGCCTCATACAGCGTCGCGGGGACTATCTGATAGCTCATGCGCGTGTTCTCCTTAGTCCAAGCAATATTTCTGTAATCCTTGTACATCAGGATATCTTTGTGAACAACAAAAAAGACTGCACCAGGCAGCCAAACAAACAACACTTGACTTAAAGGACTTAACAGCTACCGGCAAGTTATGCCTCAAGCGGGTAGTTGTTGAGTATCCCCTCATCTGCTTGCACATACAGGGCTCCACAACGTTCACAACCCGCTTCAGGTGACAGGGCCGTCATCTGGTGGAGAGAACCCTACTCATAGCATCCTATCTGGTGCCCTGCGGCAAAGTCCCCCTAATCGCTTGCAACAGCGTATCACGGGTTGCAGTGAAAAACACTTCCTGTGGATTGACTTCGGCAAGGTATTCGATATGTCTCAGCGCATCAATATATTGTCCTGCCCTCATATAACGTTCACAAAGCGCCACTCTTGCCGGATGATTCTCTCTGTCAACTACAAGTGCGATTTCAAGCAAGGGGATTGCCGTGCCGTCATTCAGGGCAACGGCTCTCTTCCAGATCAGAGCTGATTTTATCTGGGAAAAACTGGCCCCACTCGGAGCTAAATCTGCAAGCATTTCAGCAGTTACGCTACTATTGGTAAGGTATGACTGCAGACGTTCACCAATGAACTGAAATGTATTGAATGCTCCATTGAACATCGTCGCCGTTCTCCGCGCCTGAACGAGAGGCTTTTCTTTGACGAAGTCATCATATTTCCCACATACGGCTTTGTACGTTTCGAAAAACAGAGGTGCGCTGCTACTCGTCATACTGGAACCATCCGGCCGATAGGTATACTCGCAGGTCACTGTTTTGATATGAGCAAAGCGCTCGTGGCGGGACATCCTGATCCAGAGATCCCAATCTTCGTGGCGAGACAGGTATTCGTCAAACATACCGCTCAGGGAGAGACAAGCCTTTTCGTGAATAATGCAGAGAACCGGTATGAAGTTGACATACAGGATGGCATCATAATCAAAATCCCGGGAGTAGACCACCTCCTTCTTGACGGTCACAAAACCGTTTGCGGCCTTTTGCTGGATGGCGCAGTTGGCATCGGTATAAGCGACCCGGCAGTCGTTTGACTCCAGATAACCGACGAGCGTCTCCAGATGATTGGGGTAATAGGTATCATCGTCGTCCAGGTAGGCGATATATTTTCCTCTGGCGGCATTGATTCCTGTATTCCTAGCCGCTGCGAGGCCGCGGTTGGTTTCGTGCGCCAGATGCCTGATATTTTCCCGGTCACCAAAACGTTCGAGAACCGGCCGAACATCTGTTCCGGCATCGTTGACTACGATAATCTCGAAGGACTGCATGGTCTGCGCAAGGATGCTCGAGATTGCGGTCGCAAGCATGTCCGGGCGGTTGTGCGTCGGAACGATAACTGAAACCAATGGGGCTATAGGTGTCGCAGGAACCAGTTTAGCAGCATTGCAGACAGGAGATCCTCGTCGCTTCGATGCTGCGCTTCGCGCCATTTCCGCGAAATAGTCCTGCTGCGCTTTTTTTCGTGCCGAAATACCGTGAGGCGATTCTCTCCAGCAATAGAGCGGTTCGGTCACGTTAGCGAGCTTGTAGCGTTCTGACAAACGGAGAAATAAGTCGTAATCCTGTGCATAGATGAAGCGCTCATCATATCCGCCGACTATCTCAAAGCAGCTTTTACGCATCATCACACTGCCGTGCCCAAACCAGTTCTGTCGCAGCAGTTCTCGTTGAATCAACTCCGGACGATCAAGTACGTCAATTATGCCGGTCACCGCACCATGTTCGTCCATGGTGTAATAGGAGCTGCCGACAACAGCGATTTCCGGGTTGTTTTCGAGAGACTCCACCTGCCTCGCAAGGCGATGGGGAACAGAGATGTCATCCGCGTCCATACGGGCAACATACTTTCCACGGGCAGCCCGTATACCAATATTGAGGGAAGCCGTCAGGCCCAGGTTCCCAGTGTTCCGGATGATCGCCAGCCGGGGATCTTTGAATTGCAGGAGAATGTCCGGGGTAGCATCCGTGGAGGCATCATCGATGATGATAAATTCGTAGTTGAGAAAACTCTGACAAAAAATACTCTGAATTGCCTGCCTGAGATAGCACTCTCCATTGTGCACCGACATGACGACAGAAACGAGCGGAGATGCAATCTTCCCATTTTCAAACGTTACGGGGACTTTCGCATCCCAGGCTGAGCCGTAAAACAGTTCCACGCTACGGTTATGACCTTTCATATAGGCCAGTCCCCGGTCATCAATAAATTCGACGTAGTCGTGTTTCTGGGCATAGCGGAGCAGTTCGCTGTCCGGTATACCGACAAAAATATTGAACCACGTTACCGTCGGCTTGATCTCCTCCAGAAGAGACGCCGTCATGCGCAGGTCGTCTTCGGTCTCGGTTGGAACACCCACAATAACACTTGCCGCGGTTTTTATGCCAAGCTCATGACACCACAGGAAGGCATTCCGTATCTGTTGAACGTTTATTCCCTTCTTCATGAAGTCCAGCAGCCGCTGCGATCCGCTTTCCACTCCGAAATAGAATCCCACCGCGCCGGCCCGGGCCATCAGTTCCACGAGATCTCGGTCCAGGTTCGAGACTCGCGATTCACATACCCAGGGTATGCGGATGTTCCGTTCCATCAGCAGATTGCAGAAGCGTATCAGACGGTCCCGCTTCAGGGTAAAATTGTCTTCCCGGAAATAGATGCCCCTGGCGCCGAAATTTTTCACTACATGCTCGATATCGGCCACAATCCGTTCGGCACTGAAATACGTATAATGTTTTCCCCAGATGGAGCAGACCGAGCAGAAGGTGCAGCTGAACGGGCACCCTCGGCTGGTGTTCATGGTGAACACCGGAGCTTCGGGAAGCCAGTTGCCCCCCCAGTTGTAAGGGAGTTCGGAGAAGTAGTCCCAGGCCGGCATGGGGAGTTCATCCAGGTTTTCAATGGATGGATAGTGAACTATACGCTCTGTTACCTTTCCGGAGACAATATCGCGGACGGCATACTCTCCCTCACCGATGACAATATGATCGACAAAAGGAGGGATAGTTTCAGGACAGACCGAAGCATGAGGGCCACCAGCAATAATCTTTCCGTTCCAGAAACCTCTCTGCCTCAATTCCTCAAGGAGATAGAACATCCTCAGAGAGTCTCTGAAGCAGATTGTGTTGGTATAAATGCCGACAAAATCAATCCGATGACGTTTGAGATAGTCAGTTTCAAGAAAACTGCTGGGACTGAGGTAGTTGTCGATGAAGAAAACGTTGTGTCCCGCTTCACGCAGGGTAGAAATGAGGAACCCCACACCGATGGGGGGGCGTTTCTCGCCGGTGGAAAAGGGGGTCTGGTTAGGTGCAGCGGAGGTGGCCAGCAGTACATTTTTCCCTTCGCTCTTCAGCTCCGGGGGGACGACCTCATTCCACCGGACGCCGTACCGACGGGCAAAGCATTTTCGGACTTCATCCTTACAGGTAAGCTTTTCGGGCATGGACAGATCGGAGCGACTGATGACCTGCAGAGTTGCCTCTCCCATCTGCTGCCAGAGCTCCGGCATGGACATATTGAGCATCCTCTGACTATTACTCGGAACATAATCAAACGGCACGCTATCCTTTCTGGCTTCTACGCTTTCATTATCGGTTACCCTCCAATAAAAGAGAGGTTCGGGGATATGGGCAATAGTCCCTTGCAGGACAAAATAAGCAAGGCTCACCTGATCCAGCCCCCAAACAAATCCAAAACCCAGCTTGAAAAACGACTTTAAATGGTCAAGCTGTACTAAGCCATAACAGGGGTCGCCTCCAGAGATATTGTTGACAAGATACGTTATTCGACTTGTCGCTGGCATTCCTCGGAGGTCCCAGTTGTTAGGCGCCAACCCCAGGACCTCGTTGCTGGTATCAATACGAATCGTTCTTGCATAGCAAAGAATGATGTCTGAATCTGCTTCCATAATGCTAACAGCTTTGAAAATGAACGTTGGATGCCACAAATCGTGACCTGCAGCATACATGAAATACTTTCCTTTCGATTTTTCGATAACCGAACGCCCATTTACATCAGCCCCCAAATTTTTATCAGACCTATAATAGCGAATATGAGAGTATTGACTTTGAAAATATTTGCAAATTTCTCCTGTACTGTCTGTGGATGCGTTATCGCTAATAATTATTTCAATATTAGGGTAGTTTTGCGACACTAGTGATTCCAAAGCAGCTCGCAAAAACCGTTCTTCATTGTATATAGCTACCCCAATACTTACCAATGGAACTGATTCTATCATGTACATATCCCCACGTAATCCATAATTACTTAAAAATATTACTTGCGTGTTAAATATAAAAACACAGCCTTTCATGCCACTAAATAGAAGCAGATATTGATTTAAATACAAAAAACAGCTGGCTTTGCTAAATTACTGTTAAACGTCATTTGAAATTATATTGAATTTTTTTGCGTGTTCTTGCCAAAACATGTCGCTACTAATGATTGTATTAAAAATAGCAAGATGTTTGCTAGAACGTTCAACATCTCCAAAACGTTCGAGTGATTTTGATAGATAATAGTGTCCGAATGCGTGCCCTGGATATTTATTTGTTACATTTTCAAAATATTTTATTGCTGTACTATAGTTGCCGGATTTTAAGTTAAAATTATTGACAAAATTAACATTCAAATTCATATCGTAAGCAATTTTACTTATTTCTTCAGGATTGACTCCCGGAGCCGTAATCAGACACTTTGTTTCCATGTGTTCCATGAAACTCTTCTTTTCGATATAGCCATTTTCAAGACAAATATCATATAACCGGCTGCCAAATATCGGATCAGCACACCCTATATGCGTCCAATCAAAGCCAATATTTAGTAGCAAATCGAGGGTTTCCTCCCTGTGTTCAGGCATTTCACCGGGCAATCCAATTACAATAAATGCGTGGCACTGAATATCGTGTTTTCTGAGTAAGTATACTTTATTTTTTACCATCGATGTTTTCAGAGGCTTACCAATTAATTCCTTAAGCACATAATCAGATCCAGATTCTACAGCAAGTGCAACAGTAGTAGTTCCTGCTGCTGAAAGTAAAGCAGCTATTTCTTCATCAATAGAATAAACTGCAATTCCATTTGGGAATTCTATTCGTATATCAAGACGAGAGAGTTCATTAAGTATTTTTTTTGCTCGACGCTTATCAAAAAAAAAGTGATCATCTTCTATCAGCAGCACTGTCATGGCGTGTTGATATTTCATTGCTTTTACTTCACTAATTACTCGGTCTACACTATAGGCCCGGACTTTTTTTCCGTGCAAGGAAGGATTTGAGCAAAAAACACAAGAAAACGGACATCCACGCGATGTATGAATAGACATTTCTCGTTTTTGGTGGTTAGCAAACCGCTTATCTATAGAGCGCGAGTTATAGTCATCTAGACATATCAGGCTATAGTCAAATGTAGGAATTTCATCAAGATTTTCAACGAACGTAAGAGAAGGAACCTTTCCTTGCGTCAAACCATTATACGTTAGCCATGAGGGGTGGGATTCTAGCAGTTGTCTGCTGCCGCCTGAACCAACCAGATCGGACAAAGGAATCTCGCCTTCACCTTTGCAGATGGCATCCAGTGAAGGACAGTGTTCAAGAACCTCCCGATAACCTGAAGACGGGAGGCCACCGCCTGCAACAACCAGTGACGAACTCGATTCACGCTTGATTACATATGCAAATCTTTCTATATAGCGGAAAGATGTATTAAATAACGCTGAAATACTGACTATTTCGGGATTGAATTCCTTGATACGTTCCGACAACAGATGTTCCAGGTGTGCGCCGATATCAAGAACTGAAGTAACTTCAACAACTCTCTTCAAGGCTATATTCAGATCGAGAATTTCAACGGATACTAAACCACTATGAATCTTATTGAGGTAGGCGATAAGAGACAGCACACCGTAGGGTACTGTAAAGGGCGGCAGAACACTGGATTTTGAAGAATAATCCTTTGGACTAAAGTATGGGGGAATCAAAAATAGTATTCGCTCAACGTTCATTATTGCCGACCTCTGGCTTAACAGGATAAAGGAATCCTGCAACTTTGCTGACCGTCAGAAACATACAGAAAAACAACCTATTATTCCCAAATCTTTTTTTCATTAACTACTCCGAAAAGTTCGTCGATATGGAATGAATTCTTAATTTCATCGGAAATCAGACACGTTCCACTCATGGGAAGCCCAAAAAGCTCGTCAACAAGATCGGGGGAGGCAGGCTTACCTAGCCTGTATCCGTTACTGGCAAGCATGTCGAAAACGAAAGCCTCTATGCCTGCGTGTATTTCGGCTTTATATTCAAAGTGTAGCTGGTTATAAAAGTGTGGGCCATGTACGAAAGTACCATCTTCGTTAGCCCTGATGTACATCCCCTCAGGGGCCACGAGAGTCGATTCGAGCATAAGGTGATATTTGAAGACATTGCTTGATTTACGTTTGTCAAATAGGGGCTCTGGGTAAAGCGCCTTGATGTTTTTTCCAAGGCAATAAGGGTTGTCAGGGCCAGTAAGTGCGGTCATGTAATAGCCGACCAGTTCAGATTCTATTATCTTGCCAAGATAGTACTGAATGGAACCTTTGATACCTATGTCGGCAACAGCCATACTTCTACTTGTGATGACTCCGGATCTATTCATGTAATTTAAATAGTTGGAACGTTCAACTGCGGCATTACGCAAAATGATGTCGGAATACTTACGAACCAAGAATACAATCTTTGAGTCAGTCTGTACGAGTATCTCACTCGAATCTTCGTTTGTACCATCTATTCCAAACCTATTCTCCAGGAACTCCCTTGCTGTGCCGGAAAAACTGTCGTTCAATGTGGCGAAAATATCATCTTCGCTCATTATGGAAGCGACCGATGCCATGCGACGTGATGTTCTGAAATACACTCCTTCCGGATGGCCGGTCAGGCCTAGCGAATCGGTCAACTTGTCGTAAATTCGTTTCAGTAGGTATCCCTCTCTTGCAAGAAACAAAACCTTATTGTAAACCCCACTCGCAAGTTCTGGAATAAGCCATGAAAAATAATTGTATATCAGCGGACCCAAAAAAACATAACCAAACGTTTTCAAGGTGACAATCTCAGGATACCCTTTATTTGCGCCGAGAGAAAACGGACTGTTAAAGAGGTGATGTTGTATCAAGCCCACAATCTTACTGTCCTGTAGCCCACGAACGAGAATCCCTATTTGTCTGAGGGAAGACGCAAAAAGCATGTCATTGCAGCTCATGATCTTACATGGTTGGATACCATGAAGAACAGGATTTGATATGTCGGCAATATCGTTATCACCAATATGCAAGGCTTTGCCGTTGCCTATAAGGTTCCTATAATATTCCCACAACGCACCACTTAACTTTGACTTTTTCACTTCACAGGATACAAGCAATCCTGTGGGAAGAGCTATACCGGATTTGAAAAAGATACGCTTAAGAATATCTGACGGCATATGATAATCGCTGATCAGATAAACTCGCTTGTTCAAACGGTTAGCAAGGTGATACAGAGCTATCACCTCGTTTCTGGGTTCCGAGAACTCAATCTCCACATCAATTTCCAATTGTTTCAGCCTTTCGGCACGCTCCTTAGCGATACCGAAATGGGCTGTCATAAAAGCGTAAAGTTCGTGAATAGAGAAGACAGGATCCCCTGATTTTTGAAACAAATCGACCGCTTCCATCCGGATCTGGAAAAAGTTCTCTTCTAAGAGCACATCCATATTCGCTCGCTCTTCGACAATTGAGTAGATATCTTCTGGTCGTGATATTTTTCTACAAATCAATGTATCGAAGACATCGAACGAGATGACTTCATGGTGTTCGATTTCTGACAAGATTACGTCATGGGTGGTATCCCAGTATGGATGCATCTGGGTCTCACGCTCTGCCAACACAAAGTCAGCAATATCACCATTTGTAAAAAAAATTTGCTTGCCGTAATCGGATTTCATGAAAGAAATCCTTCTAAAAATGGTATCCCAGTAAACCTCGCTCGCCGCTATAACAATTGCATCAGCCTTTGAAATCGCCACCTCGGTTGACAGCACCTCGTAACCATAAATACACCTTCCAATGTTACCCGGATCCTTGTCCATGAGCCCTACGATGTTTGCCTCCGTCAGTTGAGAAGCAATCGATTTCGCCACAGCACCGATCCCGTAAATGACAATATTTTTACGGTCGTATCCGGCAACAGCAAGCTGTTCGACAAGCCTACGTATCTTATTGTTGTTCACATAACTCGTTGAATTCGCCACGTCATCACACTCTGTTCTGGGTTAATCCTGAACTATAATTACGAAAAGCAGCTTGATATTCCTACTTAGTAGCCGTATTTAGCTCTCAAACACTTCAGCTCTGTCAGAGAGTACTGTTCAGCAGCAACCACTATACGACCTTTTCCGTTACAGTAGTTGCAATATGGTATGTGATCAAGTTGATAAAGCGCTGAAATTTTTTTTCTCAACTCTGTGCTTGTAAAACTTAATACATCAATACATTCAGAATCATCTGGAGAATAGTAGCCAAGGTTAGAGGCATTTGCTACACGGTGACAGTCATACATTTTTTTGTCCAGTATTATCTTGTATCTGTTGTCGAGACAGCTTGAATAAGTAACGTTAAGCTCAGCTTCTGATCTGTTTCTAAAACAATGATCGCCTAGGTCATCCCAGCCGTATCCTTGAGCCTGTATCCTGTACTTGATGTCACGCGACGCAAATATGTCAGACAATCTACTTATTTCTGTAGAGATTTTTCCATAATCGCTTACAGTTACGTACAATTTCTCCCCTTTCAGGACCTTAACTACCTCTTGCTTCGGACAAACTGTGCCGTTTGTCGCAATCTCAACCCGTCTAACCTTATTATGTTTTTGCAATTTATGTATAATATCAGCCAGATCGGGGTGAAGAAACGGCTCTCCGCCGACGATGGACAATTCGTTTACTACGTCAACGCTTTGAAGAATTTTCTCAACAGTTGACACAAGATCATCAACGGGAAAATGCCGGAGTTTGCACTTACCTTCGGGAATGAAATAGTAGTGGGAGTTCATGTGAGCACAATGCTTGCATCTCAGGGTACACAATGTCGTGACAACAAGTTCCAGATGCTGAATAGTCAGACCTCTTTCTAATTGCCGGAACGGCTTCATGTCGGCTAACTCAGCACTGTAATTGATTCGCATCGTTCGGACACTTTCTTGCAAGGCATGAAAGTGCATGCAGCCATCAAAGATGTCCGCAGGATTGAAATTGTTGGCCTCAATATCGTTAATAATTTCATTGAATGATTTCCTGCTTGCCGCAATAAGCAGTGTGCAATTTTCTTTGTTACGTAATATGTCAGGCGTATAGACGGGTAACCCGAAAATGGGATCGATTGAATCTGCATTTCTGTCAATAAAACAATGCACAGTTATTCCAAGGCTCAACAGCAACTCTCCGTAAAATTTGCCTGTGCCAGCACCTCCCCATATAATGACATCCTTACCAAAGAGACAGGACTTAACTTCGCCAAGAAGGCTTTGTGCATACTCACAGCTTATTTCAGCCTCAATATCATGATCAATAAGCTTTTTTACTACAATCATTTTGAAACCTCTCGAATGTAGTAGTTTTTAAGTCTATCAACCTCAGAATCTATATTGTCATCAGAGTAACAGTTAATTTTTACCGAGAGACAGGAAGCGCAAACTTCGTTTACCTGTTTCATGCCATCAAGCATCCTTAACCTGAAATTGGTTAAAATATCACCATTCCAAATATCTACGACGGATGTATCTCTGATATTACCACAAGAAAACGGGAATCTTGGTTCTGCGCAGGGAGCAACTTCACCATCCACTAAAATGAGTAATCTGAAAAATGGTTGTGAACAGCATTTAGCTGTAGAGGAATTTTCTCCTCTGTGATTCAAGTTTGTGCTTTTCAACCTGTCACGTCCTTTTGTACCAAGAAAGCACTCGTTATAATATTCTATAGATATAACATCGCATATAGGTTCAAACGTTCTGAAAAACATTTTCTTTTTTTGCGGGGATGACACCATAAAATCAAATATTTTCAAATAAATTTTTGTTTTTTTTCTGTTTTCATAAAGGTATTTCAGATTTTTTACATACTTTTCAAAATCAACTTCTGTTCCGGTGTATTCAAGAAAGTCTTCCCTCGAAAGTCCATTAAGTGAAATCCTGATAAAATCAACTCCACTATCGATCAAATCATCGGCAACATTTTTCGTCAAAAGAACCCCGTTCGTGCTGATATCGATTTTTTCCGAAATGTCTGCCTCTTTCGCATATTTGATCATTTTGGCTATGTCTTTATGAATAAGAGGTTCTCCCAGTCCGCAAAAATGAAGCGCCTTCAACTTGTCCGGGAATTTTCTGATGTCATCGACGGCCTTAAGAGCAAGTTCGGTATTGAGTGTTTTGCCAAATATTTTCCTGTATTCGGGGTAATCGGATGAGTGTGCGCAAAATATGCATTTCAAATTACAGAAGGTAGTTGGAGCAATATCCATGGAGTAAGGGGTCGCAAGGGGCACCTTATCCGCAAGCCGCTGTCTTTCGTATGTTTTGTCATTCGACAATGATATACCTTTAAGTTTTTTATCTGTCACTGTGTCGTGCCTCCATGCTTGCGCAAAAACCGGCCAATAAGCCATTTCTCGGAACTATCAATGATTCGAGTCATCGGTCGGGCAATGCATATATTACCAAGCCGGTACCACACCAGCCATGCATTCTCGTAAAAAATCGGTAGTTAGGAAGTGAGTTCATGCACCAGACCGGCAGTTCCCATATGCCTTGGCGGTTATGGTAGGCTGTAATTGCCACTATGGGGCGACATCTCCTGAGAGTGTTTAAGCCTCCTCTCAAAGCGAAAAGCTCCCATCCTTCTACATGAACTTTCAAAAAAGTAGGAGATAGTTGTAGATCATCAATGGAAACCGTAACCACCCCCTTTTCTCCCAAAGAAGAAAGTTGTGATGTGTAACCATGGCCCTCAAAGAAATGTTCTGAACACCTGCCATCAGAAATCACGACATCCAACACGTTTATTCTTCCCCGTACCGAATCCGGAAAATGTTTTAGAAATACCTTACTCAGTTCAGTCAAATTCTGACTGTCAGGTTCCACCGCGACAATGCTTTTGAATCTGCCATGAACGATATCGGCAAAAGAGACACAAACTTCACCATGATGGGCGCCGATATCGAGAAATGATTCGTTGCCAGTGAATTGGCCAACCACCTGCGGGATAAAATAACGATCCGCAGTTGTTACTGGCGCATCCGCAAAAACCCATTCTTGTCGCAGGCATCGCCAAGCAAGAAATTGAAGGTGGTGTGCACGGGAAATATCATCCGCCCACCCAGAAAGGGCTTCATTTGTTCCCCTCATGTCCTTGTCAGTCAAGGCACCAGAAAACCATCCGTTTTTCAAGGGGTGCCGTCCCTGAAATACTTCAGTAATGTCGTAAAAGGGAACGATACATTCCCATCCCTGGGCCTGAAGGGATTGGAAAAGGGGGTTGAAGGGTATCGTCGAGATACACACAGCCAATAGCGAGTTTTTTTTGTCCGAGTTTGACACCTCACTGGGGGAGAGGACAGGAATGCCGGACCATTCGATATCGTTCTCGTACATTTTCGAATTAGCATCTACGACATACAGGAAGGGAATACCGATGAAACGGAGATATTTCCCCGCCATTTTCCCAAGGTTGCCGGCCCCATAAAGGATGAGAGGCCTGTCAAGTTCACGCCACGGTGCTGCGGGGACTTCTGCTGCTATTTCTTTCAAGAGAGAACAGGCGGTTGCTGTATCTGGGGGCCTTTCGAATGTAATGCCAATGCGTCCAACCGATTTATCCATCGGGAAAACCTCGTATCTGCGGGAAATAAATTTCGATAGTGGAAAATAGAACCTTTCGTTTTTTCCAGCATCCCGGGCAGGGCGAACTCATCTATCGCACAATCCGTCAATGCGTCCGTGAAATATCCCGGGGTTCGCTGTATGGAGAGAAACCATTCAGAAGGAGCGTACCCGAAAATATCGCCAAACCGAACGACAGATTTGTCGGTCGACTTGATCGCATCGTATTGAACGGCAAATGCGTCCGTCATCTTACTGGCAGTGAAACGACGGCGTACCATCGTTTGCGCGTTCATGGATAGCCTTGCCCTTTCAGCGGGATTGTCTGCAAGCCATTCGATTGCGTTGGCGAATTGCCTTGGGTTTCCAACGATTAGCCCAGTTATATTGTCATCTACCAGGCACTTTTCCGCAAGATTGTCCAGCACTACTGGAACGACCCCCATTGCCATAGCCTCCAGCAGTGCATTTTCGGTAGTACCGTAGTGTAGGGGATTCAGAATATATGGAAACACATTTATTTCCGAAAGTTCCCGAGCTATATCGGTTACATAACCGCGAAATTCGAGCATGTCGGGCCGGTTTGCACGTCGGGACTGTTCCTCAAGCATTTCCCGGTTTACCATGTCGCCGACCAACCTTACTGTGAACCCACGAAGAGAGACAGCCGCGAGAAACTCCACAAAGCGGGGGTGAAGTTTCGCGAAATTCAGGCTGCCAATCATTCCAGCCCTCAAGGGTTCGCAAGGGGAGCGCACGGGAGCAGTCAAATCATCGAACCCACCGCAGCTGTATATGACCCCCAGTCGTTTAACCGCCTTTAAGGGGAGTGTCGAGGTCTCGACTGATTCAAGAGAACAGGGAGATGTAAAAACACAAGAATGGGCGGCCGTCATAAGTTTTTGCGGTATGACTGGAGTATAAAGACCAGATACATGGCACCAGACGAGCAGCCGCATGGGGGGGAGCGGCCCACGGCAGAGCGCAGCAGGAATTGCTGGGTGCCCCCACCATTCGAGCTGGACAATGTCGGCGTTCCTGATTCTTTCCGAAAGCGTCTCAGGTGTGGGGTTAATTATCACCGGACATCCGGCGTCTAAAAGCTTCTCTAGGAACTGGGACTTTTCTGGTATCTCCAGGCAGACGATTTCATGACAGATGCCCGAATCAGGCGGCGTGTTGAGGATCAAACCGTTCAAGGCCTTGCCGATGCCGCCGCCCAGATGTGCGGTCAGGTGGAGTACGGTCAGGGAGTCGCTCATATCCGTTCCGCCAACAGCCGTTTGAGAAGTACCGCCGCATAGGGGTCGATATCGTCCGGGAGACAATGGGTGAGTTGGCCACAGGCGCCACATACCAGATTGCTTTTGCGCTTGCCTTCAAGATGTTCCACGCGGTGGCGGAACAATTGATCCCCCTGCCAGGTCTCCTTGAGACTCTCGCGCCTCAGGTCTCCCACAACCAGTTTACGCGCCCAGTCAAGAAAGCAGAGACTCACTGTTCCATCGGAATTGACCGACAGGGAATAGAAGATGTAAGGGCAGGTCACTACTTCGCCGAGGGGTTGGTCATAGATGCCCCGGTCAAGAGCGACGTTCAGCCGGTCCGCTACGTCGAACTCCGGCCAGCAGGGTGCCACGTTCTCAATGAAGATTCGGTCGGCGTAATCGCCGAAGATTCGGAAGAACCTCTCCTTGTCCTCTTCTGAAAGGAAATCTCCGGCTATCTTGACGAGAACCTCGCACTGCCCCTTCATCTCGTAGAGCTTCCGTATATTGTCAACAAAAGTATCGAAGTGGACCCTGACACCGGTGAACTCGAAAAATTGATCATCAGAGAGCCCGTTTACGGAGATATTAATGCGGTCGATACCAGCGTCCAACACCGGTTTCATCCGTTCAGGGTCCAACAGGGAGCCGTTGGTTGTGGTGTCAACGGAACGGGCCACGCCGCTCTCTTTTGCAATGCGTACCATGTCAGCGAAGTTCGGGTTCAGGAGGGGTTCGCCGTCCTTGTATAGCCGGAGCACCTTGAGCGGCTCATCGAATTCCTTCAGGTCGTCGATGATTTTTCGGTACAGGCCGAGATCCATGGTCCCCTGCCAGCGCCCCGATTCACGGATCAGCGTGGCGTCACCGCTGGGGCAGAACTTGCATCGGAAGTTGCAGGCACTGGACGGGTCGACGAACAGTACAAAGGGGGTGGCAAGGGGAATAACTTCTTCGAGCCTGATTCGGCCTTCCTGATTGATGCGGGGTTTTATCTGTGCTTTCATGTTTATTGTCCAAGTGACAACGGTTGTCTGCTCAATGAGAAGAAGGAGCAAGGGTTTTTGACATTTTTGTGGCATCTCCCCAGAAAGCCATCGGCTCATGGGCGGGATAGGGATAGTGGCCGAGGTTAAGGCGAATAGCGGCGCCACGTACGGAAATACGTTCCTCCACAAGCCGTCTGACCGATATGGGGGTACCGCTGCAGATATTCAGTATGCCGTCAAACTGCGGACGTTCCACAAGTTCGGCAAGATGCCCGGCAACGGTTTCTACCGCCAAGTAATCCCGTAACTGTTCTCCGTCTGACATATTGAAGACCTTATCGCCTCTTTCGATTGAAGCGTCAAGTTGCGCCAGGAGACTGCAGGGATTTTGCCCCGTGCCGTACATATAAAAAGGCCTTGCCCATTGGAGAGTAAACTGAATATCTTTTTGCAGCATTTCCAGTGCACGGCGGAGAATATCCTTTGAGAGGGCGTAGGGCGTTACGGGATGGGTATCCATCTCCTCAGACAGAGGACCGTTGCGCAAGCCGTATTCAAAGCAGGTGCCCGTAACCAGCACCTGCCGTACACCCAATTGAATGAGCAGCTTGAGAAACTGAAAGCTGGCGGGGAAGGCTGCTTCCAGGTGCCTCATGGAATAATAGTCGGGCAGGTACGGCCATGCCAAGTGCATGACAGCGTCGAAGGAGTCGGGAGGTACTTTGAGAACGAACGCCGGCTCGAGAATATCGCCGCATATGATATCTGTATCGCGAAGCAGTGGACATGATAGGATTTTCGTCTGATCGCGGACGACAACAGTGACATTGTGCCCCCTCTCAATGAGGCGGCGGATTACATGGCTTCCCACGAAACCGGTTGCGCCGGTCAGGAGTATCTTCATTGTCTTTTCGCACAATCGTCAAAGGAAAAAGGAGATGAAAAGTCAATAAGAGGCGGGAGGAGGCCATCCTTTGTGGATATGATCGGCGTGCTGGCGGGCCAGGCAATTCCGGCAGAGTCCCAGCGGATTCCGGCATCATGGTCAGGAGCGTAGACAGAAGAAACCTTGTACATCATTGTGGCTGACTCGCTGGTGACGTAAAACCCATGGGCGAGCCCCCGGGGGATGTAGAGCATGTTTCCTTTTTCGGCACTCAGTTCGAGCATAATATGATCCCCATATGTGGGAGAGCCTTTTCGTAGGTCCACGACCGCATCCAGTACCGTGCCCGCGGTGCAGTATACCAACTTGTCGTGCTGATGGGGGGGGAGTTGGAAGTGCAACCCTCGAAGCACTCCCCGCCTGGAAACTGAGTAGAATTCTTCTTTCCAGTCGGTGCAACAGCCGTGCGACTCGAACGTTTTTTCGTTGTAGGTTTTGACGAACCTGCCACGTTCGTCCTGGAAACAAACAGGAACGATCTCGAGGCAACCTGAAATTCTTGTATGTATAAAAGTCATGTCGATCCGCCACGCTTGATGAATGCCCGGATGGTATCAAGCATATACGCAATCATTTCCTCTGTCATACCCGGATAGACCCCAATCCAAAATGTATCGCGCATGATGCGTTCGGTTATCGCCAGTTCCCCAACAACCCTGTATCCCGTTCCGCCTGCGCGCATCTCATCAAAACAGGGATGCTTGATCAGATTACCGGCAAACAGCATCCGTGTTTGGATACCCCTTGACTCCAGGTAATTGACCAGTTCATCTCGATTGAAGGCCGTATTTTCACGGATTGTCAGCAGAAAACCGAACCAGGAGGGATCAGAGTCTCTTGTGGTGCCGGGGAGGATCAGGCTGTCTTCCATGTCGCTGAGCCCCTCACGCAGTTTGCACCAGTTCTTTTTGCGCGCATCGATGAACGTGGGAAGTTTTTCAAGCTGTGCACAACCAATGGCGGCCTGCATATCGGTTAACTTAAGATTATAACCGAAATGGGAATAGACATACTTGTGATCGTAGCCCGGAGGAAGCTCTCCGTACTGTTTCGCAAAACGTTTACCACAGGTATTGTCTTGGCCAGAGGGACACCAGCAATCGCGTCCCCAATCGCGGAACGATTCCACCAAGCGCTTCAGGTGCGGGTCATTGGTGTAGACGGCTCCTCCCTCACCCATGGTCATGTGGTGCGGAGGGTAGAAACTGGATGTGGCAAGGTCGCCGAAACTCCCTGTGAAGCCCCAGACGCCATCGAGGCAGTATCGTGACCCTAGTGCGTCGCAGTTGTCTTCGATCAGCCAGAGTCCGTGCCGGACGCAGAACCCGCTGACCTTCGCTATGTCAAACGGATTACCCAAAGTATGGGCTACCATGACCGCCTTGGTTCTGGAAGAAAGAGCGGCTTCGAGCATAGCCGTATCTATGTTGTATTCGGGCAGGGTTACGTCGACGAATACAGGTACTGCCCCGTATTGGATGATTGGCGAAACTGTGGTGGGAAAACCAGCGGCCACTGTTACAATCTCGTCTCCCGGCCTGATGCGCCGCTCTTTCAGGCTTGGTGAGGTAAGGGCCATGAACGCCAGCAGGTTTGCCGATGAGCCAGAGTTGGTCAGCATGGTGTGCCTGACGCCGACGAAAGAGGAAAATTCCCGTTCAAATCGTGCGGCGAATCGTCCGCTGGTCAGCCAGAAATCCAGCGCAGAGTCAACCAGATTGGCAATTTCCTTTTCATCAAAGACGCGTGCGGCGTAAGGAATGCGCTCGCCGGGACGGTACGATTTTAGTGCAGCATGGGCGTGACTGTAGTGGGCAATGGCAGCACGAATCGCTTCGCTTCGCAATGCCTGTTCCTGTGTATCGTTGCTGTTCACATGGCTCCCCTTCTGTGGAAAATGGTGCTACAGAAAGGCCTGGATCTGTTCAAGGCTTTTTGACCGCATATCGTGTCCCGAACGATAGGCACGGGTCCAGTCGACTATGGATTGCAGCGCCTGCTCTAGGCTCCAGGATGGTTTCCAGTTCAATCTGATTTTAGCCTTGGAACAGTCCAGCTTCAGATAGCAAGCTTCGTGGGGGCACTGTGAACTTTCCCGGGACTCATAGAGCGCATTGTTACCCCAAAGGTCGCAGAGTCGATCCACGACCCATGCAACTGGTCTGGCATCGGAGTCGAGCGGGCCGAAGTTCCAACTCTCGGAAAATGCGAGGCCGTCTACGTAAAGCCGCTGCGCAAGCATCAGGTAGCCTCGCAGTGGCTCCAGCACGTGCTGCCAGGGGCGGATGGCATGGGGGTTGCGGATGTTAATCGGTTCACCGGCAAAAAGGGAACGCATGCAGTCGGGGATCAGCCTGTCTTTTGCCCAGTCTCCACCGCCGATGACGTTGCCTGCTCGTACGGTGGCAATTGCCACTCCATGCTGGGAATACGTGTTGAGATTAAAAAAGGAGGAGCGGTAGGCGGACGTGACTAGTTCGGAGCAGGCTTTGCTGCTGGAATAGGGGTCGTATCCTCCCAGTGAATCGTTTTCACGGTATCCCCACACCCATTCCCGGTTCTCATAGCATTTGTCGGTGGTTACATTTACGACGGCCCTGACCGAGGGGGTCTGGCGAACCGCCTCAAGCAGGTGCACCGTCCCCATGATGTTTGTGGAATAGGTTTCCACGGGATTGCTGTATGAATCAAGCACCAGCGGCTGTGCTGCCAAGTGGAAGACAATTTCGGGACGTGCGGTCTGCATGGCCGATACGAGTCGCTCGTAATCGCGCACATCCGCGCTATGGGAAGTCAGTAACTCCCCAATTCGGGCCAGGTCATAGAGATTGGGTGTGGTTGTAGGAGGGAGTGCGTAACCGGTCACCTGGGCCCCCATGCTGGTGAGCCAGAGACTGAACCAGCTTCCCTTGAAGCCGGTGTGGCCGGTCAAAAAAACCGATTTGCCATTCCAGAACTCTCGGTTCACCAGATTTTCCATTGCGCCTGCCCCGACTGCCAAAGCCTTTCCAACTCTTCCTTGTCGCGCAGAGCGTCCATGCACTTCCAGAATCCATGGTGCCTGTAGGCCATCAGTTGCGAATCGCGAGCCAGGTTTTCGATCGGGTCCTGTTCCCACATCTTGTGATCTGCATCATCCGGCAAGTACGAGAACACCTCAGGTTTCAAGACAAAGAAACCACCGTTGATCCAGCCACCATTGTCCGGCTTTTCCTGGAAACTGTTGACTAGTCCGTTGTTGTCGAGCCCCAAGAGGCCGAATCTGCCGGCCGGCTGAACCGAAGTCATGGTTGCGATTTTTCCATGGGAATGGTGGAAGGAGATCAAATCATGCAGGTTAACATCCGCAAGACCATCGCCATAGGTGAGCATAAAATCCTCTTTTCCAATATACTGTTCAGCCCGTTTAAGGCGGCCGGCAGTCAGGGTGTTCAGGCCGGTTTCAACAAGCGTAACACGGAACTTTTCAGAATTTGACTGGTGCACTTCATAGCTGTTGGTCTGAAGGTTAAAAGTTACATCTGAATTGTACATATAGTAGTGCATGAAATACTGCTTGATAAGGAAACTTTTATAACCCAGGCATATTACGAAGTCGTTAAACCCTTGCGTCTCAAATATCTTCATCAAATGCCAGAGTATTGGCTTTTCGCCAATTTCAATCATCGGTTTTGGCTTGAGATATGATTCTTCGGAAATCCGCGTTCCCATGCCCCCAGCAAAAATGACGACTTTCATTGTGAACCTTTCCGCTGTCAAAGAAATGACAAAACAGCTTCTCACACAAAAAATAAAAACAATGTTAAACAGTTAAACCTTAACACAAAAAACTAGGTCGAACGCTTTGCCAGCAGTGCCTGGCGGACGGATCGCACTTTCACCGAAAAAATTCAAGAGTTCAAGTACTGTGATTAGAATAAATTCACAAAAAGGAACCGCACTCGTTGCCGCTTTCCCTTTACGCCAAGACCTGTTAGCAGCCGAAAAGTATCTACACCTGGGTAGAAGCGCTGTACTTTCTTTTTGGCCGACAGAGCCCAAGGGCAAGAAAACACGCCATGACTGACTAATTCCTCTGCCTCCTGTCCGGCCGTTCGATGGCAAATTTCTCCAACCGGTACTGCAGGGTCTTGTAGCTCATGCCCAGGAGCGGAGCTGCCTTGCCGATGACCCAGTCGGCACGCTCCATGGCTTTGATGATCAGATTCTTCTCCAGGGTTTCCATGTCGATCCCCTCTGGCGGCAGGTCGAAGGGGACGACGCCGGCCAGAAGCGACGTCGAGGTGATCTCTGCCGGCAAATCTCCCGGCTCGATGACACTGCTCTCGGCCATCAGCACCGCACGCTCGATGACCGATTCCAGCTGGCGCACGTTTCCGGGCCAGGAATAGTTCATCAGCAGCTTGAGAGCCGGCCGGGAGATGCCTTCCACGTCAATGCCGGTGGCAAGGCTGTATTTTTTGACAAAGAATTCTGCCAATGTTTTGACATCGCTTCCCCGCTCCCGCAGGGGAGGCAGGTTGATGCGGATGACGTTGAGGCGGTAGTAGAGATCCTCGCGAAAACTGCCCCGCCTGATTTCCTGTTCCAGTTCCTTGTTGGTTGCCGAGATGATGCGCACGTCCAGCGGGATGTTGACCCTGCCCCCCACCCGGCGGACCTCCTTCTCCTGGATGGCCCGCAGCAACTTGGCCTGCATGGAGACATTCATCTCGCCGATCTCGTCCAGAAAGACCGTGCCGCCGTTGGCCGCCTCGAATACGCCCAGTTCCCGGGCATGTGCTCCGGTGAAGCTCCCTTTTTCGTGACCGAACAGTTCGCTTTCGATCAGGGTTTCCGGTATGGCGGCACAGTTAATGGCCATGAACGGATTGTCCCGGCGCTGGCTTCCCTCGTGAATCGCCCGGGCAACCAGTTCCTTGCCGGTACCCGATTCCCCCACGATCAGCACCGTGGATGTGGTGGCAGCAATCTTGGCGACAACCCGGAAAACTTCCGCCATCCTAGGGTGGTCGCCCAGCATGCTGGGTATGGGCGTGGTCGAGGCGACCCGCTTCTGTAGCACCCGGTTTTCGCGCACCAGACCGATACGTTCGAATGCACGCTGCAAGGTAAGTACCAGATTATCACGCTCCAGCGGTTTTTCCAGGTAGTCGAAGGCCCCCATGCGCATGGCCTCCACCGCCGAGTCCACCGAACCGTGGGCGGTCATCAGGATCACGCACTGCTGCGGGTCGTCGGAGAGCACCCTTTCCAGCAGGTCCAGGCCGCTCTGACCCTGCATCTTCAGGTCGGTCAGGATCAGGTCGAACTCGCGCCTGTCCAGCTGCTCCAGCGCCTCGCCTACTCCGGGAACATCCACGATGTCGTAACCCTCTTTCCTGAGGATCAGCTTGAGGATATCCCGCTGCCCCCGTTCGTCGTCAACGATCAGTATGCTTCCCGATTTCCGCTGGTTGTTCATACTTCAAGCCCCGTATCGTATTGTCTCATGGTTCGTGCGTTTCAAGGTTTCCCTCATGTGGCCCCCGTTCCAGCGGCAGCAGGAGCGTAAAGGTCGTTCCGCTACCCAGCGTGCTGTCGACCTGTATGGAGCCGCCATGTTCCCTGACGATCCGTTCGGTGATCGCCAGCCCCAGGCCGATGCCCACCTCCCTGGTGGTGAAGTAGGGCTGGAATATCTTGCCCAGGTCTTCGGCGCGTATACCCTTGCCTTGGTCGGAAAAGGTCAGCCGCACCTGGTCATGATCCCGTTCGGCGCCCAAGGTGATGAGACCGCCACCGGGCATGGCCTGGACCGCGTTTCCGACCAGGTTCAGGATGCAGGTGCGCAGCATCTCCTGGTCGACCCACAGAGGCGGAAAATCGTCTGGAATCCGCTGCTCAAGCCTTATGCGCTGTTCCGTCAGGCGGTCATGCAGCACCGGCAGCGCCTTGGCCAGCACATCGCTGTAGGGGACCAATGCGTGTCGCAGCTTGAGCGGGCGGCCATAGCTCATGAAGTTGACAACCATGTAGTTTGCGCGGCGCACTTCTTCCTTGATCTTATCGGCCAGCTCTTCCATTTCCGCTCGCTGCGCTCCGGCGCAGTGGGGGAGCATCTCTTCCTTAAGGTGATCGATGGCCAGGCTGATGTAGTTGAGCGGATTGCGGATTTCGTGGGCAATGCCCGATGCCAGCTGGCCAACCCGCGAGAGATGCTCGGCTTCGTAGAGCCGTTTCTCCAGCGCCTCACGCTCGCGGAGCTTTTCCACCATGTTGTTGAAACCCTTGGCCAGTTCGCCGATCTCATCCTTGCTGTCCACCGGAATGGTAACGGACAGGTCGCCCGCCGAGACGCGCTTGAAGTCTTCCACCAGGCTGTTGATCGGCTCGGTATAGCGTCGCGCCAGAAAAATGGTCAGGGCGATACCGATCATGAAGACCATACCGGTGGCGAATAGGCGGCGCATGAAGTTGGCGTGCTGCAGATTATTGATGTTGTCCAGCAACATGTTGATCTGCACATATCCCAGGTGCTCGTCACCCACGATGACCGGCACCACGACCTCGTATGGCTTCTGGGAGAGGATGCTGGCGCCGTTATGTCGAGGAGCTGCGTGGACCCCCTTTTCCAGCTTGTTCAGTTCATGCCTCTTGCCGATTTTATCAGGGTCGGAGGAGTCGACGATCTCACCCTCGATGTTGATGATGTTGATTTCGTTGATCCCCTTCTTCCTTGCCTTGTGCAGGTAATCGTTCAGGCGTGAGAACTCGGCATCGGAGGTGAGATCCTCGATACTCATCTGAACAGCCTTGGAAATCTCCTGGGAACTCTCCTGGATCTCGTTGACCAGGTCGTTCTGGGAGTACTGGTTGAGGGTGAAGAGGGTCATCATGGTCAGGACCAGCAGGGAGAGCATGATAATGACGAGCTTGGTGTTCAGCTTCATGGCCGCCTTGAAAAAGCGAATGGGGTATAAGTGGCAATCTCCGCACTATAACGTAGGAAAGTGACTGAAACAAGCGCGATCCGTCACGCAGGTTGTTGACACCTGGCGGCATTGAATGCTACATACATCCGCTATGCTCCGTATTCATATGCGCAAAATGCTGAAAACGATGGCCATAGCCGCCATCATGTCTTTCGGGCTTCTGGCCGGCTGCACCAGCTACATCCCCCGTGAAGACCTGTCACTCGTACCCTGCGAATCCTGCGGAGAAAAGGTTAAGCTGGTGACCATCCCCCTGCCGGTCATCGCCTCCAGCCCCAACGAGGGCATAACCGCCGGCGCCCTGTCCGCCTTGCTGTTCCACAACACGAACGACGAAATATCGACCCTGCTGGCCCCCCAGGTAAACTACAACAGCAGTTTCGGAGTCACCGCATCGTTGTACGGCGCTCATTACGTGTCGCCGGACCGGAACATGGAATTCAACCTCTCCCAGTCCACCAAGGTCAACCACGATTACGAATTCAAGATTCGCGACACCACGATGCTTGACAAGAAACTGGAACTCAACGCCTTCGTCTTCAAGCTATCCGACGGATCTTCCCGTTTTTTCGGCTTTCAGGCCAAGAGCCCTGAGCAGCAGGAAACCAACTATGCCAATGACGAGGTGGGGTTCAACATCTCTGCTGGTTACCAGTTTGCCCGACATTTCCAGGTTCTCCTGGGGGACCGCTTCCGTGATGTCAATGTCAGGCATGGCGCGGTCAGTGGCGTCCCCTACATAAAGGACAGATTCTCGGAAGACGAGATTCCGGGCATCAACGGATTCACAGCCCACACGCCGCGACTGGCTATCATTCACAATACGCTGGACAACAAGGACACCCCCACCTTCGGCGGCTATGTCAAACTCTCCATTGAGCAGAGCCTCAAGGCGCTGGGAAGCTCTGCCGACTACCGCCACTACGAAGCCGAGATCAAGGGATTCTTTCCCCTGGACAATGCCCGCTACATCAGCGTGTTCCGGTTCGTCTACAACCAGACACTGGGGCACAAGGTGCCCTTCCTGGAGCGGAGTATCCTGGGGGGGGAGACGACCCTGCGCGGCTACGGCCGTAACCGCTTCATCGACAACAGCTATTTCCTCTGCAACCTGGAGGAGCGCATCAGGTTCTTCCGCTGGGAGGTATTCAACGTCACCGCCGACTGGGAGGTCGCCCCCTTCGTGGATATGGGAGCGGTGATGGAATCACTGGACAAGGCTGAGTTCAAAAACTACGAGGTAAACCCCGGAATCGGCTTCCGCGCCATCGTCCGTCCCAACATCGTCGGCCGGGTTGACCTGGGTATCGGCAAGGATGGACCGGCCATCTTTGTCGGACTGGGATACCCCTTCTGACGAAATCAAAAACGCGCAATGCCAACCTGGCACTGCGCGTTTTTCGTACTATATGACGAGTCGGAAGTGCGGAACTATCGTCGCAGAAACACCACGAACGCCCCACTCCCCCCCATCTCCCGCGGGGCGGGAGCAAACTCCACCACCAACTTCCTGCCCGCATCCCGCAGCCATCCCAGCACCGCCTGTTGCAGCACCGGTTCGACGGGGGAGTTGTTCCCCTTGCCGGTGATTACCAGCACCGCCTTTTCGCCGTGTGCGGCGGCGCTCGCCAGGAAGCGGGGCAATGCCTCCAGCGCCTCCTCGCGGGTAAGGCCGTGCAGGTCCAGCTGGCGCTCCACCGAAACCACCCCCCGCTTCAACTGGCGCAGGCGATTGGCTCCCAGGGGTTTCAACTCCTCGTCCTCGGGGGTCTGGTCGCTGAAAGTCACATCGAGTTTCAGCTGTCCGATGGCTTTGCTGAAGGCCTCCCGTTCGCCGCGGTCGAGCTCAGGCTGCCGCTTTTCCGCAGCGGCTCGCCCCGGGGCCGGTTTCACCTGCTGGGTCTGGGTCGCGGCCCTGGCGGGAGCATCGCGACGGCCCAGGCGTTTGACGTCATCCATGGCCCGCAGAAACAGCTCGCTATCATCCTCGACAGGTTCCGGACGAGTGATTGGGCGGTTCGGTTCCACTGCCTGCGACGTTACCGCAACAGCCACCCCCTTGAGGGCGCTGAAGGGGGTGGTGTGAAACTCGGACGGTTTCGGTTCAGTATGTCGGGATTTCTTCTTTGCCATCAGTCCCTGGCCACCAGTGTGATTTCGATACGACGGTTCCTGGCCCGCCCCTCCCGCGTGGCGTTATCCGCCACAGGACGGTATTCGCCGCAGGCAACGGCCGACAGGAGCGAGGGATCCACCCCCTGGCGCTGCAGATACCTGGCCACATTGACGGCACGGGCTCCGGAGAGTTCCCAGTTTGAGGGAAACAGGCGGCTCAAAGCGCCGCTTGGGGCCAGGTTGTCCGTATGCCCCTCGACGCGGATCGCCCTATCCCTGTTCGCTTTAAGCGTTTCCACCAGCTTGAACAGTATCAGCTGCCCCTCCGGCTTCACGTCGACCCTGCCGGAATCGAAGAGTATGGCGGCTTCCATGGTGACGGTCAGCGCCCCCTTGAGTTCGGAAATGACAACCTGCCCCTGGGCGATCTCGCTCTTCAAGTTCTGCAGCAGCTTCTCGTAGGTGGTGCCAAGCTGGCTGGTTTTTTCTTCTCTGGCCTTTCTCAGCTCCCTGTTTTCATCTTCAAGAGCGGCAATCTTCTGGCGCAGGTCGTTGACGTTCTGGGAAAGGGTATCGGTTTTCGACGCGAGTAACTGCTCCAGGGCCTGTTTCTGCCTGGCCTGGTCCGCCAGTTCCGTCTTGAGGCCGCTGTTTTCCGCGGTTAGTTGCTCCTGACCCCGCTTCAGGTCGGCAAACTCCCGGGACAGGTACTCCGCCTCCTCCACCTTTTTCAGGTACGTGCTCTGCGCCACCATGCAACCGCCCAATGAGAGCGTCGCCACACCGGCCACGATCAGGCCAACGATCCGCTTCAGCAAGATTCCTCCTTCTGCGAGCCCATGCCTACAACCCCCCCGCTTTTTTGTGGAGAGAGCCAGCGTCGTCCGGTTAGGTCTTTGCATGGTTCTTTGAGAATGTAAAAAAGTAACAAAATCAGCGTGATGCCACATTTTTTTTGCTTGACTTTTAGTAAAAAATTGGCGGGCCACCATCGTAACTACTTAATATTACACGAGTTACGACATGCGACCTTTCAAGCGACTGAAACAACGACGAAAAGCACGTGCTTTCAAATTGCTTCTTACCCCGGTTTTTGAGAGATTCAAGTCCGATAAACAACTTGAATCCAGGGGGTACCGCCCGTTGCAAATGACCTTTGATGATCAGCTAAAGGCCCTGATTTTCTATCACCTTGAAGAGTTTTCTTCCGGGAGCGAACTGCTGCAGGCTCTGGAACAGAATGACTTTGCCAAGGAGTGCGTTGCTCCCCCCAAGGGGATCAAAAAGAGCGCCTTCTTCGAGGCGATCAATAACCGTGGCCTTGAGCAGCTAAGTGAGGTATTCGGACATCTGGTCAAGCAAGCAGGCAAAGTGCTTCCGGCCGAATACGCTCACCTTGGCAACCTGGTATCCATAGATGGCTCTTTGATTGATGCTGTGCTGTCCATGGAATGGGCTGATTACCGAAGCGGCTCAAAGAAGGCCAAGGCTCATGTCGGCTTCGATATCAACCGGGGCATTCCCAGGAAGATATACCTCAGCGACGGTAAAGAGGGTGAGCGCCCCTTTGTTGACAAGATCATCGACAAAGGCGAAACCGGCGTTATGGATCGCGGGTATCAGTCCCATGACCACTTTGACAAGTGGCAGGCCGCCGAGAAGTTCTTTGTCTGTCGTATCAGGGAGAATACGATCAAGATAGTCATCAGAGAGAATGCCGTCAATCCTGACAGTATTATCTTCTATGACCGGATCGTAATGCTCGGCACCAAAGGCGTAAACCAGACTGAGAAAGAACTGCGCCTTGTTGGTTACCGTGTTGACGGTAAAGATTACTGGATCGCTACCAACAGGTACGACCTGACCGCTGAACAAGTCGCCGAAGTCTATAAGCTCCGCTGGAACATCGAGACCTTCTTTGGCTGGTGGAAACGCCATCTCAAGGTGTACCACCTGATCGCCAGGAGCAAGTACGGGCTGATGGTCCAGCTTCTTGGCGGCCTTATAACCTATCTGCTTCTTGCTATTTACTGCCGGGAGCAGCACAACGAACCAGTCAGCATCACTCGGGTACGGGAATTACGCAACCAAATCGCCAATGAGGCAGCAGAAGAACTAGAGCAAAAACGGATGCGAACACAGCAAAAATCCCACAAAAACAAACTTTTAAAGAAAAAACGACGACATGCAAAGACCTAACCGGAAATTACTGGGAGAGAGCTGAAAATCATGTCCAGAACAGCCTTCTGGCGGGCCTCGAACTTGTTCAGCACCGCCAGGCAGGTGCCCATGGGACAGATGTCGTGCAGCACGTTGGCGTCACGTCCGGAGAGGATAACGATGCGGTTCTTGTCCATGCCGGTGCGGGTGGCGAACATCAGCAGCTTGAGTCCATCCATGGAGGGCATCTCCAGATCGATCAGCAGCAGGTCGTAACCGCCGGCCTTGATGCGCTGCAGGGCGGCCACGGGGTTGTTGCAGATTTCCACCTGTAACAGGGGATAAGTGTCACGGATATAGCCGGAGAGAAAGTCGGTAAAGCCCCGGTCGTCGTCGATCAGCAGTATTCGGCCCATGGGGCGATACTATAGCCGATTTTGCGGGAGCCTTAAACAAAAAAACCGGAGACGGAAAACCGGGGGAGGACAGGCAGGCTGTAATGAGGGGATGGCTCCGCGGGTCAGGGGGGAGGGGCGGTTTTCTTTTTCTGAACAAAAGCGCTGGCAGCGACGCAGACGGCAATGACGCCCAGGATGAAGACGCAAAAAATCCAGTCAGCCGTGCTGAAACCAAACATGAACAAACTCCTCTCGAATCCTATGCTCGCTCGCAGGTCTTCCCGCAACAACGAAAAACAGCGGCCATCAGGCCGCAGCTTTGCCGTGGGGCAGAAACGCCACGGCAGTGTGCACTATTTTCCTGAATTCGTCCATGAAGAATGCGTGCTTCACGCCCCTGGAGAGAACGCACAGGCACACCGGGGCCCTCGGCCACAAACGACTGAAAAGCCCCGGTTTGACCGCCGGTTCGCTATGGTGGACAGTGGGCGCACATGGAGGTGAAGAGGTTGGTGCTCAGGTAGCGGTCTCCCCGGTCGGGAAGGATGACCACGATCACACCGGATTCCAGCTCCCCGGCCAGACGGAGGGCACCGGACATGGCGGCTCCACCGGACATGCCGCAGAAGACCCCCTCGTGGCTGGCCAGCAGGCGGGCAGTCTCAAAGGCGGGATCGTCTTCAATGACGATCTTGCGGTCAAGGGCATTCTCGTTATAAATGGGAGGAACGATGGCCTCCTGCATGTTTTTCAGTCCCTGGATCCTGTGCCCCGGCATCGGTTCGATACCGATAACCTTCACGTTCGGGCTTACCTCACGGAAATAGCGTGCAATCCCCATCAACGTGCCGCCGGTGCCCATGCCGGCAACCACGTGGGTGACGCCCCCTTCGGTCTGGCTCATGATTTCCGGTGCGGTTGTCTCGTAGTGCGCCAGGGCGTTGTGGGGGTTGGCGTACTGGTTGGGCATGAAATAGGTCTCAGGCGCATCGTCGTGAATCTTGTGGGCCAGGCGTATGGCGCCGTCGGTAGCCTCGCATCCGGGTGAGAGGACGATCTCCGCGCCATAGGCCTCCAGAACACCCCGGCGTTCAACGCTGACGCAGGCGGGCATAACCAGCTTGATACGGTAGCCCCGGGCGGCGGCGATCATGGCCAGGGCAATGCCGGTGTTGCCCGAGGTGGGCTCCAGGATGATTTTTTCGCGTGTCAGCTCACCACTCGCCTCGGCTGCCAGGATCATCTGGCGCGCCGGACGGTCCTTTACCGAACCTCCGGGGTTGTTGCCCTCAAGCTTGGCCAGAATGGTAACCTTCGGGTTGGGGTTGATGCTGATGATTTCAACCATCGGCGTCGAACCGATGGCGTTGATGAGACTCTGACCCTTCATATCTGTTCCTCTGTGTGGTGGGAATGGGGGCAACGACGGCCACGGCCTGTGGCATTGGGGGTGAATATACCCGTTTCCGCGTCAGTTGCGAAAACATTTTAATTTTTTTAATGCGATTGTCCCTTGTTGCGGCCGCGTAACCTATTGTATTGTGTTGTGCCGTGCCGTATGGCGCCGTGCGCGCAATCCACGAATCACCAGGGAGATGACTTGAGTACGCCAAATGCGGCAGTGGAGCTGATCAGGCAGAGCATTGAACGCCATCCCGATAAGGTGGCCTATTTCTGCGGGGAGCGGGCGCTCAGCTATGCCGAGCTCAACCTGGCCAGCCGTCGCTTCGCCCTGCTCCTGCGGGAGCGGGGGATCGTCGCTGGCGAGCGTGTCGTGGTGGCCCTTCCCGATTGTCTCTCCTTTCCGGTTGCCTTTCTGGGGTGCCTGCTGGCAGGGACGGTGGCCGTGGCCGCCGGTTCAGCACTGGCGGATGACGACCTGGCCCACGTGATTGCCGACAGTGGCGCTCGCCTGCTGGTCAGCCACGCCGAGCATGCCTCACGCCATGCCGCCCTGTGTCCCGGACTAGCCCAGGTCGTCTGTGACGATCTCGGCCCGACCCAGGAGGCTCCTTCATGCGTAGATGGCTTCCTCCCCTATCACCCCTCGGCCGAGGATTTCGCCTACATGCTCTACACGTCCGGCTCCACCGGAAGGCCCAAGGGGATTCCCCATCGCCACACGAGCCTGCTTGTGCCCTGCGACCTGATGGGGCGGAGCGTGCTGGGTATCACGGGCGATGACGTCATCTTCTCCACCAGCAAGCTCTCCTTCTGCTACGGCCTGCTCAACAGCCTCTCGTTCGCGCTCCGTTTCGGGGCCACTGCCGTCCTCCTTCCGGGCAAGCCGGATGTCCTCTCCATTCTCCACGTCATAGAACAGCGCAGCCCCTCCATCTTCTTCTCCGTGCCGACCGTATTCCGGCAGATCATCCTCTCCTGCGCAGAACCAAAGCTGAAATTCCCCATGCGGCTCTGCTGCTCGGCCGGCGAGGCGCTCCCCCCGCTCCTGTTCCACGAGTGGCTACGGCTGACCGGCATGGAGATCATCGACGGCATCGGCGCTTCCGAACTCTCCCACCACTTCATCTGCAACCCGCCGGGGCGGGCGGTGGCCGGATCGGCGGGGATGGTGGTGCCCGGCTACCGGGTTCGCCTGGTGGACGACGCTGACAACGACGTTCCTTCCGGGAGCGAGGGCAACCTGCTGGTGAGCGGCGAAACCGGAGCCCCCTTTTACTGGAACCTGCCCGAACTGAGCCGCACGACCATGCGGCCGGACGGCTTCATCCGCACCGGCGACATCTTCCTGGAGAAGGATGGATACTACTTCCATCGCGGCAGGAGCGACGACATGATCAAGGTGGATGCCCAGTGGGTTTCACCGCTTGTGGTGGAGGATGTGCTACGTGGCCACCCCGCGGTGGCTGATTGCGCCGTTGCCGCCGTGACTATCGGCGCCCTGGCCAGGCCGGGGGCCTTTATCGTACCCGCCGCCGGATTCGAGTCTTCTCCCGAGCTGGTACGGGAGTTGAAGGAACTGGTCAGATCGCGCCTGCCGGATCATATGTGCCCGGCCCGCTTCCGTTTCATGACCAACCTGCCGCGCACCTCCACCGGAAAAGTCCGGCGCTGCTGCCTGAGGGAGCAGACACCCTCCCCGACCAAGCCGGAGTGAACGTACACCTTACACAAAGGAGACCAAGATGGATCTGATTGACGAGATGAAAGAGATTCTGCTGAAAGTCGGGGTAGAGGAGAGTGTTGTCAAGGAATTGAGCCAGTATCTGCCGCTTGCCGGCCATGTCCTGGATTCCATGGCCTATACCGAGTTCATGGTTGCCCTGGAAGAGCGTTACGGGATCAAGCTCCTCGATCCGGAGGCAGCCTTCATCAAATCCTTAAGCGATATCAAGAAGGAGATCCTCGAAAAGAGGTCATGATTACGGCAGGGGGGCACGGAGCGCGGCAACCACCCGGTTTCTGCCCCCCTCTTTTGCTTCGTACAGCCGCGTATCAGCCTGCTTGAGCAGTTCCTCAAGCCCGATATCGTCCGGCAGCAGGTCATAACCAGCCACACCGATGCTGATGGTGATCCGGATGGAACGGCCTGCCCCCAGGGCAAGCGCCTTCTCGGCGATGGTGCGGCGAACAGACTCAGCTACCCCGACCGCCGCATGGGGGGGAGTTTCGGGCAGGATCACGACAAACTCCTCGCCTCCATAGCGGGCCAGCAGGTCGGTATTGCGCAGCTTTGTCCGCATGGAATCGGCGACGAGGCGGATGACCTCGTCCCCCTCCGGGTGTCCGTACCTGTCATTGATCTGTTTGAAATGGTCGATATCGACCATGAATGCACTGATGGGATGCTCGTGCCGGCGGCAGAGCTCCAGCAGAACCGGTGCGGCCTCGCTGAAATGAAAGCGGTTGGCGATGCCGGTCAGGGTATCGATGCGTGCCGTATGTTCGATGCTCCGGCGATAGCGGAACAGGCGGCGGTAGAGCCTGTCCAGCGCCAGATTGCCGAACATGGCGATCAGGCAGGTGGGCCAGACCAGGGCATTGTACAGGGGGAGTTCCAGCTGGGGCGCCAGGCCAAGACGAACCAGGATGTTGGGCAGAACAGCAATGGCAACCACCGTCAGCAGGGTGGGGGCCAGGTTGAAGGAGAGTCCGGTGAATACGGATATCATGAACCAGAACATGAAGCCGGATACGCCGTAGACCAGCCCCCCCTCGAGCAGGGTCAGGTGGTAGAGGAAGAGGGTCTCCATTGACAGGACAATCAGCGCCAGCAGCCAGGGGAGAACGGCGCGACGCACACCTGCTGCCAGAGCGATGGGGTAGAGTATCTCGATCACGCCCAGGAGTATCCTGGTCGGCAGCGCATCCATGGCGTGCGGGGGATCAATCGTCCAGTCCCATACCCAGAGGCCGATGATGAGAAAGAACGTGGCTATGGTGACGCTGATGACCACGCCCCGTGAGTCGTTGAACTTGAAGTCCAGATAGGACTCCTCAGTGGCAGTATCGAACCGATCGTCAACACCGATTTGCTGCAGTATGGACTTCAGCTTGCGTAACAAAGATGCTACCTCTCGAAACCGTTTATGGGCCAGGATTAGTCCTTCCGGATATATTTCTTGACCGTTCGGCGGTCAAGGTTCGTGATTCGCGCCACCTCTTCGTAGGTGCCGTGACGTTGGTAGAGCACGCTACAGTAGCCTGCCAACAGCGATTCGGCGTCCAGTGATTCGCTCCTGATGGCATCAAGAAGATTGTTGTCGTCATTCTCCTGATTCGGCGGGGTTCTGTCACCCCTGTAATGGCGGGTAATGATGATTCTACGCACCGCCTGTTCCAGCTCCCGCACGTTGCCCGGCCAGGCATAGTCACTTCCCACATCCCGCCTGATGATGTCGTATACCAGACAGGTGTATTCCCTGGCTTTTTCACCGACCATGCGGACCAGAATCCTGCTGATCAGCACTTCCAGTTCGCGGGATTCCTTCCTGATCCTCTCCCTGAGCGAGGGAACCGTTACGATGTCGGAACAGAGGCGGTAGTAGAAATCGTTGCGGAACTGCCCCTTGGCACGCATCTCGTCCAGCGGTCGGTTGGTTGCCGCGATCACCCGCCCTTGGAAGCGTCGTCGTTCGTGACTTCCCACCGGTGCGAATGTTCGTTCCTGCAATACCTGCAGGAGCTTGATCTGCACCGGGATGGATACATCGCCGATTTCATCCAGAAAAATGGAGCCGTGGGGAGAACAGCGGTCGAAGACCCCCTCGTGATGTTCGATGGCGCCGGTAAAGGCGCCTTTTTTGTGACCGAAGAGTTCCGACTCCAGCAGGGATTCAGGATACTGTGACAGGTTGATGGCAATAAAGGAGCGGGTAAAGCTCTCGCTGAAGCACCCCTTGCGTTCATTGAAGGGGATGAAGCCGGAGCGTCCGATGGCTGCAGCCGCGGCCCCCTTGCCGGTGCCGGTTTCGCCCAGCAGCAGGGTCGAGAAATCTTCCATCCGGTCCCAGAGATACTCTTCGTACCAGGTGATGTTGCAGGTGAAGATATTGTTCCAGAGTTGCAGGCGCAGGTTCTGCATGGCCGGGGAGGGGCCGGTCAGCCCGCTTTCGATAAAGTAGAAGGCTCTCCGGATCTGGTAGAAGATGGCCAGAAAGCGTTGCGCGGCAGCACTGTTCAAGCCGATGTTGGCAAGGGCGGAAAGGATTGTTGACGCGAAGGGGACCGGGATGGGGGTGTCCCCTGCCGTAAGCTGTTTCAGGATAAAGGCGTCAAAGGGTTGCCGGTACTGGTGGTACAGGTCGAAGAGCATCGCGGTGCGCAACAGTTCCCGGTCGCTCTGGCTGTAGCCGCTCAGGTCGGTTGAGCCACGCAGCTTCAGCATCCGCAGCCGCTCGCTGACCCGTGCGACAGCCTGTTCAACGGTATCGTCCCACGACATGGAGGGCGGGGCGTCGGCGATCCTGCGGTCAACTTCGATGCGTGACTGGCTGAAGGGGTTGGTGAAGGCTGCCTGGGAAACGTTCCTGAAAAACTCTCGATCGGGCGCGGATAACGATTTGATTTCATTCATGCAAATTATGTACAGGAAGCGTACCTGTTTTGTCAACGCCTGTGAACCCGGTGCTTGCTGCCGGCGACTCCGGCATGGTCAGGCGGTGCCAGGGTGTGGGGGCGCATGGCGCACAAGAAGGCCGCGGGAAGGGAGATAGCGAGGCATTTCCCGAAAAATGGGAGCGATCCTCCCGTATTGGCACACTGCCTGAAAGGTCCGGCTGCATTGTTTTTTATTCTGTCAGCGGCCTGTTATCTGGTATTGTGGCCGCGACCCTCGGGGGCAACGACCATGCATGCAGGCACCACCACCATCGATATCCACTGCCACACCGCCGGAATCGGCGCCGGCGGGAGCGGTTGCTTCGTCTCGCCGGCGCTGCGCGGCAGCTGGCGTTACCGAGTCTACCTCAGGGCCTTTAATGTCAGCGAGCAGGAACTCAGGAACGAGGGAGACGGCTTGATCATGCGGCGCATCTCGGAACGACTGTCCAGGTCGCGTCTCGTGGATGCGGCGGTGGTCCTGGCCATGGATGGCGTAGTAGGGGACAACGGCCGACTGGACCGTTCCGTCACTGAGGTCTATATCCCCAACGGTTTTGTGGCGCGTGAAACCAGCGGGTATCAGAACCTGCTGTTCGGGGCCAGCGTCAATCCGTATCGCGGCGATGCACTGGCGCGGCTGGACCAGGTCGTTGCCGCCGGCGCCGTGCTGCTCAAGTGGCTCCCCTCTATCCAGCATATCGACCCGGCGGATACGCGACTGATCCCCTTCTATCTGCGCCTGAGAGATCTGGGGCTGCCGCTGTTGACCCACACCGGAAACGAGGAATCCTTTACCCGGGCGCGGAACGAGCTGGGAGATCCGGAACGATTACGCCTGCCGCTCTCCCTGGGGGTGGTGGTAATCGCTGCCCACGCCGCTTCCAACGGCAGGAACGGAGGGGAGAGCAACTTCAGGCGCTTCCTGCGTCTCTGTAGCGAATTTCCCAACCTGTATGCCGATGTATCCGCCATAACCCAGGCCAACCGCATCGGCCATCTGCACCGGTTGCTCCGCCACGGTGAATTGCATGACCGCCTTCTGTACGGCACCGACATGCCGTTGTTGACCACCGGTATCGCCTCACCCTGGTTTCACGCCCATCTGCTGTCGCCCGCCAGGCTTGTGCGAATTCTCAAAAACAGGAACCCCTGGGATCGCGACGTTGAGATGAAACGCTCCCTGGGGCTGCCCCTCCCCGTATTCAGCCGGGCGACCGCTCTGCTGCGTATGCCGGACACCCATGAGGTGGATCATGCCAACCCCTGAACACGCCCAATCATCCGTCACCGGGAAGCTCTCCCGCTCATTTGTCCGGCTCAATGCAACCCAGTTCCTGGGGGCGATGAACGACAACATCCTCAAGCTGCTGATCATATTCTGCCTGATCGGAGCCCAGGGAGCGGAACACGCCGGCGTCATAACCGCCGCAGTGGGAGCCACTTTCGTGCTCCCCTTCCTGCTCTTCTCCGCCCCGGCAGGCTGCTTGGCGGACCGGCTGGCAAAGTCGCGCATCATCGTGGCGGTCAAGCTGATGGAGGTTGCGGTCACCGCCCTGGCGGTGCTGGCCTTTGCCCTGGGGTGGCATGGGGGGCTCTACCTGGTGATCTTCCTGATGGCCACCCACAGTGCCTTTTTCGCCCCGGCCAAATACGGCGTGATCCCCGAGCTGGCCGGCCGTGACCAACTCTCCCGCGCCAACGGACTGGTGGAATCATTCACCTACCTGGCCATCATCTTCGGGACCACCATGGCTTCCGGCCTGACCCAGGCTGTTCTGGGGCGCTTCTGGCTGGCGGCGCTGCTCTGCCTGCTGATCGCCGTGGCCGGACTCTGGGCGGCCTTCGGCATGGAGAGAACCCCCGCCGCTGACAGCCGGCGCAGCATATCCCTCTTCCCTGACGAAATCCTGCGCACCCTGCTGGAGATTCACCACGATCGGGATCTGATGCTGGCGGTGATCGGCCAGGCCTACTTCCTGTTCATGGGGGCCTATGCCCAACTCAACCTGATTGCCTACGGCATGCAGGAAATGGGGCTGGTCGAGGCCCAGAGCGGCTACCTCTTTCTGGCCGCCGCCCTGGGGATCGGCGGCGGTTCGCTGCTAGCAGCCAAACTCTCCGGCCGGGACGTGGAGTTCGGCATCGTGCCCATCGGCGCCATCGGCCTGACCATCGCGCTGATGCTGCTGCACGCCGTTCCCTCCTCGCTCCCCTCCTGCCTGGCCATCCTGGTGCTGTTCGGCGTCTCCGCCGGCCTGTTCAGCCTGCCGCTGCAGACCTTCATCCAGTTCCGGGCCGAACCGGCCAGGCGGGGCGAGGTGCTGGCCGCCGCCAGCTTCCTCAACTGGGTCGGAATCCTTCTGGCCTCGGCCCTGACCTGGTTCTTCAGCGGCCCGTTGAAGCTCTCCGCCGCCCAGGGGTTCAGTTCCGTCGGCGTCCTGACCCTGCTCCTGACCCTGATCTCCTTCTGGGCATTGCCCGACTTCCTGCTGCGCTTCATCGCCCTGGTGACCATGCGCGTCTTCTACCGCATCCGCATCCATGGCGCCGATAACCTGCCCATCGAGGGACCGGCGTTGCTGATCCCCAACCATGTCACCTGGGTGGACGCCCTGCTGCTGACCGCCACCAATCAGCGCCGGATCCGCTTTGTCATGCAACGCGAAATCTACGACACCCCCGTCCTGCGGGTGCTGTTCAAACTGATGGGAGTCATCCCGGTCTCCTCCCGCGACGGCAAAAAGGAGCTGCTGGAATTCATACGCAGGGCCCGCGCAGCCCTGGATGACGGCTACATGGTCTGCATCTTTGCCGAGGGGGAACTTACCCGCACCGGCATGCTGCGGGAATTCCGGGGCGGGTTCGAGCGGATCGTGAAAGACAGCGGTTACCCGATCATCCCGGTCTACATCGGCGGCGCCTGGGGCAGCATCCTCAGCTATGCCCACGGTCGCCTGCTCTCCCGTCCGCCGACCCTGTCCCCCTACCGGGTCAGCGTCATCTTCGGTGATCCCATGCCGGCCACCAGCACCGCCCTGGAGGTACGCCAGGCGGTCATGCAACTTTCCTGCGACTGGTTCGAATCGCGCAAAGCGGGGCGTCGTCCCCTGGCCGAGCAGTTTGTCCGTACCGCCAGGAGGAACTGGAGCCGCCGGGCAGTTGCCGACACCTCCGGGAAAACGTTGAGCTACGGCCAGACCCTGGCCGGCGCCCTGGCCCTGGCACGGAAGCTGGAAAGAGTGCTGCCCGCCGCTGCTTCCCGTGAAAAAGCAGGCCCAGAGAGGTGCGGTGAGGCCGGTTACGTCGGCGTGCTCCTCCCACCTTCGGTGGGCGGGGTGCTGACCAACCTGGCCCTGTCGCTGATGGGGCGCGTACCGGTCAACCTGAACTACACCGCTTCGGAGGCCTCCTTCCGCTCGGCCGTGGAACAGTGCGCTATCACGAGCATCATCACCTCGCGTGCTTTTCTGGAGAAGCTCCCCGCGCTGCCGAGGCCTGAGGGGATAATCCTGCTGGAGAATCTCCTGCCGAACCTCTCCGCCACGGACAGGCTGCTGGCGCTGGTCAGGGGACGCCTGCTCCCCTCACGACTGCTCTGCAACCGGGAGGAGTTCAATGCCGACAAAGTGGGCACGGTGATCTTCTCCTCCGGCAGCACCGGCGAACCCAAGGGGGTCATGCTGACCCATCACAACATCATGTCCAACATCGAGGCGCTGCGCATGGTCTTCCGGGTCGACCTGAACGACAACGTCTGTTCGGCCTTGCCGTTCTTCCATTCCCTGGGTTTTACCGCCACTCTCTGGTTTCCGTTGACCAGCGGTTTTTCCGCCGCCTACCACCCCAACCCCTTGGATGGCGAGAAGATCGCCCAGGTGGTGCGGGAGCATCGCTCCACCATCCTGCTGGCCACTCCCACCTTTCTTTTGGCCTATCTGCGGCGGGCCAAAAAAGAGGACTTTGCCTCCCTACGACTGGTGGTGACCGGCGCCGAGAAGCTGAAGAGCAGGCTGGCCGACTCCTTCCAGGAGAAGTTCGGAATACGCCCCCTGGAGGGGTATGGCGCAACCGAACTGTCACCGGTGATCACCCTGAGCCTGCCGGATGTTGAGGCGGGTGGTGTCCGTCAGCACGGTTCAAAAGAGGGGAGCGTGGGGCACCCCATTCCGGGAGTGGCCATCCGCGTGGTGGATCCGGAGAGCGGTGAGCCGCTGAAACCGGGGCAACCGGGACTGCTGCTGGTCAGGGGGCCGAATGTCATGCTGGGCTATCTGGGCAGAGGCGACAAGTCCGCCGAGGCGATCAGGGATGGCTGGTATGTGACCGGCGATATCGGCGTTATGGATGACGACGGCTTCATCCGTATCACCGACCGCCTCTCCCGTTTCAGCAAGATCGGCGGTGAGATGGTGCCCCACGGCGTGGTTGAGGACGAACTGCACGGCCGCATCGGCCAGAGCCAGGTTCTGGCGGTCACGGCCGTACCGGACGAGAAAAAGGGGGAGCGGCTGGTGGTGATCTACACCAGGGGGACCACCGACGCCGAGACCCTCCAGCGCCACCTGTCAGAATGCAGTCTGCCCAACCTGTGGAAGCCGGGCCGCGACGGCTACATCGAGGTGGAAAACCTGCCGGTCCTGGGGAGCGGCAAACTGGACCTGAAGCGGCTCAGGGAGATCGCCTTGGGGGGATAGGGGGGTGACGTACATGCGCAGGATCGTGCCGTACTCCGCTGTTGTCCTGTTCCTGCTCCTGCTGGCCAGGTGGCGGGTAGGGAGGAAGTTTTACTACCCCGATCGGACGGTGTATGCTACACCCGCCAACCAATGGCTTGAAAATGACCACAAGAACCGGGCGGAACCGCAGGAGCAGTGTCCGCCACGAGAGGGGAACGAGATGAAAACAGTACTGATGACTATGACCATGGCGCTGCTGGCGGTACCGTTTGGCTGGGCGAACGGGACTTCGGGGACGGAAACCACGGCCGGCAACAGCTTCGCCGTCGCCCAGGCCACCGTACCGGCCCCCTCCTCCGACAGCCGCCGTTTCAGCGGCACGGTGGAGTTGTACATAACCGACTGGTGCGGCTACTGCAAGCGGGCGGTCGCCTACATGAAAGCCAGGAACATCCCCCACGTCGTCTACGACATCGAGAAGGATGAAGCGGCCCGCAAGCGCTTTCTGCAACTGGGCGGCAGCGGCGTGCCGCTGATCATGGTCGGCAACCGGCGCATGTCCGGTTTTTCGCCAGAGTTGCTGGAGCAGTATCTGGGAAACCGCTGAGGCTCGTACCCGATGACAAGGAACCTACACGCAGCCGGGCAGGGGTTCCCCCTGCCGCCTTCCGTCCGCGAACCGCTCTGCCTGCTTGCCGTCGCGCTGGTCGCACTGACGTTTTCGGCATTTAACCCCCATGACCGCATGACCTGGCTGCTGGAGGTGTTTCCCTTCTTCATCGCAGCGGGAATCATGGTGCCCACCTGGAGAAGCTTCCCCCTCACCCCGCTGCTCTACCGCTTGATCCTGCTGCACTGCCTGGTTCTGCTCATCGGTGGCCACTACACCTATGCCCAGGTCCCCTTCGGCTACTGGCTGCAGGACTTGTTCGCCCTCAGCCGCAACCCCTATGACCGCATCGGTCATTTCGCCCAGGGCTTCGTGCCGGCCATAGTGGCTCGGGAGATCCTGCTGCGCCGGACGCCGCTGCTGCGCGGAGGGTGGCTCTTCTTCCTGGTGGCCGCAGTCTGCCTGGCAATGAGCGCCTGTTACGAGTTCATCGAATGGTGGGGCGCTCTGATCCTGGGCCAGGAAGCAGATGCCTTTCTCGCCACCCAGGGGGACCAGTGGGACACCCAGTGGGATATGCTGACCGCGCTGCTGGGCGCCCTGGCCAGCCAGCTCTCCCTGGCACGCATCCACGACCGGCAGTTGGAGCGGCTGGCAAGGGAAGCGCGGGAGTGACGGGGACGGGACAGCGCAGATCCGGGCCGGCCTGTTGTCCCGTGGCCGACTTCCGGCTCACAACCGGTATGATTTCACCCGTGCGATATTACGCCTGCCCGAGGAGCACGTCGCCATGTCTCTCCCTCTGATACGCCGCCTGCTGATCCTGCTTTCCCTGTTCTGCCTTACCGGTTTGCCGGTCAACGCCGCCGACCTGAGGGACGGCGACATCATCTTCCAGGTCTCCCGTTCCCCCCAGAGCAAGGCGATCCAGAAGGCTACCGGCTCCCGCTACAGCCACATGGGGATCATCATCCACCGCAGCGGCTTTCCCCAGGTGTTCGAGGCTGCCGCCAAGGTGCGCTACACCCCCCTGAGCGACTGGATACGACGCGGCGTCCACGGCAAGTACGTTGTCAAACGGCTGCGCAATGCCGATTACCTGCTCAACGGTGAGACGCTCAGCAAGCTGCGCAGGGTGGCGGAAGAGCTGCGCGGCAAACCCTACGACCCTTGCTTCGAGTGGTCCGACACGCGCATCTACTGCTCGGAGCTGGTCTGGAAGATCTACAAGAGAACCCTGGAGATGGAGGTCGGACGGCCGCAGAAGCTGGGGGATCTCAATCTATCCGCCCCAATTGTCAGGAAAGCGCTGCAGAAGAGGTACGGCAGGAGGATCCCGCTGGGCGAAAAGGTCATCTCACCAGCGGCAATGTTCAACTCGAAAGAGCTGGTGACGGTGGAGAAAGAGTAGAGGGCGGCGCTGGATGGGCACACATGACAAATCGCAGGCCATCAGTTTGAAGCGCCGAATCAACTCCGTGGTCAGCGCCAGGTGGTTCGCAATTGCCGGCGCACTCCTGGTCTTCGTGCTTACGGTGTCTCTCGGCGAAGCCGTCCTCCAGGCCCAGCGGCACGAAGCCGATAATCAACGACGAATCGAGATGACATCGTACGCGGCCATGCTGCGGGCCCACGTGGAGAGGGAACTCAATTCACTGCTCTATCTCAACAGCGGCTTGGGAAGCTATCTCGTCGTGCGCAACAACCGCATCCAGTCAAAGGAAATCGGTGACATGCTCGCCGTCCTGTACAAGGGGAACCCGCATGTGCGCAACTTCGGCATCGCCGTCGGTTATCGCCTGACCTACGTCTATCCGCTCACCGGCAACGAGAAGGCCATCGGCATCGATTACCGGAGTCTGCCGGGCCAGTGGCCCGTTATCCAGCGCATCGTCGCCAGCGGCAAGCCGGCGCTGGCCGGACCGCTCGACCTGGTCCAGGGGGGCAGCGGCCTGATCTACCGTGTACCCCTGTTCCTTGGCGGAAACTACTGGGGGCTTTTGTCCACGGTGATCGACTCGGATTCGCTGTTCAAGAGCGTGTTCAAGGAGTCAAAAGACGGCCGCTTCGAGCATGCGCTGCGCGGCAGAGACGGCCTGGGCAGCAAAGGAGACGTCATCCTCGGCAACATCGCCCTGTTCGCCCGGAGCGATGCCGTGGTTCAGGAAATCGACATCCCCGGCGGCCGCTGGGCGATTGCGGTGGCTCCGCGCTACGACAACTTCAACCACAACCTGCCGTACCTGGCGAGGATTACCGTCGCCCTTGCCGGCGGCCTGATCGCCTGGATGCTCTACGCCCTGATCCGCAGTCGTGCCGAGCTGGCGCGACTGGTGATGTTCGATTCCCTCACCGGCCTGCCCAACCGGCGCCTCCTGACGGATCGGGCACGCGTCGCCTTTGCGCGCCAGCATCGCCACCCGGACCAGGCCTGCGCGATTCTGTTCCTGGACATGAATGGTTTCAAAGACGTCAACGACCGGTATGGCCACAACGCGGGCGATGCCGTACTGCGGGAGGTCGCACGGCGCTGCCGGGCAACCGTGCGCGCCGAAGATACCGTTGCCCGCTGGGGTGGCGACGAGTTCGTCGTGCTGATGGAAGCGGTTTCCGAGGAAAGGGTGCAAGCGCTTGTCGCCCGATTGCGCGAAGTCCTCGAGACACAGATCACCCTCGACGGCAAACGCTTCCAGCTTGGCGTATCGGTCGGGGTTGTGCTTCACCGCGAAGGCGACGCCAGCCTTGAGGAGATCATCGGGATGGCCGATCAACGCATGTATTCCGACAAGCTGCAGCGCAGGTAGGTCGGCCCATCATCACCCAAGGAGCATACAAGATGAAGTTGTCGTATTTCCCCCTTCTCCTCATGGCTGTTCTCTGCATCTCTTCGCCTGTATTAGCTGCCGGCGGTTGCCAGGAGCATCCCACTTCTGCCCATAAAGCCAGCCGTGAAGCGGTGGAAGCGTCGCTCAAAAAGGAGCTTAGCGAGTTCCGTACCCTTGCGGAACGGGCACTGGCGCTGCGGGCCGAGACGATCAAGGTCGGCAAGGCCATCAAGGACAAGATTGACAGGGGCAGGCCGTTGACCGGTGATGACATATCCCTGATCAATACCGGCATCAACCAGCATCTGACACTGCGCGACGAGCTGTTGGCGGTGGCTGAATCACACGAATGCTGGCTGGACGGCTCGGAAATGGAGCTGGCGCGACAGGGGATCACACCGGGATCGCGCCTGACCGGGGTGATGCTGTCGCTCTCCTCGGCCATGCTGCTCTACGACAACTACCTGCTGGCCATCTCGCTCTTCGAAGGGGACAGCAAGCTGCGCCGCATCCTCAATGAACGAGATCCGGGCTACAAGGTGAGAAGCGCGGCATTGGCGAAAATAACCATGAATTACGACTCCGTGAGAAACCGGGCCCGGGTGCGCAGGGCGATCAGGTTCTACGAGCGCGAGACGTCGCACGCTGTCGCCCCGACGGCCCACGACCGGGAAAGCGAGTACCTCAGGCTGCTGATTGAGCAGAGCCCCTCCTATTCCATGGTCAAAACCTGGTCCCCCCTGTACGTGGTCGGCCGTAAACTCGGTTTCCTGGCCGCAGTAACGACTGATGCCATGAGCGGCATGGAACGGGAAGGCGTCAGCCTGTTCAGCATGGTTTTCGGCAATGCGGTGGGCCTGGTTGAAACGCGCAGGGGCAAGCTGTACAAAAAAGGAGATGTCCTGGCCGATATCAGCGCCAGCCTGAAGGCAGGAGATATCCTGCTGGAGAAGACCCCCTTCCGCCTGACGGACAAGCTGATACCGGGTTACTGGGGGCACGCGGCGGTTTGGATCGGCACGGAGGTGGAATTGAAGGAACTGGGCATCTGGAACAACCCGCTGGTGGCTCGCCATCATGACGAGATCCGCCAGGGAAGGCTGGTGGTAGAGGCCTTGCGCTCAGGGGTGGAGATGAACACCCTGCAGCATTTCCTCAATATCGACAGTCTCGGGATCCTGCGCAAACCGGACCAGAGCCGTGAAGCGCGCGCCACCACGATCATGCTGGCCTTGCGACAGGTGGGAAAACCATATGACTTCAATTTTGATGTGGAGTCAAAGGAGAGGGTCTACTGCTCCAAGCTGGTCTATCTGAGCTACAGCGGCATCGACTGGCCCACCAGGAAGTCCCTCGGGCGCACCACCTTCACCCCCGATGACGTGGCGACAAAGGTTGCCAAGGACGGTGCCCTGCAGTTGGTCACCTTTTACCACGACGGCGAGCGGGTCAGCGATGCGCCAATCGTGCGCATGGCCGAGTTGATGGGAATAGGAAAAGGCAGGTAATTCCCGTTTCACATCAAAGCTGATATCAAGATGGCACGAAGAAGGGGAAATTGTCAGCTGACGAGCGTCAACTCCCCACCCTTCCGGGGCAGCTTGCGGAGATCGAAATGGGCCGCCCCCCAGGCCAGGATCTGAGGACAGGAGGCGCCGCTCAGTTCCGCCGGCGGTTCCTGCCCCAGGAAGCGCAGCACCCTGTGCAGCAGCACCCCTTCCCTGTCCTTCCAGTTCCCCAGATGATGGGACACCAGGTTGTCCCGCTTGCTCAGCTTGGTCCCGCCCGGCCCGGTCACCAGCGGCAGATGGCAGTACTCCGGTTGAGGCAGGGCGAGCAGGCGCTGCAGATGGATCTGGCGCGGCGTTGACGCCAGCAGGTCATCCCCCCGCACCACCTGATTGACACCGCTGATCCGGTCGTCCAGCACCACCGCCAGCTGGTAGGCGAACTCCCCGTCAGCCCGCCGCAGCGGGAAATCCCCGCACCCCGTCAAAAGATTCTGGCAGATCATCCCCCGCCGCAGGTCATGGAAACAGACCGGCTCGTCCGTCACCCGCACCCGCCAGGAGCGCACCGTTCTTCCTTCCGGCATGCCGTTGCGGCAACTGCCCGGGTAGGGGAGGCAGTCGTCCGTGGGATGTGGGGCCGAGGCCGCCTGGGAGATCTCCCTGCGGGAGCAGCAGCAGGGATAGAGCAGAGCCTTTCTCTTCAACTCCTGGAAAGCCTGCTCGTAGAGTTCCAAATTCAGGCTCTGGCGGGAGATCTCGCCGTCCCAGAACAGGGCGAATCGCTCCAGGGTGGCCAGGATGTCGTCGGCCATGCCCGGCACCTGGCGCTGGCTGTCCAGGTCGTCGATGCGCACAAGCCACTGGCCGCCGGCGCTTTTGGCCATCAGCCAGCTCCCCACGGCGCTGACCAGCGATCCGGTATGCAGCGCTCCGGTGGGTGAGGGGGCAAAACGGCCGATGAGGGGAGTTGTTCGGAACATAGGGCGTAACGTTTTAAAAACAGGAGAAAATAGCAGATGGATTCACACGGAGGCACAGAGGCACGAAGAGAGACTGAAACAACGGGAGAATTATGCTGTTGAGACGCACAGCTCGTGCCCCTGCGCTTTTGTGTGGGCTAAACCTTTACTGTATATACGAACAGCAGTAGTCCGCGACCGCCGGCACCTTCATCAGGAAGACCGAGTCGGCCGGAATCTGGAATGATTCGCCGGCGCCTATGGTCTTCCAGCAGCATTCCCCCTTCATCTGCCATTCCAGCGTGCCGGAGAGTATCTCCATGACCTCGGCATTGGCGGTGGAAAATTCGTAGTCGCCGGCCTGCATGATGCCCAGCGTCTTCTTGGTGCCGTCGGGGAAGAGGACGGTGTGGCTTGCGACCTTGCCCTCGAAGTAGATGTTGGCCTTCTTGATAACCGTAACGTTGCTGAATTCTGACATGCTGCCTCCTTAGCGAATGTATTCAGACGGTTATACCCGCAATCCGCGGAATGAGGCAAAAGAAAAGCGCCCTGAGACCCTGGTATAAAAGGATTCACGGCGCCTCTCCCCATGGACGGCAGCGCTTTTTGCGACAGGACGGCTATTTATCGGGAAACTTCAGGGCTCGGGTGCTGTTTTTCCCGCTGTGTTTGGCTATGTACAGCGCCTTGTCGGCGATGTCGATGATCTGCTCGCGGCTCCTGTTACCCAGGGTGGCGATGTAGCTCGTCAGGCCGATGCTGATGGTGGTCCTGATGAAGACGTTACCCACGCTGGTGGTCAGCCCCTGGATCCGGGCGCGCAGGTTCTCGGCCACGGCTATGGCGCTGGACAAGTCGGTTTCGGGCATGACGATGACAAACTCGTCTCCACCGTAGCGGGCGAAGATATCGGTCGTGCGCAGGATATCCTGCACGGTCTTGCTGACGTTGATCAGCAGCAGGTCGCCGACGGTGTGGCCGTGGGTGTCGTTGACGGTCTTGAAGTTGTCCAGATCGAAGATTACCAGCGAGAACTGGCGGTTATAGCGCTGGGCCCGCATCAGCTCCTTGTCCAGGGCTTCCTGGAAGAAGCGGCGATTGTAGACCCCGGTCAGGCCGTCCCGGAAGGCCAGTTCACGATGCATGACGTTGGTGTCGTGCAGCTCCCGGACTCGTTTTTCAGCCTTCTCCCTGGCCTGTTGCAGTTCGATGGCCTGCAGGTCATAGGCATCGTGCAGGCTGCTCAGCTGCTCGTTGGCCTCCTGGAGGATCAGTTCCAGCGGCCGCATGGCGTCCGGCGCGATCTCGAAGAAGGCCAGCACCTCGAAAGACCTGGTGCCAACCGCCTCGATTAGTGCCTCGACCTCTTTTCCCAGCAGGCCGAAGGTCTCATAGAGGATGTGTCTGCCGCGCCTGATCTTGTCCGCGTCCTGGGTTCCGCAATGAAAGGAGGCCAGACAGTCGGCGACGCAGAGGATGTCGTGCTGTTGCCGGTACTGGTCGGGAACGGCATCAGTTGCATGGTGATACTTGATGGGCAGGTACATCTCCTCGGGAATCTGCCAGCTCTTCAGCAGAGCCGCCCCCAGCTCCTGGTGACTGAAGCCGAATATCTGGCGTTCAGCCTCGCACAGCCCCATCCCCTGTTCCGTTCTCAACTGAAAGACTCTCTGGTACTCCTGGGGGTCATTGCCGTGCATGACCAGGATGCCGATGTCCTGGAGCAGGGCGATGACGAAGATGTCGCGGTCCTGACTCCCCACCAGCGTGGAGATCAGTTCCGCGGCAACGGCCGTGGTCAACGCACGCCGCCAGAAGGTGGTGGTGTCGAAGCTCCCCGTCGATCCGGGCTGAAATCCGGTGACGATGACAAAGGAGAGGGCGATGTTGGTGACGGCGTTCGATCCCAGCAGGGCCAGGGCCCGCTCGATGCTGGTCACCCTGTTGCCGGGGCAGAAGAACGATGAGTTCGCCGCCTTAAGCACCCGCGCCGTCAGGGCCGGATCGGACTCGATCAGGTAGGACAGGTCCTGAAAGGTAAAGTCATCCCTGCGAATCTCTTCCAGAATCTTGACGGCAATCAGTGGCGGGGAAGGGAGGCGCACCTTGCCGGATATCAGTGCCTGGACAGGCTGCATATGTCTCCCTTCCTCAAGATTGTTCTCAGCCATTTACTCTATAACCCAGCTCCATCAGGCCGTCAAGAAGGCTTCGATGGCGTCGGTCAGGGCATCCAGGGTGTATTCGGCAGGCTCGATATCCACCTTGAGTCCCAGGGCGCGGCAGCTGCGCGTGGTGATCGGTCCGATGGAAGCGATGGCCACTCCCTTGAGCATGTCCAACATGCGGTCCTCGCCCAGCATGCTGGCAAGATTCTGCACCGTGGAGGATGAGGTGAAGGTGATGCAGTCCACGGAGCGCTTCTCCAGGGCAAACACCGCCTCGGGCGGCAGCCTGTCCGGAAGGACCGTGCGGTAGGCGATGGGGGCATCGACCTGGGCGCCCATGGTGCCCAGCTCCCGGGGAATCAGGTCGCGGGCCCGGTCCGCGCAGGGGTAGAGGATCTTCTTGCCGCGGATGTCCAGCTTGGCAAATTCGGCTACCACTCCCTCGGCCTTGTAGTCGGAGGAGACCAGATCGGCATTGATGCCAAAGTTCCTGATCTTTGCGGCGGTTTTCGGACCCACGGCGCAGACCCGACAACCGGCCAGGCTACGGGCGTCCAGGCCAAGGGCGTCCAGGCGCCTGAAGAAGCAGCGCACCGCGTTGGCCGAGGTGAGCACAATCCAGTCATAGCCGGAGATGTCGCGCAGGGCCGCGTCCAGCGGCTGCCACTGTTCCGGTTCCACCAGGCGGATGGTGGGACATTCGATCACCGCCGCTCCCCGCTGGGCCAGCATGCCGGCAAACTCCCCCGCCTGGACGGCGGCGCGGGTGACCATGATCCTCTTGCCGAAGAGCGGACGGCCGTCGAACCAGGCCAGCTTGTCCCTCAGCCTGACCACGTCACCCACCACGGTTACCGCCGGCGGCTTGAAGGCGCTCTTCTCGGCCCGGTCGGCGATATCCGCCAGGGTGCCGGTCAGCACCTGCTGCTTCGGCGTGGTGCCCCAACGCACCAGGGCCACCGGCGTGTCGGCGCTCTTGCCGTGCTGTATCAGGCGCTCCATGTTGCGACGCAGGGTGGTGACCCCCATGTAGAAGACAACCGTGCCGTTGCCGTGGGAGAGGCGCTCCCAGTCGATGTTGGACTCGTCCTTGTCCTTCCCCTCCTGGCCGGCGACCAGCGTGACCGAGGCGGTGTACTCGCGGTGGGTGAGGGGAATGCCGGCGTAGGCCGCAGCGCCCACGGCCGCGGTGACTCCCGGCACGACCTGGAAGGGAATCCCCGCCTCGCGCAGAGCCTCGCACTCCTCTCCTCCCCGACCGAACACGAAGGGATCGCCCCCCTTGAGGCGAACCACGATCTTCCCCTCACTCCCCTTCCGCACCAGCAGGGCATTGATCTCATCCTGCCCCTGGTTATGGCGACCGCCGATCTTTCCGGCGTAGATCCGCTCCGCCGATTCCGGGGCATGGTTGAGGAGCAGTTCGTTGGCCAGGTAGTCGTACACCACCACCTCTGCCTGGCGCAGGCACTCCATGCCGCGCAGGGTGATCAGTCCCGGATCGCCGGGGCCGGATCCCACAAGATATACTATTCCTCTCGTTTCAGATTTCACGCTGGTAAACCTCCTCCAGAATTGCCCTGCCCCCCCGGGAGAGCAGGCGGTCGGCCAGTTCCTCCCCCAGGTGCTCACATTGATCAACCGGACCGCTGATCTCGTCGCGCACAAACTCCCGTCCATCCACCGCCGCGATGAGACCGACCAGCCTGAGCTCGCCCCCCCGTATCGTACCATGGGCGGCGATGGGTACCTGGCATCCCCCCTGGCAGCGCCTGAGCAGGGCCCGTTCGGCCCGTACGGCATGGCTGGTGTCGGGGTGGTTGAAGAATGCGATGGCCTCGGTGACGACCGGGTCAGACAGGCGGCACTCGATCCCCAGGGCGCCCTGGCCGATGGCCGGAATGGAGAACTCCACATCCAGGTACTCGGCCACCCGCTGGGTGAGGCCGAGACGCTTCAGCCCCGCGGCGGCCAGGATGACCGCATCCAGGTTTTCCTCATCCAGCTTGCGGATGCGGGTCTCCACGTTGCCACGGATCGTTACCATCTCCAGGTCGGGACGGGCATGGAGCAACTGGGCCTGGCGGCGCAGGGCGCTGGTGCCGACCCTGGCGCCGGGCGGCAGGTGGGAGAACCGCGCAGCGCGGGAAACAACCGCGTCGCGAGGGTCCTCACGCTCCGTGATGCAGTACAGCCCCAGCCCCTCGGGAAACTCGGTGGGAACATCCTTCATACTGTGCACGGCGATGTCGATCTCCCCCCGCAGCATGGCTTCCTCGATCTCCTTGACGAACAGCCCCTTGCCGCCAACCTGGGCCAGGGGGACGTCAAGGATCCTGTCCCCCATGGTCTTAATTTTGGTGAGGGTCACTTCCATAGCGGGATATCTCTTCTCCAGCTCGGATTTGACCCAGTTGGCCTGCCAGAGCGCCAGTTGGCTGGCGCGGGTACCGATACGAAGCTGCCTGGGGGGCATAACCGTTCTCCCTCTTGAATCATGAACGTAATAACGGAAATCCATCTCACGCAAAGGCGCGAAGACGCAAAGAAATCTAATAGTTGTTATACGTCCACGCATCACCGAACAGGTAATTCCCGTGTTTTGGGTACCCATCTGTTTTCTTCGCGTACTTTTCGACTTCGCGTGAACAACTGCTTTTTCAGGACAAATGCGCTCGTAGGGGCGTGTGCATGCGCCTCTGGTGGACTCATGAGCGCGGATGCACTCAATCACCGAAAGGCGGGTCGCCCCTACAGGATCACCGGAAGCCGTTCCTTCAGGCGGATCTCCTCAGGTGAGACAACGGCCCGGTAGGCCAGCGCTTCCACGCCGCTGTCCAGCGCCAGTCGCAGCAGCCTGCCGTACTCCGGGTCGATGGCGTCCGCCGGAGAAACGCTCTCGGCATCGCCCCGCTGGACGGTGAAGAAGATCACTCCCCGGTCCCCCTCCCTGACCACCCGCATCAGCTCGTTCAGGTGTTTCTGGCCGCGGACCGTCACGGCATCGGGGAAGAGTGCCCTTTCCCCCTCCACCAGGGTGACGTTCTTGACTTCCACATAACAGCGCCCGGCCGGCCCCTCCAGGAGGAGATCGATGCGGCTCCGCTGGCCGTAGGCTACCTCGGGCCGGATGCTGTCATACCCCCGGAGTTCCACCACGGTGCCGTTCTCGATGGCCTCCCGCACCAGGCGGTTGGGCAGGGAGGTGTTGATGCCGGCCCAGCATCCGTCCGACTCCACCAGCTCCCAGGTGAGGGGATAGGCGCGGCCCGGATTGGCGCTGCGGGAGAGCAGCACCCGGCTGCCGGGGGACGCGCATCCCTTCATGCTTCCCGAATTGGGGCAGTGGACCGTGACGGGGCTGCCGTCCTCCAGGATCACATCGGCCAGGAAACGCTTGTAGCGCCTGACCAGTGTTCCGGCTATCAGCGGAGGGAGTCTCACTCCTCCTCCAGTTCCAGCTCCAGTTCGTCGTCGTCCTGCCGGCTTGTCTGAAGATCGAAAAGCTGCCGCAGGGCATCGGTATAGAGGTCGGTGCGCCCCCCCTGGCCGGCCCGCTTGAGCACGGCCGTGGGAGTATGCAGCAGTTTGTTCATGATGGAGAGGGTCATGATCTCCAGCCGTTTTTCCGCCTCGGGGGAGAGATCCTTCCAGCCGCAGAGAGTCTTTTCCAACTCCGCCCGCCTGATCTCCTCGAACCTGGCGCGCAGGGCAACTATGGTGGGGGTCGATTCAAGGGAGGAGAGCCAGCAATGGAACTGTCCGATCTCCTGCTCGACGATTTCTTCCCCTTTGCTCGCCTCCTGGTTGCGCTGGGCCATGTTGGCCTCAACGATCTCCTGCAGGTCGTCCACCGTGAAGAGGTAGGCGCTCTCCAGGTCGTTCACCCGGGGATCGATGTCGCGCGGCACGGCGATGTCGATGAAGAACATCGGCTTGAACTTGCGCCGTTTCACCACCGCCTCCACGTCCCGGGGAGCGATGATGGTGTGCGGCGCGCCGGTTGAGGAGAGCACGATATCTGCCCGGTGGAGCTCCTGGAACAGCTCCTCGAAGGGTATCGCCTCACCGCCGAACTCGGCGGCCAGGCGCTCACCCTTGGCAAAGGTGCGGTTGGCCACCAACAGACCACGGGCGCCGCTGGTGAGAAAATGCTTGGCTGCCAGCTCGCACATCTCGCCGGCGCCGATCAGCATGACGGTCTTGCCGGACAGGTCGCCCAGGATCTTGCGGGCAAGCTCCACCGCGGCAAAGGCCACCGAAACCGCCGAGGAGGCGATCCTGGTTTCCGTGCGCACCCGCTTGGCAACGGAGAAAGCTTTGTGCAGGAAACGGTTCAGGATGGTGCCCGATGTCCGGTATTCGGCCGCATAGCCGTAGGCGGTCTTGATCTGCCCCAGGATCTGGGGTTCTCCCACCACCATGGAGTCCAGGCTGGAGGCCACCCGGAACACGTGGCGGATGGCTGCCTCGGAGTGGTAGCTGTACAGGTACTGCTCCAGGCTCTCCAGCGGTATGCGGTGGTGGTCAGCCAGGAAACGCTTGATGCGGGCCGTGCCGCCGGCGATGTCATGGGTGGTGGCATAGATCTCCACCCGGTTGCAGGTGGAGACGATCACCCCTTCGCTGATATCGTCCAGGCTGACCAGTTCCCGCAGCGGCCTTTCAATCAGGTTGGGCGAGAATGCCACCCTCTCCCGTACCTCCACCGGCGCTGTCTTGTGGGAGAGGCCGACAACGATGATATTCATTGCGCCGCAGTCTCCCCCGCCCCTGGCGACAACCGCTGTCCTGACTGGGCTACCATGTGACGCTGTGCCTCATGCCGAAAAAGGTGATCAAAAGGACGATGAACCCGAGGATGGAGAGCAGCGCAGCCCGCCGTCCCCGCCAGCCGGTGGTCAGCCTCCCGTGCAGCAGCGCGGCGTAGATGAACCAGGTGATCATGGACCAGACCTGCTTGCGGTCGGCCCAGTTCCAGTAATTCCCGCCCGCCTGTACCGACCAGATGGCGCCGGAGATGATGGCCAGGGTCAGGAGCGGGAAACCGATGGTCAGGCAGCGATAGCTGATGTCGTCCATGATTTCCAGCGACGGCAGCTTGCGGAACAGGGCGCCGAAGCGCTTCCTCTTCAGGAAATGTTCCTGGAGCAGGTACATGGCCGAGGTGGCAAAGGTAATGGTAAAGGCGGCGTAGCTTATGAACGCCATCAGGGCGTGGCCCCAGAACCAGTTGCTGCGCAGTATGGGGGAGATATGCCTGATCTCGTCCGGCAGGGCGCTGGAGGCGATGATTGCCAAGAGCGCCAGGGGGGTGACGAATGACCCCAGTATGGCCACCCGGTAACTGCGCTCGAAGAAGATGAACGCCCCCACGATGGCCAGGCTGAAGAAGGAGAGCGATTCGTGCATGCTGGTCAGCGGCAGCTGGCCGGTGAGGACGGCGCGGTGGATGGTGGAGAGCAGATGGGCGATGAATCCGGCCGAGATCAGCCGGTGGGCCCAGGTTGCCAGCAGTGGCGTTGTCCTGAGCAGATAGATCAGGTAGGCCAGGGTGGCCCCCCCGTACAGGACGAGGGTACAGTAGAAAAAAAATTTGCTCATCATGCCCCATCCCTGTCAACGGCCAGCTGGCCCAGCACACGCTCTGCCTGAAAACGCACAAGTTTTGCATTGTAGGTGCTGCCATTCCCCTCCGTCAACAGCTTTTCGCGCTCCGCGGCCAGCCGTTCCAGGGCCGTGGCGTACTCCTCGCCGATCACCGCGGCGATGCGGTCCCTGACCTGTACGGAAAAGGCGGGGCAGCGCCCGCCGCTGGAGACGGCGATTTCCAGCTCTCCCCGCCGCAGGATGGCCGGGAAGGTGCAGGTACCCAGCTTCGGCGCATTGGCCACGGCCACCAGGATGCCCCGCTCCCGCGCGTCACGGGCGACCCCGGCGTTCACTTCCCGGTTGTCGCTGGCGGCCACCGCCAGGAAGACCCCCTCCAGGTCGGCCGGAGCGTAGGAGGCGCTGCGCACGGAGATAGCGCCCAATTGCCGCAGCGTCTCCAGCCCCTCGGCCAGGGCCGGCGCCACCACCTGCACGCGCGCCCCCGCCGCCAGCAGGGTACCCACCTTGCGCAGGGCGACCGTTCCCCCTCCCACGACCAGGGCGGTGCGATCCTGAATATCGATATTGAGCGTCAGATACGGCATGGGCTGCTCCCGGAACAGTGTCTTGCCGCGGTAGAATAGCCGCTTTTCGCGAATGTTTCAACTAAACCTGTGGCCGGGAGTTTGGGCTTGATTTTTTCCCGCCCTGGTATATCATTCACCAACTTTAAACTTATCCAAAGGAGACAAACGTCTATGGCCAGCGACAAGGTACTTGCGTTAAATGACGCCAATTTCGAACGGGATGTACTGCAGTCAGACCTGCCGGTTCTGGTTGATTTCTGGGCCACCTGGTGCTCACCCTGCAAGGCGATTGCCCCGCTGATCGACGCAGTGGCGGACGAATATGCCGGCAAGATCAAGGTAGGCAAGGTCAATGTTGACGAGAACCCCTCAACCCCGGGAAAATACGGCGTCCGCGGCATCCCGACCCTGGTGCTGTTCAAGGGTGGCGTCGTGGTGGATCAGGTCGTCGGCGCCATCCCCAAATCCCAGCTGGAAGCCCTGATCGCCAAGGCATTCTGATCGGCATGGGATTGGTCCGGCTGCTCCGCCGACATGCCCCGGCGCTGCTCGTCCTGCTGATCCTCTTCCCGGCGGCGGCCCATACTGTGCCGCTGGCCGGACAGCCCTCCCCCCCTTTCAAGGCGATCACCACCACCGGCCAGGAGGTATCCCTGGATACCTACCGCGGCCATGTGCTGCTGCTGGATTTCTTCGCCACCTGGTGCATCCCCTGCCGCGTCTCGGTGCCGCACGTTGTCGAGATGAAGCTCAAGTACGGCAGGCAGGGGCTCCAGGTGCTCGGCCTGAGCGCCGACGACGACGGAGGCGAGGCCTTCAGGTCGTTCGTGAACGAGCTGCGCATCAACTATCCCCTGGCGCCGGCAAGCCAGGCGGTGCAGTCAGCCTTCGGCATCCGCTCGCTTCCGGTCATGCTGGTGATCGACAGCCGCGGGGTGGTGCGAGAGATCTACCGGAACTTCAACGATGAGGTCGGCCGCTCCATGGAGCTCCTGATCAGGCGGCTGCTCACGGAGCAGTAACACCGAACGACGGCATCAGTAGCTGACATCCATCAGGCAGAGTCCGCAGGCCGGCGCCGTCACGCCGGCCTTTTTCCTGTCCGGATTCTCCAGCAGCCAGGCGACCCGTTCCGGCTCGAACCTCCCCCGCCCCACATCCACCAGAGTTCCCGCCATGACCCGCACCATGTTCTTCAGAAACCCCTCCCCGATCACGTCGATGACGATCAGTTCCCCTTCACTGGCGATGGTTACGGAGTCGATCCGTCGCAGCGTCGTCTTTGCCGCGCAGTTGGAGGCGCGGAAGGCGGCGAAGTCGTGGCGCCCCGGGAAATGATGCGCGGCCAGCTGCATGGCATCCGTGTCCAGCGGCTCGCGCACGTGCCAGCTGAACAGGCGCCGCAGAGGGGAGCGCACCGGCGCGTTGTAGATGGTGTAGCGATACCATTTGCTTCGCGCGTCCTGGATCGGCCTGAACTCCGGCGCCGCCTCGGCCGCGGAGAGGATGGCGATGTCGTCGGGAAGGAAGCGGTTGGCCCCGCCCACGAACGCCTGCAGGGGAAGCGACCGGCTGGTGGTGAAAGAGGCCACCATGGCGCGGGCATGCACGCCGGCATCGGTGCGTCCCGAAGAGCGCAGCCGCACCCGCTCCCCCAGGAGCCGCAGCAACGCCTCCTCGAGCACCTGCTGCACGGCCAGGCCGTTGGGCTGGACCTGCCAGCCGGCGTAATTGGTGCCGTCGTACTCTATGGTCAGTTTGATGGTGCGCATGGGGCGACCCTTTCCTGTAACTGATTATTCTGAAACAGGCACTTCATCTCACGCAGAGACGCCAAGCCGCAAAGAAGGTACATAACGTACAAACAACGACAGGTTCACCCAGCCGGTAAAGAGAGTGTTGTTTATAGCGGCTTGTTTCTCCTGGCGAACTTTGCGGCTTTGCGTGATCAACCGTTTTTTCAGGTTCAACATCCTCTTATTGTTGTAAATGTTCATGCTCTTCGTGTATTCGTGTGAGGGTTGCCGTCTCTGCCAGCGCTTTCAGTTCATCGGCATCGAACTGATAGCTCTGGCGACAGAACTCGCAGGTCACCCGGGCCTCCCCTTCCCTGGTGCCCATGTCCCACAGCTCGGCGCCCCCCAGGGAGAGCAGGGCCCGCTCCACCTTCTCCCGGCCGCAGCCGCAGCGGAAGAATAGCTCCCGCGTTTCCAGGCGGGTGTAGGCCACGGAATCGAAGAGCAGCTCCAGCAGCTTTTGCGTCCCCCCTTCCCGCAACAGGGATGAGAGGGGGGGCAGGGAGGCAATGTTGTCCGTGACCCTGTCCCGTTCGGCCTCATCCACGCCGGGCAGAGCCTGGACCAGGAAGCCGCCGCAGACGGAGATCAGGCCGTCTTCATCTAGTGCCGCCCCCAGCCCCACCGCGGACGGCGTCTGCTCCGAATCGGCCAGGTAGTAGGCCAGGTCGTCGCCGATTTCGCTGCTGCAGAGTTGCACCGTGCCCTGGTACGGTTGCCCCCCCAAGCCCAGGTCTTTGCTCACCGTCAGGAATCCGGCTCGGCCCAACACTCCGGCAACGTTCCAGCGCCCCTCCAGCGGCTCCGCCTCGGCGGTCGGGTTGGCCACGCTGGCCCGCACCGCGCCATCGCTGTCCGCCTCGACGATCATCTTCCGCAGCGGGCCGTTTGCCTCGAACTTGAGAGCCAGCCTCTGTCCCGGCTTGAGCAGGGCGCCCATCAGCGCCCCGCCGGCCAGGCCGCGCCCCAGGGCAATGCTCACCGTTGGCGATGCGCCGTGCAGACGGCAGATTTCCCGGGTCAGCAGGGCGACATCGCAGACCAGTATCCTGATGCCGCCGGAGACGCTCAAGGAGCGGATAATGTGATCACCCATGACTTAAACCTCTTAACAGGGAATTGTTCCGGATTGGGGATACTATCAGAAAAAGCCGCATCCTGCGACGCGGCTTTTTGTTCGAAGAGTATATTCGAGATTTCTTTGGGGCTGGCTGTTGCCCGAGGGTATTTCAGTAGCGGTATCTCAGCTCGATGCTGACCAGCTGGTTGGTCCTGTCATCGCCGTTCTCCAGGTTCAGGTTGGAGACCTTCTCGATGCCGTAGGTCGCCTGGGCATCCAGGTCGCCGTACACCGGCAGGGTCCAGGAGACGCGGCCGGCATGCTTGTATTCCACCGCCTGGCCAGGCATGCGGCCGCTTTCGCCGCGGGTGGTGTAAATGTACTCCAGCGCCAGGTTGTTGCGCACGCCGAACCAGTGGCAGAAGCGGCTGTAGTAGTCCCGGGTGGCTCCCCCCTGGGAGTGGCCGATGGGCATGTTCTTGTACAGGTAACCGGCGGGGAAGGTGCTGTTGGTGTAGAGGATCCGGTTGCCCTGAAAGAATTCGAAGCGGAAGTCGTTTTTGCCGTCAGAGGTCAGCCGGGGTATGTAGATGCCGGCCAGATAACTCTCCACAATGGGCCAGAAGGCCGCCGTATCTTCGCCGGAAAACTCGCCGTACAGCTCGGTATTGCGCAGCCAGGGGATGCGGTAGCGCATCTCGAAACCGGCCATGCCGTTGGAGTTGTCCGCGCCGGTGCCGCCGACAAGCCCTCGCACCATGTCTCCCAGGCTGTTGTTAACCCCCGGACCGCCCACCTGCCTGCCCAGGTTGAAACCAATCTCCAGGTTGGATGTCGGCTTGGCTGACAGCTTCAAGGCATAGAACCAGGGCTGGCGCTCTTCTCCATCGGTTACGGTTTTATCCAGACGGGAGCCGATCAGGGCGAACTTCATGTCGCCCACGTACTTGACCCTGAACGGTTCCGGGCTGGAGAGCTTGACCTGGGTCATGTTTTCGGCATTGTTGGAAAGGGTGATGGCGCCGCGATACCCCAGCCCCAGCCAGTTCTCATCCTTGCCCGCCTCCAGCTCCAGCGACCCTCCCCCCAACTTGACATAGCCCCGGTTCAGCTCAAGGTCCGCATCCGATCCACTTTTGGAGTAGAGCAGGGAGGTCTCCAGCAGGCCGGAGACGTCCCCACCCAGGTGCCCCTCCACCGCCCAGCGCAGCTCGGCATTATGTCCCTCGCGGTAGACGATGCCGTTGTTATTGGCCATGAGCGGCGTCCCCTCGCTGCCGCGCTGGGTTGCCGGCGAGGGATAGGGATTCTTGGGGCGCAGTCCCGAGCCAATGCCGAAGACGCCGTCATCGCCGGGATCATGCACCTGGCGCTTGTAGTTGCGGGGCGTACCATCCAGATAGGCATAGCGCAGGCGCATGGATGACTTCGGATCGAAGCTGATCAGGGGCGGCTTCATGTCCGGCTGTTCCCTGAGCGAAGCTTCCCGGGGGATGAGTTCACGGATACGCACCATCAGCTGGGCGACCAGGGGGGGAACGGGGTCGGGCGACTGTTGGATGTTACCCTGCGCCTCCTGCAGCAGCCGCGCGGCCTCGGCCTTGCTGAACGGCCTGATACCCTTGAAATCACTGCCAATCAAACCGTATCCGGCAAGCTTGTCCAGATAACCGTACAGCGGGCTGTCCAGGGGGATGTTGTTGGAGGCGAGCGCCCAGCAGGATGAGGCCGGGAAGGAGATGCACAGTAGGAGGCTGAGAAGGGGGCAGACCAGGAAAAGACGTTTGTTCATCAAAACACTCCGAACACAAGAGGTGACAACCCTGCGGCAGCAGAAGATACCACAGAGCCGTCCCCGAGTATAGGAGGTTTCTCATGGGTTGAGCATAAAAGCGGGATGTGCCGCACTGTCCGGCTTTGCCGTCGGGAATACGGCAGGCTGCTCCGGATTTTTCTTAGAGGCCAGTACCACCGGCTTCCGCTGGCAACAATACTCGGGAACGATTTCCTCGATGAGGCTGACAATCCGGCCCGTGTCGGCCCGCTGGGTGGCACGGTACAGTTCGTCAAGCTGGCGGTTGAGGGTATACCATTCGCGGAGGGTCGCCTGGGCTACCATGATCTTTGCGTGGCAGGTGGGTCGGATCCCCTCGCCGGCCAGGAGCAGCTCCTCGTACAGCTTTTCCCCGGGCCTCAGGCCGGTGAAGCTGATATCGATATCCTCGTAGGGGCGGAATCCTGAAAGTCGAATCATCTCCTCGGCCAGGGTCAGGATCTTGACCGGCTCCCCCATGTCCAGCAGGAAGATCTCTCCCCCCTTGCCCATGCTCCCGGCCTGCAGGACTAGCTGGGCTGCCTCGGGAATGGTCATGAAATAGCGGATGACCTCGGGATGGGTGACCGTCACCGGCCCGCCCCTCTTGATCTGTTGGCGGAAGATGGGGATAACGCTGCCATTGCTCCCCAGCACATTGCCGAAACGGACGGTTACGTAATTAGTTGTGCTCCTCCTGGCCAGGTTCTGCACGTACAGCTCGGCTGCCCGCTTGGAGGCGCCCATGATATTGGTGGGATTTACCGCCTTGTCCGTGGAGATCATCACGAAGTGTTTGACGCCGAACTGGTGGGCGGCATCGGCGACGACCCTGGTGCCGCGCACGTTGTTGTTGGCCGCGGCCTCGGGATTGGCCTCCATCATGGGCACATGCTTGTAGGCTGCGGCGTGGAAGACCACTTCCGGCAGAAACTCGTCGAAGGTGGCGTTAAGCAGGGTACGGGCACGGATATCGCCGATCACGGTGGCCAGATGCAGGGCGGGAAAACGCTCGGCCAGCTCCCGCTCCAGAAAGAAGAGCGGCGTTTCCGCCACATCCAGCAGAATCAGCTTGTCCGGGTTGAAGCGGGCCACCTGGCGGCAAATCTCGCTGCCGATGCTGCCGGCCGCACCGGTAACCAGGATTCTCTTTCCCTGCAGGTAACTCTTGATCCTCTCGATATCCAGCGTTATCGGCTCGCGCCCCAGCAGGTCATCCAGATCCACATCCTTTATCTGCTGCACGGTCACGTTTCCGCCAATCAGGTCGCCCACGCCCGGCAGCGTCTTGAAGGTAACACCCGCTTGACGGCAGCGGTCGACGATACTCCGCACCTGTTTGCCGGTGGCGGAGGGTATGGCAATGATGACTTCGGCAACGCCACGTTCCCGGCAAACAGGGTCCAGATTTTCCTGTCCGCCCAGTACCGGCACGCCATGGAAGTGCTGTTCCTGCTTTTCGGGGTCGTCGTCGATGAAACCGACAACCGAAATAGCCAGGGAAGGATTCTGGCGCATCTCCCGCACGATGGCCTGGCCGGCAGAGCCGGCGCCCACCACCAGCACCCTCTTCAGGTTGTTCTCCTGCATCGTCGGCATGGGGAAGTAGTTTTCGCGGTAGGCACGGGTAACCAGGCGAACGCCACAACCGAGGAGAAAGCAGAGCAGCCCGTCCAGCAGGAGCACGGAACGGGGGATTCCCGTCATGCCACGGCTGAAGGCCACGTACAGCACGAACAGGGCCGAGGCGAAGACATTGGCCTTGAAGATCTCGATCACGTCGGCAATGGAAACATAGCGCCACCAGCCATGGTTGAGCCCCATCTTCCAGAAAACAGCAATTTTGATCATCAGGAGTGGTGCAAGGAGTTGCGCAAAAAGCCGCCAGTCGGCGGAGGGAATGGAGAAGTCGAAGCGCAGCAAAAAGGCCAACAGCAGCGAAAAGGCGATCAGGCAGACTTTGAACAGCAGGATGCGCCAGAAGCGTTTTTCCCTGACCATGCGTGGGTAGTACATGTTGTGCTCACCTTTTCGCGACACCAGTGTCAAGACCTCCCTACAACGTTAAGCAAGAATAATCCAGAAATAATGGAATGCAAGTCGGGGTGTTGTTGTGGAGGCTTGGTGAAGGCGGGGTGATTTTGATGGTTTCCCCCCCTCAATGGCCAGCAAATGATCGCTCATGCTTTCTCCTTACGCGTAATTCCGAAGCGGCTGCAGTAGGCAAAGACGGAGCCTGCAATTGCATGGATGCGGGGAGTGAAACGCATGACATCTTCAAATAGCCGTTCCAGATCTTCCTTCGAATACTCATGGGCGATCTTGTTCCGCAAATCCCGGATTCCACGGATCTCGTCGATGGATTCGAACAGTCCGCGCTTGTCCGCACGGTTGACCACATCCAACATGGTTCCCTGATCTTCCAGCTCGACTTTGTCGATGCTCCGAAAAATCTTCTGGATGAGGATATCGCTCGTCCTGGCATACCTGCTGGTCAATGCCTCTATGGCATCGAACTGGTCCGCTGAATATTCTTCCCTATTCCCAAAGCGTTGACAGATAACGTATGATCTTTGAAGCCATGACAGGGATTTTTCCAGCAGATCCAGATCATTGGCAAGATTCTGAATGTAGTCGTTCTGTGTCATAGCAGTACCCCCTCGTTCAAGGCTACCCGCACGAACGGGTCGGTTGTGTCAGCGGCAATAACGATGTCGATCTTCTGCTCGCCCAGGAGTTCCCAGAGCCGCCATCGGATCTTTCCCGCATCGCCTCTGGTTAGCTTTTGCGACATAACCAGCAGATCGATGTCTCCTCCCCGCTTTGTGTTGTCGGTCCGGGACCCGAAGAGGTAAACCCGTGCCTCGTTGTCCAAGGCATGGACGGTCTCTCTGATTGCAGTAATTTCCTCTATTGATAAGCGCACGCTACGCCCTTCCCTGTTCCTGTTGCCAGACACTCATTTTTCGCTATTCATTGAATATTCCGACAAGAAAAGTCAGTGCGTGACTCCTTCCCGTTTGGCAACCTTGGAGAAGGTCAGCAGCAGAATACGCATATCCAGCGAAAAAGAGCGGTGTCGCAGATAATACTCATCGAAATCGACCTTGACCGGTATGGGAAGCTCATCTCGGCCGTTGATCTGCGCCCAGCCGGTCAGTCCGGGAGTCAGCATGTGCACCCCCTTTTTCGTACGCAGTGCGATCAGATCATCCTGGTTGTACAGGGCGGGACGCGGGCCGACAAAACTCATGTTTCCAGCGAGGATGCTCCAGAGCTGTGGCAACTCATCCAGGCTGGATGTGCGCAGGAATCTGCCGACGGGGGTCAGCCATTGGTCCGGGTCACCAAGGAGATGTGTCGCAACCGCAGGGGTGTCGGTGCGCATGGTGCGAAACTTGGGCATTTTGAAGATGGCATTGTTCCTGCCGACGCGGTCGGACCAGTAGAGAACCGGGCCGGGAGAGGTCAGCTTGACAGCCAGGGCAACCAGCAGCATGGGTATTGAGAAAAGAAACATAGCAAATAGTGATATGCAAAAATCGAGCAGACGTTTCATACTTAGCCATTATTGCCACGAGTCTATATTGTTGCGCCAAATTTATGGTATAACAAATCAAATTCTTTGTGTTCTTTCCCACGTTACATTCTGAATTCCAAACATATTTTTGAAAAAGCCTATCAACATGGCAATATTTATGTATAAGAAATAATATGGTATATAAAACAACTTGTTTTTTGATTTTGTTACTATTTCTATAAACGCAAGAAAATATAGCAAAAGTTCAAAACAAAATATTACTTTCGCGATAAATGTGTGCCAGACAAAAATTGGGATAAAAAGTAACAGTAGTAAAAGAAATGGTACGAACCAGCGGATGACTCTGTGTGAGACGTAAAAAAAGAAACGTTTTGGATGACATGGATTCAACAGAGGCAGCAAATGTCGTATAGCACGGTAATGTCCTGCCGCATCCCTGATATGGCGAATAAACTCAATGGAATCATTTTTTCCCACCTCTTCTGTTGCAATGGCGTCTTCCGCGTAGGCGATACCGTATCCCTGCAGTAAAACTGACATTGAGATAGTAAAATCGTCATTTATTGTGTCCGCTGGAAGCTGATTTACCAATTCGCGTCTAACAGCATAAATTGCTCCATTACCTCCAACTACGCATTTGAATATACCTTCTGCACGTTTGAGCATTGTTTCAAAGCGCCAGTAAAAGCCTTCTCCCGACTTACCATTTTTGTCAACAAGGTGTAAACGACCACATACTGCTCCAACTGATTTGTCGTAGAAATGATAAATAAGTCGTTCAACTGCTTCAGACTCTAACATTGAGTTAGCATCAGTGAACACTATAATTTCCTCGGTTGTCTGTGCAATTAGGTCATTAATGACATGAACCTTACCTCTTCTTGGATATGTAAAAGTTCTCAATGAGACATTGTCTTCATGATCTGCCAATATTTCATTTGTTCTGTCGGAAGACCCGTCGGAACCGATGTACATTTTGATGTTTTTATAGGCAATAGCTTTGAAATTAGTTATCTTTGCTTCGGCCACATCCTCTTCATTATACATTGCACAAATTATTGCAACCGATGGCTTGTTGCAAATTTGTGGCATAAGTATTTGCTCTTTATGCAATATTTTAGACAGGCAGTAAATAGCGAGCGGAAATAACAGGTACGTATAAATAATCAGAAACACGCACCCAACTATCAGGGTATCTAACGCAGCCGTCACTCTTCTTTACCTTTGAGTAAATGTTTTATTAATATACTGCCTGCTTTGACTGTGCGTTTGATTTCAGAAGGATTTTTCACAAGGTCTATTGCCTTTGTAATGAGGTACTCTGGGCGCAAATAAAACTTGCGTCGTGCCTCGTCGCAAAAATTAACAAGCTCTTTTGCCGTCAGCTTATCAGTGTTTAGCACGCAATTGTGCAACCCATCTTCATCAAGCCAATCACGATATGATTTGGCATGAATGTACGAATTGTCTTTCGCCCACATATAAGCTCTGGTGCCGGGATAGACCATAAGAGGAAAAAACTGTGCTGTGTCAGGCTTTAATTTTAGCGCCAACTGAAGGGTTCTCTCCATTGAGTCGCGCGTCTCACCTCTATTGCCAACCATGAAACAGCCATGCACGCGAAGCCCAGCTTTTTTTGCATTTTGGCAGAATTGTTCAGCTTGGGTGACAGTTGCTCCTTTGCACATATTATCGAGAATCTGTTGATCACCACTTTCAAAGCCCGCAACTAACAACCTGCAGCCAGCCCTTCTCATTGCAACCATGACTTCGTATCGTAAATTGACGCGGGCCTCCACAGTCCAGGAAAGCCTCAAGCCCCTGTTGATGATTATGTCACATATTCTCATTACATGGTCCTGATCAACCGTAAAGTTATCATCGTCAATTAAAACTTCTCGTACTTCTGGAAACTCTTTTACTATATATTCAATTTCTCCAACAACATCTTCAGCTGAGCGATGGCGGTATGTATGTCCAAACATCACCTGCGGGTATACGCAGTAAAAACATTTGTTCGGACACCCGCGACCGGCAAAGAATGATATCACAGGAGGTTTTGTATGGGCATAGAAGTAATTATTGATGTTAACGTGTTTCTTGTAGACCTTTGAAACCCAAGGAATTGCATCGAGGTTTTCGATATATGGTCTCTCCTCGGTCGACTTGATTGTGCAGCCGTCTTTATAAGTGATGCCGAGTACCTGTGACAAAACAAGATTGCCATTCTGAATACTGTTGGCAATGTCAAGCAGTGTATAGTCATATTCATGACGAGCAATAACGTCAATCGAGTTGGACAGGCGAATTGTTTCTTCAGAAAGGGCTGACGGGTGAGTGCCAACCAGAACGGTAAGAACATTCCCATTGAACCATGATGCAACTTCCTCAAGTACGTTCACATCGCTATATATGCTCGGTGTTGAAGTATCAAACACCGCCATTTGGGGTGTAAAGTCAATGACCCGCTTTTTGATTTGGGGGAGGCTCGCTCCCTCGGCAGGTGCGTCTATCAGCAATACTTCATGACCTGCTTTTTCAAGAACGCCTGTTGCATAGCTAAGCCATAATGAATAATAAATTGTGCCGCTTTTGGTGACAGCTGGACTGCGAGAACTTCTTGAAAATTTAGGGAGGAATGGAGGATTCAGCATTAAAACTTTCATTTGTTGCCCCCTGTCAGAATTGAGTCAAGTGCTTTCTGGGCCTCGTGAGCAGCAATATCCATCATGCAGTAGTTTTCAGGACTTACACATGACTTCTGCCAGCATGGACTGCATTTTCTTGAACTGAATAATACGCGTGATTTCGTTTTCCATGGATGAAAAAGCGCAGGGGTCTGTGGGCCAAAAAAGGCAAGAACAGGTGTTTCTGCAGCCGCTGCAATATGCATGGGACCACTGTCGTTACCTACATAAAGCCGTGATAACTTGATTATTGCCGCTGTTTGAGAAAGATTTAATTCTCCAACCACTGATATGACATTTCTTCTGTTTGCGCAATACGCCAAAACTTTTTTGCTCGCTTCTGCATCATTCTTGCCGCCAATCAATACACAGTCAAATCCCCATTTATCGATTGTGTAGTCTATCAGTTCGGCAAATCTTTGTTCAGGCCATTTCCTGTATTTGAAAGGTGTGTTTACATGAAAAACGACAAAGTTTGCTGAGATTGATCTTTTTAACAGTAGAGCAAATATATCTGACAAAGAAGAGTCTGGTATTGGTATTTCTGATTTATGATGAATTGTTTCGCCGATATAAATTCCAACAGATTTAAGTGAGTCATTAATCACTTCTACATTGTGTTTTATTTTGAATGAATTGTTATTTATAGATAAAAATTTCAACCACATGCGGCGCTGAGGATGTTTATCCATGTTATAGAGTGCCACTTTGCCGAGATTGTTAGCCATTAGCATGAATGTAATAAAAGATAAATCAGCCCTGACAACCACCGTCAAATCAAATCTTTCTAGGCGCAATCGATTGTAAACATTGCAGGCTGGCTCATAAATGTGGTTATGGCGGATATATTTTATACTATTAATATAATGGGTACTTTTAACATGCTCATTATTTTCATATACGAGTGAGTTTTCGCTGCCGGTAATTACATGAATGTGTGCATGAGGATATTTTTGGGACAACGCGCTTATGATAGGAGTAGTAAGAACTGCGTCACCAATATTGGCAAGTTGCACGATTACAATGCTGTCAATAGATTCGCTTTGAAGTCTGTATCTGGTATTTGCAACCTTGCACGCAACTATCATCATTTGCTGGAAACCGAATGATAGCAGGGAGCGGTATGCTGATGTGACTGCAAAGGTGAATTTATTTAACATACGCAAATAAAATGGTAATTTTTGGATAAAATCAATGTCACTCATTTCGACATATAAAATTCTTTGAAACCAATAACTCTTCCCAGCATGATGTTCATATAAAGCTTGAACTTTAATGGTTTGCCAGTCAGTAAGAACTGAACCATTCTGACTGTTGGCTTAAGCAGTGACAGCAAGAAGAATAGCACTGCGATATAATTATGGAAAATTAGGCAATGTTTCGCGAAAAGCGCTCCCATTCCTTTACCATAATTGAAAAGCTTGCATGCTAGGCTGGCATCTGAATGTCCGAATGCTTCAAGAGGATGGAAGACGACTAGGCTTGATGCATAGTAGACTTTTTGGCCCTTATAGATCATTCTTAAAAACAAGTCAGTTTCTTCGGCAGAAGCCCACTTCGTTCCAGCACCAAAACTCTCATCGAATAGCCCAACGTCTTCCGCAACTGAACGTTTGAAGGCCAAATTACCTCCCAAAACGCATCCCCAGTCCCTCATCCGCAGGAAACGACTTTCCGATGACTGAGTACGGGAATAGGGTTTATCTACTCCCTGTACCAGGATTCTGCCTGCCACGGCATCAATATCGCTCTGTTCGAAAATCCGCAGAAGTTCCGTAACGAATGCTTGGTCTGGGACAGCATCATCATCGATAAAACTAACGATATCTCCGCGTGCATGACGACAACCGACATTGCGTGCATGCGATAATCCTTTCCTGCTGCTGCGAAGATGCATGATACGCTTATCGTCGAAAGTAATCGTCGGGAGAGTCGACTGATCGATAACAATTATTTCAAATGCGCCCTGCTGTTGCAGTAATGCCGCGACACAAGCTGCCAGTTGCTGGGGCCTGTCAACTGTACAAATTATGATGCTTGCTTTTGGGTTATCGGCAGCAGACATAACTACGGACTAAATGGTAGAGTGTTTTTAGAGACGGTCTGACCACAAAAGCTTTGCTGAATTCTTTTTTTGCCGTTAAATGCTCGCCAGCGAGTAAACTGTTTCTTCCCTTTGTTAATGCGAGATTGCATTCAATCGTTTTATGAAAACGCTTTGAATTGATTCTACGACTATAGGCATCGTACATGAGCTGGTCCCAGTTGTTTGGCATGCCGGAGCGCCGGTCCCTTGAGGCCTCCTGGGCAATCAGAGCACAAACCTGCTGCTGCCTGCTTTTGGCTATGGAGACTGTTGAAGGGCTGATCCGATACTGATAGAGAGGAACAGGAAGATTGTCTACCGCGTACTGTTCTGAAATCCGTAGAAAGAGGTCGTAGTCTTGGGCGCTTACAAATTCCTCTCTATAAAGGCCAATGACGTTGAGGCATTGCCGCCGCATCATTACTGACCCGTGGATAAACTGGTTACATCTCTGCAGACGCTTCTTGAGTCGCACACTTCCGGATATCACCGGTTCATTCCTTAGAATCCGGCCCGAATCATCAATTAACTGCCCTGCGGTCCCAAGTAGCATTACTTCGCCATGTGTCTTCAAGAAGTCAATTTGCTTGGAAAACCGCTCAGGATGAGAAATATCATCAGCGTCCTGTCGAGCTATGATGTTATGCCGTGCATGCTGTATGGCAAGATTCAGTGAACGCGTCAATCCAATGTTTGACCGGTTATGCAGTAGTGCGATGCGATTATCCGATCTCTGGTATTTCTGCAAAAGGGCCGGAGTGTCATCGGTCGATGCGTCATTGACAATGAGGAATTCAAAGTCGCTGTAGGTCTGCCCCAGCACCGACTCAATGGATTTCGTCAGGTGCTTTTCTGCGTTGTAGGCAGACATTATTACGCTGATCTTCATGCTCTTGTAGTATCCAGTGGCTGCTGAACTGAGTCAGGCAGCAGATGTTTCCAGCAAATTAGACTGGCAAAAATCAGGCAGCTTACTGTTTCATTGGTGAATACGCTGGCATTATGAAACAGCGCCTGAAGTGATAATGCCAGCATCGCCAGACAGGTAACCAAGGCAAACGGTTGCTGACGCTTGTCGGCGAGATATTGTTTGATAATCTCTGTTATTACACTGAAAAGGTATACTAACGACATGAGTACTATTGCCACTCCTGCCCAGCCATAATTCAGCATGACACCCAGGTAGCTGTTATGAACCGCCTGTACCTTATCACCGAACTGGGAGTAGTCAGCGCCAAGTTCCGTCGCCTCGTCTTCCCACGACCGACCTGTGTACTTGAGGCTGAAAGGATTTGATACCACGGTTTTTACGGCCGTCAACTGCCACCCGAGGCGGGATCCCACATCCTTCTCTTCAAAGCGTGATGTTAAGGATTTTACACCGAATTCCTCTGCCGTTTTTATTGAGAAATAGAGGCCGCCACCTATCAGTATGGATACAGCAAAAATCGCGACCAATACTTTTAATTTTTTCTCAATCAGTGCAAACACCATAAACGCTGCTACAACTGCCGGGATAACAGACCGCTGAGCCGTCAAGACTGTGGCTAGGATAACAAGCGGAAGGGAGGCGCGCCAAAACCACTTCCAGCGAAATTCTGTTTCAAGTAGTGATAGCAGGCTGCTGAGTACCATCGCTGCCGTCATATGGTATCCCATAATGTGATGGTTAAAAGTGAGGCCTGTTGGACGCAACATTGCTACAAGGGTGCGTGGGTCGTTTGCATCGACATAACTGGCATATAGAATTTGCCTGATGGTGTAAATTCGTTCAAAAAAAGCAATATTGAGCAGATACCAACATGCTGAAATAGTCGTGAGCACTGCAACGAATCGAGTCAGAAAAATACCCCGCTCACGGGCACTGCGGACAAAAAATAGCGCAAAAATAACCAGAAAAAGGCTTTCTGCCGGTGGCATCAAAGATCCCACATTCATAGTGGCAAGGCTGAGGCAAATGAGTCCTAACCAGTAATAGGCAAACGGGCCGATAGATGTAATGGGTCGGGGCATATTCACAATCCCATCATGTCGCCAGAATGTAAGGAACAGTGCCAGCATCAACAGGTACTTCAACGAAAAGGGCAGCGGTCCGAATTTTGGGATTGACGCAAAGTAAATCGTCGCAAAAGCAAAGAAGACCACAGAAAATAGCTCAAGCTTCACCGTCTTCACCGAGTAGATGCTGACGATTACGCCAACAATGGCGACAAGCAGATAGCCCATAGGGACTTGGCACAACACTAGTGAGGCAGTGACAATGATCGCCACCGAGACAATGTCAAACATCCTGTTCAGGGACATGGTACTCACGGTCTTCCCACCACCGACAATTCTGTCGCCATGCAGCGCTCGAAACTGTAAGCCTCTGATGTGAAGTCGGCTGCAGCCCCCCCAAGTGAATGGGCCAACGCCTCGTTCTGCAGCAGGAGTGAGAGACCGTCACGTACCTGCTCAACGCTCGCGCCTACCAACAGGCCGTTCAGATCGTTACTGATTACATTGCGAATGCCAATGGCATCGACTCCCACGCAAGGCATGCCGCAGGCCATGGCCTCGATCAACGATTTCGGATGCCCTTCGCGCTGTGAGGTGATGGCAAACACCCTATGCTTCTGCAGTTCTGCGGGCAGCTTCACGTTTTCCAGGTTCCCCGGCAGCGATAACTCTACCCCGAGTTCCGTTGCCAAGTCGTGAAGGCGCCCCCGCTCCTCCCCCTCTCCGATGATGGTCAGCCGACAGCCAAGGATGCCGGAGCAGGCCCGCAGCAAGAGGTCGAAGCGTTTCACTGGTGAAAGTCTGCCGACAGTCACCACCGACATCGGCTTTTTATCGATGCCGGCCAATGGCGTGAAAACGGCCGTGTCGACGAAATTGGGCACCAAAGTGATCTTGTCCGCCGGCAGCTGGTAGCGATCCCGCACCCAGGTGGAAAGATCCTCCGTCGGCAACAGGCAATGAGTAGCCGCCCGGAACGCCCGCGCTTCCTTCGTTTGATACCTGGCGGTTGCCGTTGTCATTCCGTCCACCGTCTCCAGATACTCTCCTTTCACATAGCCGCAGCGCAGCACGATAGGTTTATTCCAGACATGGGCTGCCCGGGTATAATAGTGAGCGCCGTCGCTCTGATTGGTCTTGATCACATCAGCCCATCTTCCCAGAGAGCGGTGCGTCCAGGGCAACAACGGCAGCAATACCGGATGTGGAAAACGCACAGCACTGATCCCCTCCGGCAGGAGCGGAAGAGAGCCACGATCGAAAGTGAGGATTCTCACCTGCCACCCCCGCCGCACATACTCCCTGTAGGGCATAAGCTCTCGTTGCAGACTTCCGACACGGTCCCAGACTTTCAATCCCATGCCGGGGGTCATGCATAACAATAAATTTGACACTAACTATTCATCCTATTAGTTGTCTATTCGGACTACTTGTTCTACGGCTACAATTACCCCAATGCGCAAAACTTGTGGTTTAAATTTGCCTAACACTTTATAATCCTTCGCATATTAATAGCGAAGGAGTTCACCCGAATGGTTAAAGACATCCTTGGTTTTCAGTTTGTCGCAGCCCGCCAGGTTCTCACATCAGTGACTGGCCTGGAACTGCTCGCCGCCCTCATCCGCCGTCTCGACCTGGTCCGAACCATCAGGAACGAGATCCGCGCTAAGAAGATTGACTACGGTTTCCGGGAAGAAGAGCATCTGATTCCATTGATTCTCAATATCGCCTTACGCCGCACCAGTTTTACCGATATCGCCTGGCTGGCGCGGGAATCGCCGCAGGGAGAAGCTAATCGGACATACAAATTGCATATATTTCACCATAGCGAATATCAAGATTGACAACGCGAATATTACATTCACCAAGTTCTTGCGCAAATTGCTCCTGTGTATATTCAATGTAATGAGTGTCATCAAGGCGATACTCAAGACCAAGTCTTTTCTTATACATAACAATCCATTCTCTAGTTATGAGGGGTACACGTATCAAAAAGCGCTTCTCATATGGTTTGCGCCAAGGCAATTCTGTTAGAAGTTTATGCAAAAAATAGCTTCTGTTTTTGATGTGCTCTAAAACATTAGATAGTACAACACAGTCAATTGGCTGAAGCTCTTGATAAAAAAAACACGTAGCATCTGCACAGAAATATTCTATATTAGGTAACTGAAACGTTTTTTTTGCTTCTTCAACCAGAGACTGCTGCAGTTCGATACCATAAACTTTGGCAACTTTACCAGCTAACAAATGAGCCATAATACCTGTATTGCTTCCAACATCTAATACAGTCCAGCTTGTCTCTACATGATTATAAAACCATGACTCATATTCCAAAATACTATGCTTTGGATGAAGCCCCTCTTTACTAATGATTATTGCCAGTTCGCTTGATAACCTGTAGCAGTAGGAGTGTAGCCTTAGAACCGGCCTAATTAACTGGGAAGCGGTTAACTTGTTAATTAGAGCCATCTTTAGCACTTTCTTAAGTCTCACGGACGATGTACCCTCCATTGATTAGCATCGGTAATGTCAGATTCTCCTAGCAAAGCTAATGATAAAGCAATTCCCCAAGTAATCATGGCAGCACCGTGTAAATCGCCAACCAATCTACCATCACTTACATGCGCACCATAATAATGGGTTTGTGCACCATGAACATAGAAAGAAAAACCTCCATCCATCCTGAAGAACTTTTCAATTTCTTCTAACGCTTTTAAAGCGAGATCATGAACATCAAGATCTCTGTATCCTAATGGAACTCCCTTTTGGGCCTCGTGTACTACAAAAAGACGATTTACAAAGCCACAGCCATCTGATTCAAAGGATAAAGACAGGGCTAGGTCCATTAATTTACGACAATCAGGATAAGAACGATCCAGCCACTGAAATCCAGTTAGAATTTTCATTGCACCATTAATCTTCATTTGATCCGATGGACGACCATTAAACCAAGCACCATGTTCAGCATTCCAAATACTAAGCAAAAAATATTCTATTTCATCAATTAACTCTTCAAATTTAACTGCATTATTCACAAACAATTTATTTGCAGCAATAAAAAAAATCAGATGGCTGAGATGGCTTCCAGCTGCCCAAGGTTGAGACCAATCGAACTGTTCAAGATAACTACGGACTTCAGATGGTGTTGTAGCTTCAAGAGGCAATGATGTCTTAAGTTGAGCGCCTATCATGAGTAATGAGGCAGCAGACTGTCTAGTTTCGGCTCTTACGTTGCGAATTTTAAGCTCTCGAATTGAGAGTCCACGCCCCAATGCTCTTTGACAAACAAACTTTACAAATTCTATCCAATTAGAAGGGGAGGACTGCCTATCAAGCCAAGGATCAAAAAAGAATCCTGATTCGTTTTGGAAAGACTGTATAAAATGAATACAACCATCTTTCCTTTCCTTGGGCCATTCATCCCATATAGTAGATTGCCACGCAGCTTTCATGGCATAACAGGTTGAAACCAATGCTTCTTTACCATTGGTTGGAACAAATGAGCCGCCTAGACAGAACCGAAAACGACCAGGTTGCAGTCCATCTGACAATGCATCTAACCAGTTTTTCAGTCTCGAACGACACTCAACGATGTCCATAAAATCTCTCAATTTTGCTGTTGAAAAGTTCCTTCAGTCTCAATCCTTTCAAAATGCAGTGCATCTGTAAAAAAGAGAACAAAGACAACTTTTTCGGACTTAGACCTTCATTGTTTATTGCAAAAACTAGCTCTTTACAAAAACCATAATATAAATCAACAACCTCACTGATTTCTGGGACCCTAATCATGCTCTGAATTGCCTTGTAATTTCTAACTATCTGGTCGAGCAGTGCAGGAATTTCATCAGCACAGCTGAAGGTCGCTCCACCAGCACCGACAATTACGGGATTCCCGCCATCCCTCAAAACAAGAGCAGGCAAACCACACGAAAGCGCTTCAATAAGAGAGTTTGAGCAAGCTTCTTTTTGTAAAGCGGTAATATAGATATCGTGCTGTTTCAATTCGCATGCAAGTTCATCGCTTTTTAATGGCTTTATCATCTTGATATTTTCAAATGTTATGGGGCTGTTCCCCACAAAAGTCATTTCATATCGAGCAAAATCTAGGTGCTGATCGAGCCATTGATATACTTCAAACCCCTTTTTCCAATTAGATGACCAACTAGATGCTATCAATCTAATTTTTCTAAACTGAGAGAACTCAATTCTGTTTTTACTATTGAATACATCAGAGTTTGGGGCATTAGAGATCAGTGTTTCATGTGAAGTTGGCTTTAGACCTAATCTGAAATTTTCCGCTCTCGACCATTCTGACTGAAAAACTGTAGCATCAGCAATAATTCGATTAACTGTGTACACAATTAAATCACGTAAATCACTTGACATATTATATAGTTGTATAGGACCATCTATGCGATGCATAAATACTTTTTCAGGAAAACCTTTCTTTGCCTGCAATACATCATCAATATGTTGACAACTATTGAATATGATTAGATTAGCACTTTCTACAGTCTCTGAATAAACGCCTTTACTGCGTAATCCGTCTCGCAATGCTTTTAAAAATTGATGAGATCCTCCATATGGACCATCAACCAATTCACATAGAATATGTACCTTACACATAACCTGAGCTTCCATGTATAAATGACATAAGGGCCTTCGCTTGATTTTCGCAACTGTATTTGGCTCTTGCAGGATGAGCGTTTATTGGTCCACTACCTGCTAAGGCTTCCATACATAACTTTATATCGCCACCATAATCTTCGATAAATACTACACCATTAAAATAATCTTTTAACTTTTCATATGAAGGTATCCTATTTGCTATAATAGGTATTCCGCTCACAGCAAAAACCAACGCCTTAAATGAGCTATGGCCATTATTATAATGATCTCCGATAATACTGCGAGGTAATAAGGCTATGTCGCAGCGGAGTATATTGTTCTTGAAAGTTTCATACCGCCATTCATAAAAACTAAAATTAAAACAAAAATCAATAGATAGCGCGCGCTTGTCACTAATTATATTTATTCTATTATTAATAATATCTGCATATTTATTAAGTTCAAGTGCCTTAGAAGACACGCCAGACCAGCCAAAAATTGGATTACAGTAATTCAGAGTATGTTTTATGATGTCAAAATATTCAGTATCGACAGGATCATCCATGACAAAAATATTACCGTTGAATTTACGGGCGCTTGCAGCAATATTGTCTGTAGCACAAATAATACCATCACAGTTATCTGCAATTTTTCTCTGATAATATATGTGTTTGTCTGTAGCGTGGTTATGCTTCTCAAAATAATTAACTACAGCATCAAAATAGATCATAGATGATCTGTTCCTTAAATATTTTATTAGTAAGTAAAATTGCTTGGATGGTAAACGGTATACTATAGATACATCATATTTTATGAATGGATTATTGATATGTACTTTTACACCTAGTCTATTATAGTATTTTACCATCTGAAGCACGCGAATCCAGACAGATGCGGGCACCGCATTGTAATCTCTTGTCAATGTTGGAACAAACAAGCCTAATCGCAAGACTATTCACCATATGTAATGAACATAGTTACTAATACTCACGTATCAATTAATGCAAAACTTTTTTTTGCTTTTTGCAGCAGTTGATCATATAAAAATAATAAATACTTAAAACAAAATTTGAAGTTCCACGTGCAAGTATAATTCCAGTAACGCCCATCAGCTTACCAAATAACGGTACAAAAAGCAATGGAGAGAGGGTGTTTATCAACCAAACGACAGTTGCTTGTTTTTTTAAAGCATGTGCTCTGATCAGGGTGCCACTTAAGAAAGTTGGTGAACCGAGAAAAACGCACAATATAAATAACTCTGCATAAAAGACACTATCGGAATACTTTTCGGTAAAGAAAAGTGGGTAGACTACTGGTACAACGAAAGCTAATAACATGCAGATGCAGGCCATGCCGGCTATCAGATATTTCTGCCGTTGTTGGGTCCAGCGGGCTGCATCTTGCAACGGCATCTCTGCCTGTCTGGGTAGAAAAATTTGCGTCAAAATGCCTGAAGGAGTTTTATAAAAATAGGTATAGAGCAGCTCCCCAACTGCAAACGCTGCCAAGGCCTTCACGCCCGAATATGAACCGATGACCAGCTTGTCAAAATAGACGGAAAATGTTCCGATAAAATAAAGTACTGTCGAATAGCTTCCGAAGCTGAGATATTCACTAGAAAGCTCCCGGTTCGCTTGCCCGGAGAGCATGATGCCGAAGGAAGCAGCGAGATTCGCAACGACCTGGATCAGGGTCTGCACGCCAAAGACCACGACGAGGTTGGGGCTGACCTGCAGCACTATCGCAGTGGCCACCAGTTGAACAAGCCGCACCGGCACCGACCACCAAAAGATTGCCTTGAAGTTCTTCTTGCCATTCCAGTAGCATTGCTGAGTATCCAACCACAGCCCCGGTCCGAGGACGCCGGCAACCGCAAAGATTCCTCCTCTTAATAGATCGTTGTGCCAGAAATAGTAATAACCTGAGATCCCGAGTAGGACTGCACCACCGAAAGTGCTGCCGATGATCTCATACCACGTTCCACGCCTGAAGTTTCCGTCATATCCTTTGGCAACTGCTCCGGTAATTGAGGTCGAAATACCGGGCAAGCCGAAAGGACTCAAAAGCCCAATAATGGTCGCAACCCAGATGATGAGACCATAATCTTCCTTTACCAGATAACGAGTGAGCAGGAATTGACTTGCCAGACCAGCAAGGGAAAAGATAACGAGTTTCAAACCGAGGTAGCTGCCAGCAGAGCGAAAGTATGCGGAGGCGAACGGTCTACGCCAGGAAAAGTTGCTCATTCTGTTTTGAAAACTCTATTTCGAATCTGTGAATAGATGTGTCGAAGTCTGTCTGAATAGAGTACAAAAAACGAGCAAGTAAAAAATGATACAAAGAATGCCTTTAGCACCATGTTGCGGCGAATCGGTTTTGTTTTTTTGTCAGGTACGTTAGCTTTTTGCAGCACGCCAAATGGCGACATGTCCTTATTTTCTGATAACCCTGCAATCTCGTGCTGTTTTACCAGCATCTCCAGCATAGCCTCTTGAATCTTAAACTCACGCATCAGGCGTAAATATTCCTGTCCCAGTTGAGGGACCTTGCCCAGTTGGGGGATTGAACTGCTGGAGCCGTTTTTGCCTTCAAGTCCTGTTATTTGTCCACGCAGTTGAGCAACAGCGGCTTTGGCGCTCTTTACCTCCTGACTGTTGTCGGTAAATTGCCGTTGCAACGTACCAAGCTCGACTTCCCTGATTGCCAGTTGTGCTCGAAGCTGGGCTACATTTTCGATAGATGCTTTAGCTTGATCTGATACAGAAAATGATTTGTTTTTGCTTTGAAACTCCTTCAATGCTTCTTCAGATTTGTTAAGATTTGACTTTGTATATTCTATCTGCTTTTGAAAAAACAGCTTATTGTCACTTGCTTTTCTTGTCTGTATACCAGCAGCAAGTTTGCCGAGCTCACTTACGTATGCATTAGCTAGATCAGCAGCCATCTTTGGGCTTTTGTCGTTAACCTGTATAGTAAGCACCCCATCCATTTTGCCCAACGAAACATCAACCTTGTTGTCGAGCACCTTATAGGCATCGGCTCGGAACTTTAGCTTGAACCGGTTCATCAGATTGAATTTGTCGATAACCGGGTCTTTAATGGCCTCGCTCTTGAGCATGGTGACATATAATTCACCATTGGTTTTTCCTCCAAGAGCCCCACCGACCATGGCTGCCAGTCCTCCGAGTTGCGCCATTATGGCCTCATCGGTTGGGATAATCATGGTTGTAGCGGTGTAGATGTTGGGCATGAAGAGGCTGATGACAGCAGTGATGACAGAGGCTACTAATGGCACACTGATAATCAGCCTCCAGCGCCGGGCGAGAATCTCAAGGTAATCCAGTAGACCGTGAATCTGGGGATTGGCCGATTCATCCATAACGACAGAAGTTTGTTCGGATTGATGCATGTGTGCTCCGGATGGCAGTATGACTAAAAACCTTTGAAAGACGACCTGATGAGGACCGCTGAAGATGGCACATACAAAGCGAGGCATTCGGAAAAACAGCGATACCAAGGCTATGCAAAAGAGAGAAAAACATGACCAGTAGAGCGACAAAACGTGAAGGCACTTGCGTCTTAACTCAAGGTAATCGCATATAGCCGGCTGATATCATTCAAAAATATTGACTCAACGTGCCTGTCTGTCAATTTCATCAACTGCCTGAATTAACGGGTGAAATCTGAGCTAACCTTTGTTTGGGGGATAGTTCCGAAATATATGTGGCGCAACGACAGTAGCGGCAACCTTGCTGCGACCCACTCATCAAGTGCCTTATTCAACATATACTTCGTCACCTATCCCTCTGTGAGATTCTACATCCCCGCAACAACCCCCACCATCAGGGCGACCTGGCCCAGAATGGTGGCTATGTCCTTGATCTCCCGCGTCCAGGCGATCCGGTCCATCTCCTGGGGCACGACAATGGTGTCACCCGCATCCAGTGGGGTCGATTTGAAGCCGCCGAAGGACCAGCTCCGCGCATCTTCGTCCCAACTGATTCCGGAACCTGACTGGGCCCTGCTTACCACCGTGCCGTCAACCTTGATCACGTATATCTCGTCCTCGTTGGCATTGCTGGTGGGGCCACCGGCCTTCCTCAGGTAATAAGCCACATCCTTGCCGGGGCGCTGGACCAGGTTGGTCGGACTGAACACTTCGCCGTAGACCATGACCGTACCGGTGGACTGGGGAATCTCCAGGTTGTCCCCCCCCAGCAGCTCCAGGTCATAGCCGCTCTTCTGCAGCTTGTCCAGGGGGGCGAGGGCGATGGAAACCCTCCCCTCCGCCTTTTCCTTCTTAAGCCGCTGAATGTTCTTCTGCAACCCATCCAGGGCAGCCTGAGTCGCCGCCAACTCCTCCTTGGAGGAAGCCGTTGAGGCCAGCTCGGCCTGTTTCTTGGCAACGCTGTCCTCGGTCTTGGCGAGAATCTCGTCCATCTTCTTCTGCTGGATCTCGGCCACGCTCTTGCGGGTGAACTTGGCCCCCTTCAGATAGGCCCTGTCGGTATAGCCGCCGGCGCGACGGATGACGGAAGAGAGCGTCTCCCCCTTGAGGACCGGATACACGCCGGGGAACATGACCTCGCCGCGCAGGGTTACATAGCGCCCTGTCTCGTCGACCCAGTTGGGGATGCGGCGTATGATCACCTCGTCCATTTTCTCGATCAGGACGTTGTGCGCCGGATTGCCCTTGAGGGCCTCCTCAAGGTCTACGTCGATGATCTGGGCCCTGACACCTTCCTTGTCCACGATGGAGCGGCTAATTTCTGCGCTCTTCAGATAGGCGCTCTTCTTGATATTTCCGGCATTGAATATCAGGTCCCGCAGCGACATCCGCTCGTAGACGCGGTAACTACCCGGCTTCTGCACCTCGCCGCTGATCCTGGCCATGGGCATCTCTTCCATATCCCAGCGGGAGAAGAGGGTGATCCGGTCAAATTCCTTCAGCTCCAGGTTGTGGTCGGGCTCCCCCGCCAGAGCCTGCCCCAGGTTGATGCTGATCTTCTCCTGAAGGTAATCGGGGGGCAGCATTCTGGTGATGACCGCCACGTCGCGGTAGGTCTCGGGAAGAACGTCCTCCGGGCCGAACAGATCCTTGACCCGCATTCCCTTGGCAAGGGCGTAGTCGCCCGGATGCAGGGCATACCCTTCGACCCTGACCTGGCCGCGAAGAACCGAGTTGATGGAAAAGATACGCACCGAATCCATGTGCCTGATGCCGATGGAATCGGTTATTTCCGTGAACTGCTTGTCCCCCTTGCGGGGATCGATGTTGAAATCCCTTACCTGCCTGTTATCGTGGGCATTGATTCCGGCAATCTGGATGCGCTGCAGGCTGCCGGTGACGCTGATGCCGGCCGCCAGCCTGAGCAGGTCGGTCAGTCTTTTTTCGTCTTTGAGCTCGAAGATGGCCGGCCGCCGTACATTGCCCCCGATAGCGGCCACCTTGCGCAGCACCGGCACATAGATGGTGTCACCCGGTTGCAGGCGCACGTCGCAGTTCCTGTCACCCCTGAGGAAGAAATCGTACAGGTCCACGGATTGGGGCAGCTTGCCCACCCGACGGATCTGGATATTGCGCAGGCTGCCGTTTTTGGTGGGACCACCCGCGGCGGTCAGGGCGCTGATCACCGTGGAGAGCGAGCTCAGGTTGTAATCGCCGGGCGAGCGCACTTCGCCGACGATGTAAACCTTCATCATGCGCAGCTTGCCCATATTCACGTTAAGCTGGAAATCCTTGAAGATGGTGGCCAGGCTCCTCCTGAAGAGCTCATGCAGGCCGCCAAAGGGGACTCCCCAGACCTTCACGGCGCCGACCCGCGGCAAAAGCACCTCTCCACTCCGGTTCACCTCCAGCTCATGAACGCCGTCGATACTTCCCCACAGCTGGAGGATGATCCGGTCACCCGGCCCCACCAGGTAGTCGTCGCCCACCGGCACGTCGGTAAGCGACGAGAAAGCGGACGCGTCGGGGCGGAAGAAGTTGTAGCCGAACTGCTCCAACCGCTTCATCTTCAACGGCTGGGGCCTGAACAGCTCATCATCGGACCGGGGGTCGGAGATGGCCCGCTCTATCTCAGACACATCCTCCCGTTCGTTGGAGCTGACCGTTTCCAGATCAACGATGGAGCAGTAACGGTCATAGCGCGACTTCTCGATTTCGGTTATGCGGGAATACTCCATGACCCTGGCACGCTCAGCATCCGACAACCGGGCAAAGTCCGGGTCATCCGCCTTCTCGTTCTCGGTCATGCGGCAGTACTTCTCCATGACCATGCGCTCAAAGTCGGTCATCATACAGAACTTTGATACCTTGCCCCTCTCGTCCTCGGTCATCTGTCGGTATTCCAGCAGCCTGGCCCTGTCCGCGTCCGACAGCAGATCTTCCGGCCTGGAGGGTGCCCCGTTGAGCATCGCCCTGCCGTTCTGCTCCCCCCCCGGAACGGCTGTTCCGTTCTGGGGAGCACCAGAGCCCGCGGGTTGCGGAGTAGAAGGGGGAGTTAAAACTCCGGGCACCTGTTGCGGGAATGTAGGTGTGGAAGAGGCGGAACCCAATGGGGAAGGAGACTGGGCAGCAGACTGTCCGGAGGACTGGCCGAAATACTGGCTGGATGTCTGCGTGGACGTTTTGGTTGAATAGCCGGCTGAATACTGAGCGGGATACTGGGTGGTGGATTGGATCCCTGCCGCCAGGACAGGCAGGGATCCGGAGAGAAGCAGGAGCAGGACGATCAGATATCTATTCAACGGTTACCTCCGAAGTTGGCTGTATCATTACAACACACCTTTTCCCGTTGTCAAGCAACGACATGTAATTATTTCATTTTTGAAGCATAATCCTGGCCGGTATGTCCCGGTAAAACGGGATGGGACAAGCCTGATTCGCGGAAAAATACTGGCACAGCGGCTGAAAGCGTATGAAAACAGCAACGCATGCGGATATCAGACAGCCGCGTTCTTCCTGAAATACGCTATGGCCATGTTCAACCCCTCATCCAGTTGAACCGCAGGCTCCCATCCGAGCCACTGCCGTGCCAGTGAAATGTCCGGCTGCCTCTGTTTCGGATCATCCTGGGGCAGTTCGGCAAAAATGATTTTCGAGGAGCAGCCGGTCTGCTCGATCACCTTTTCGGCAAGCTCTAGCATGGTGAATTCGCCCGGATTGCCCAGGTTGACCGGACCGATGAAACCCTGGTCGTTCTCCATCATGCGGATCATCCCCTCCACCAGGTCGGAGACATAGCAGAAGGAGCGGGTCTGGGAGCCGTCACCGTAGACGGTGATATCCTGATTCCTCAGCGCCTGGAGGATGAAGTTGGAAACAACCCGGCCGTCGTTCTCCGCCATGCGGGGGCCGTAGGTGTTGAAGATCCGTATGATGCGGATATCCACGTTGTTCTGGCGGTAGTAGTCCATCATCAGGGTTTCGGCCACCCGCTTCCCCTCGTCATAGCAACTGCGGATGCCGATCGGATTCACGTTTCCCCAGTACTCCTCGGTCTGGGGATGGATCTGGGGGTCGCCGTAGACCTCGGAGGTGGAGGCCTGGAGAATGCGGGCTTTCACCCGCTTGGCCAGGCCGAGCATGTTGATGGTGCCCATGACGCTGGTCTTGGTGGTCTTGACCGGGTTGTACTGGTAGTGGATGGGGGAGGCGGGGCAGGCCAGGTTGTAGATCCGGTCCACCTCCAGGAGGATTGGCTGGGTGATGTCGTGGCGCACCAGCTCGAAGCGGTGGTTGTCCATCAGGTGGATGATGTTGTCCTTGGATCCGGTGAAAAAGTTGTCCAGGCAGATGACGTCGTGCCCCTCGTTCAGCAGGCGTTCGCACAGGTGCGAACCAATGAAACCGGCGCCGCCGGTAACCAGAATGCGCATTATTTTACTCCATCCGCCCGGCGTTCCCGCTGGGCCAGTTCAAGGTCCGCGTCGGCCATCATCTCCACAAGTTCCCTGAAGCTGGTCTTCTGCTTCCAGCCCAGCTGGCGCCTGGCCTTGGAAGGGTCGCCCAGCAGCAGGTCCACCTCGGCCGGGCGGAAATATTTGGGATCGATGCGAATGACGCTGTTGCCGCTCTTTGTGTCGACCCCCACCTCGTCCACGCCGCCCCCTCGCCACTCCAGCGGCATGCCCAGGCGCTGAAAGACCATTTCGGCAAAGCTGCGCACGGACCAGGTCTCGCCGGTGGCAATGACGTAGTCTTCCGGTTGCTCCTGCTGCAGCATCAGCCACATGGCCTCCACGTAGTCGCCGGCAAAGCCCCAGTCGCGTTTGGCCTCCAGGTTGCCCAGGTAGAGACAGTCCTGAAGCCCCAAGCTGATGCGGGCCGCTGCCCTGGTGATCTTGCGGGTGACAAAGGTCTCACCACGGCGGGGGGATTCATGATTGAAGAGGATGCCGTTGCAGGCGTAGATGCCGTAGCTCTCGCGGTAGTTCATGGTGATGTAGAAGGCGTAGGCCTTAGCGCAGGCGTAGGGGGAGCGGGGATAGAAGGGGGTGGTCTCTTTCTGGGGGGTCTCCACCACCTTGCCGTACAGCTCGGAGGACGAGGCCTGGTAGAATCGGGTATTCAGGCCGGTCTCGCGAATCCCCTCCAGCAGACGCACCGCACCCAGGCCGTCCACTTCGGCGGTGTACTCCGGCACGTCGAAGGAGACCCGCACGTGGCTCTGGGCGCCCAGGTTGTAGATCTCGTCCGGCCGGATGGTGCGCAGCAGGGTGTTGATGGAGCTGGCATCGTTCAGGTCGCCGTAGTGCAGCAGCAGGCGCACATCCTTCTCGTGCGGGTCGCGGTAGAGGTGGTCGATACGGCCGGTGTTGAAGGAGGAGGAGCGGCGGATCATGCCATGTACCTGGTACCCCTTTTCCAGCAGAAGTTCCGCCAGGTAGGAACCATCCTGGCCGGTGATGCCGGTGATGAGTGCTTTTTTCATGCTGTTGGCTCCCGGATGTGCCTAAATTCAATTACCAATCAGAAAGATGACTGAAAATCTTTTCGGTTTCTTCGCGTCTTGGCGTCCTTGCGCGAGACAGATTCTCGGTTCCGTTCTCACGCCCGCTCGCCTTGCTCGCTCAAGACGCAAAAGCGCAAAGTACAGACAAAAAGCAGGGACGAACCAGAGCCATCGATGCCGCAGTCCTGCTCGGCCTTCATCGGCGGTTACACCATAAACCGCTTCAACCGCCAAAGCCCCGGATAACGGAGAAAAATTCTTTCACCTGAATAAATGCAGTTATTCACGCAACGTCACGAAGTTCGCGAAGAAAAACTGATGGATATACAAATCAGTTGAATCGCCTATGTGGCGAAACGCCATTGTTTGACAACTATCTTATTTCTTTGCGTCTTGGCGGCTTTGCGTGAGACCGGTTTTCAAAACAGACCTTTCACACCGCACCGCCATAGTACTCCCGGTACCATTCCACGAAGCGGCGCAGCCCGGTTTCGATGGGGGTGCTGGGCCGGAAGCCTGCATCCCGCGCCAGATCGTCGATATCGGCGCAGGTGGCCGGCACGTCGCCCGGCTGCATGGGCAGCATGTTTTTGATCGCCTTTTTGCCCAGCAACTGCTCCAGCGTCTCGATGAAGCGCCCCAACTCCACCGGACGGTTGTTGCCGATGTTGTAGATGCGGTAGGGAGCGGAGCTGCTGGCCGGATCGGGCGCATTGGCGTCCCACGCCGCATCCCCTTGGGGGGGGCGCTCCAGCACCCGCGCGATCCCCTGGACGATGTCGTCGATATAGGTGAAATCGCGCCGCATCCGGCCGTGGTTGAAGACGTCGATGGCCCGCCCCTCCAGGATGGCCTTGGTAAAGGAGAAATAGGCCATGTCCGGCCGCCCCCAGGGTCCGTAAACGGTGAAGAAACGCAGCCCGGTTGTCGCTAGGCCGAAAAGGTGCGCATAGGTGTGGGCCATCAGTTCGTTGGATTTTTTGGTGGCCGCATAGAGGGAAACCGGGTGATCCACCGTATGGTGCTCCGAAAAGGGGACCCGGGCGTTGGCGCCGTATACGGAGCTGGAGGAGGCGAAAACCAGGTGTTTGACGCCGGTGTGGCGGCATCCCTCCAGTACGTTCAGGAACCCGGCAACATTGCTGGAGATGTAGGCGTGGGGGTTGGTGATGGAGTAGCGTACGCCGGCCTGGGCAGCCAGATTGACCACCAGGTCGAAGCGCTCCCGGCTGAACAGCTCCTCCATCTGCCGAGCGTCCTCCAGGGAGGCGCGCAGGAAACTGAAGCCGGGCAGCGGCTCCAGCAAGCGCAGGCGAGCCTCCTTGAGGGTCTGGTCGTAGTAGTCGTTCAGGTTGTCCAGGCCGATCACCTGGTACCCCTGCTCCAGCAAGTGCCTGCTTAAGTGAAAACCGATGAATCCGGCCGCGCCGGTGACCAGAACCCTGTTGCCCGTATCAAATCCGCATGTGCTCATATATGCCGTTTTTTCAGGCCGACTCTGTACGCGCCGGCCGCCCTCGCTGGTGAAATGGTAGTGAAGCGGCGTTACTATAATCCCAAAATTAGTAAATTACCAGGCAGCTAGTGCGCCACAGCGTAAAATCTTGTCATCAGCAGGGGCGAAAGGGGTACGGGAATAACAGCACGACCCCAAAATCGGACGTGGAACCCAAGACCATAAACCTGAAAGTCGCCATCTTTGCCCCTCCACAGTCACAGGACCAGTCGCGGTCAGCACTGCATTCCTGTTGCGCCAGCGAAATGCGCGGCCTGTTTTCTCTGGACAGCCCGTCGCGTACATGGAAAAATCCCTCTTCTAGGAGTCTGTCGGGCTTGACCTCAGGGGCGCCCTCTTTTGTGGCCAAGCCGATTAAAAAAGTTCCGTATGTGTTCGTCTTCCCACCGGCAACCTGGTTGATTCAGCCCTTTCAGCGATGACCGCGGTTATTACAGGCTGATTTCCGTTCTTTCTCAATCTATCCGGCAAAGACATGCAACTTTTTGATGTTGTAGGCCATGCAAACCAGGTTCCATTCGCCTGTTACTGCTTCGAAGCCACGCAAAAGAAAGCTTCTGAATCCCATTACCGCCTTGATGATGCCGAAGACCGGTTCCGAGGTGACTTTTCGCTGGGCGTAGATCGCCTTGCCGGAAGGTGTCTTCAGGCGATGCTTCATTCTGGCCACGGAATCGGCATCTTCGGGTAACGGCGGCGGTTCGGCAAAGCGCTCCATCAGTGGCACGTTGTGACTCTGCCGGTCTACGGCAATGTAGGGAGTTATCTCGTTCTCCTCACAGGCAGTTACATTGGATTCGCTGAAGTAGCCACTGTCAGCTACCAGATCGGTTGCCTTGCCAAGCTTCTCAGGCAGCGCCGCCAGGTTCTCCAGGGTCGGTGTCAGCTCCTGTTTGTCATTGGGATTCTGGGTAACATGGGCCGAAACGATGAGCTTTGATGCCGTATCCACACCGGCCTGGGCGTTGTACGTCTGCTCGAATCCGCCACCGGAGGTCGGCATGATCCGCGACTCTTCATCGGTCAGATTGACCTGATCTTTGGCAGTGGGGCCGGATTTGGGCGGTTTCGGCTCTTTCCCCTTGGCCTTCTTGCCCGTTGCCTGCTCCTTCTTGGCCCGTTCGGCGACTTTCTTCTCATAAGCGGCCTGTTCACGAGCATGGCGCTCAGCGGCACGTTTTTTGATCTCGACCTTGGCTGCGGCAATGGCGGAAAGACGCTTTTCCCGACGTTCCAGTTCTTCGGGGATGTTCATGCCGTCCGGAATATCGGCATGGTCCGCTGCCTCGGCCTTTTTGAGCAGTTCGCCAACCTCAGCCTTGATCTGCTCTTCAAGCTTGCAGGCATGCTCATAGCTCAGCGCCTTGTGCTTGGAGGCATTCGCCTTGATTTTGCTGCCATCCAAACTAACGTTGCCCAGTTTCAGCACCTCCATCTGATGAGCGATCAGCAGAATCTGGGCAAACAGCTTGTTCAGTTGCGGCAGAAACCGCCGGCGGAAGGTGGCAATGGTATCGTGGTCAGGATGACTGTTTGCCGCTATGAACCGGAATGCCACGGAGTCGTAGGTGCTGCGCTCAAGCTTCCGGCTGGAGAATACGCCTGTCGCATAACCGTAAAACAACAATGCTACCAGCATCTCAGGGTTATAGGGCTGCGAGCCTCGGCCGGCATAGGTAGCTTTCAAAGAGCGCAGGTCGAGCTGTTCGACAATTTCGACCACAAACCGGGCTAAGTGCTTTTCTGGTAGCCAATCTTGCAGCGATGGCGGGAGCAGATAGGGTGTTTCCCGGTCAACTTCAATAAACTTTGATTTCATAGTCAACCCCGATACCTAACCAGTTGATATTACCGGACAAATATACGGGATGCACCAAGAAAACGCAAGCTAAAGCTGACGACTTATTCAATAAATACAGCAGGTTAACCAATTGAAAACGCCCTGGAGATGACGGCTGAATGCGTTAAGTCCGACAGACTCCTAGTGGCCGGTTCCTGCCGCGCTTCCAGGCTATGCCCCGGCCCATTCCATCCGCCGCCATGGCATCTGCGAGGAAACAATGACATCCTTCCCCATGGATAACGACTCCTTCATCGTGGCAGCCTCGTGGCTGCTCTCTCCCGAAGCGCCTCCCCTGGCCGGTGGCGCGCTGCTGGTGCGTCGCGGCCGTATCGGGGACCTGGGCACCCTGCAGCGGTTGCGGCGCGATCACCCCGTTCCGATCATCGACCATCCCGGCTGCGCCATCCTGCCCGGCTTCATCAATGCCCACACCCACCTGGAGTTGACCCATTTCCCCAGCTGGCGCTTGCGCAGCCAGCTGGAGGAGCACCCGCAGCGCTTCGTGGACTGGATCATCCAGCTGATCAAGGTCAAGCGCGGCCTGACCCCCGACGACATGCGTGCCTCGGCCCGGGAGGGGATCCGCATGTGCCTGGAGTCAGGAACCACCGCGGTGGGGGAGATCGTCACGGCTCGCACGCTGGCGCCGCTGTACCGCGGATCCCGGCTCTCCGGCCGGCTGTTCTTCGAACTGGTGGGACACGACAACTCCCGCTTCCGGGAATTGCTTCGGGAGGCGGTGGAGCTTAGCGGGGAATCTCCGGCCGGGTCGTTCAGCGCGGGGCTCTCGCCCCATGCCCCCTACACCCTGGGGGAGGAGACCTTTCCGCTGATCCGGGAGGCGGCTGCGGGCGCATCCCTGCCGCTGGCCATCCACTGCTCCGAATCAACGGAGGAGACCAATTTCGTCTTCAGCAGCAGCGGCCAACTGGCCGAGAGATTCTACCCCTTCGTGGGGTGGGAGCGCTACCTGCCCCCGCCACGCAGATGCAGCACCAGCCAGCTTCTGGAGCGGGCCGGCCTGCTGACCGATTCCACCCTGGCCATCCACTGCGTACAGGTCAGCCGCGCGGATGCCGAGATCCTGAGGAAGCGCGGCGTCAGCGTGGCCCTCTGCCCGCGCAGCAACGAGCGCCTGGACGTGGGGCGGGCACCGGTGGCGCTGCTGCGCAAGCTGGGGATTCCCCTTGCCCTGGGCACCGACTCCCTGGCCAGCAACGACTCCCTCTCCCTCTGGGACGAGCTGCGCTTCGCCCTGGATGCCTTCGGGGACGAGCTGTCGCCGGCCGACCTCTTCCGCATGGTCACCCTGGGGGGCGCCACCGCCCTGGGGATCCAGGGGGACCACGGCTCTCTGGAGAAAGGGAAGCGGGCCGACTTCCAGATTGTGGGGCAGGCGGGAAAACGGGAGAGCGGGCTTGTGGAGCGGGTCATGCTGCGGGGAGTCGTGGAGGATGTGTATGTGGCCGGAGAGCGGTTCGACGGGGAGCGGACATCGCCCTGAGACAACGGTCGCCAGCCCCGCCAACGAGCCTTCCGCCGCGTCCTGCTACGGCTGTTCCTTCTCCGCTTCCTTCCCGGCCATGGCCGGCAGGTAGAGGCTGAACAACGTTCCGACCCCGGCTTCACTCTCCACGGTAATCAGCCCCCCATGCCTCTTCATGATGGAGTAGGTGGTGGCCAACCCCAGGCCGGAGCGGTCCTGCCTGGTGGTGAAATAGGGATCGAAGACGCTGGAGATCAGCTCGGGAGGGATCCCCTCTCCTTCGTCCCTGACGTCGATCTTCAGGTAGGGGCCCGAATCCAGCGGCAGGGGGGAGCCGGGCGCGAGCAGCAGGTTTTCCGCACTGATGGAGATGGTCCCTCCCTCCGGCATGGCCTGATCCGCATTGATGACCAGGTTGTTGATAACCTGGCTGATCTGCCCTTCGTCAACCTGGCAGGGCCAGAGGTCGTCCGGAATGGTGAAGCTGCAGCTGGCCTGACTGCCGGGGAGCGATGAGAGTGCCCACTCCCTGACCAACCCGCTCAGGGCCGTGACCTGCCTGATCGGCGCTCCCCCCCGGGCGAAGGTGAGCAGTTGCCTGGTCAGGATGCCTGCCCGCAGGGATGTCTTTTCAGCCTGGGTAAGCAGCTTGTACAGCTTGCCGTCTCCGGGGACGAGCATCTGCGCCAGGGAGATGTTACCCAAGATAGCGGTCAGCAGGTTGTTGAAATCGTGGGCGATGCCGCCGGCCAGTAGGCCGAGGGATTCCAGGTTGCGGGCCTTGAGCAGCTCCTGCTCCATTTTCCTGCTGTCGGTGATGTCACGATAGATGCAGTGGGCCATGGCCTTCCCACCGTAGTCGATCGCCTTGAAGCGTGCCTGGATGGTGCGCACCTCCCCCTGCCTGGTCCGATGGCTGGTCTCGAACCGAACTTCCCCCTGTTCCGTCAACATCTCCAGATGTTCTGCATCGGTTTTCGCCAGGTCCGCGATACTGAGCCGGGAGAACTCATCCCGGGAATATCCCAATTGCAGGTGGGCCTGGCCGTTGAAGCGGACGATCGCTCCGCCGCAAGGGTTGACCATCAGGATGCCATCCGGGGAGTGCTCCACCAGGGTGCGGTAGAGTTCTTCGGCCGACCTGCGGGCAACGATCTCGCTTTCCAGGGCTGAGGTGCGTTCGGCCACCTTCAGTTCCAGGGAGTCGTACAGCAGGGCGTTATCCAGGGAGACCGCCAGCTGGCCGGCCAGCAGCATGACCGCATCCAGCCGGTCAAGGGAAAAGGCGTTGCGCCCCCTGCTGTTTTCCAGCAGCAGCAGTGCCCGTGGCTCGCCATGGCTCATGAGCGGGACCGTCAACAGGGAGCAGCGTTCGAGCCCCGTAAGGTACGGGTCGAGCCAGAAGCGGTCATCCTGGGTGGCGTCATGCAGCAGGAGCGGCTCCAGGGTGCGTTCAACGTAGCGGACAACGGAGAGCGGCACGAGCCCCTGGTCGGCAGCCTGTTCCAGGGAAATCCGTGTATCGCCGTTTTCCGCCGGACCCAGCAGGTGCCACCCCTGGCCGTCGCCAGTGCGGATGACAAGCTGCACCCGGGTTGCTCCGGTCATGGCGCCCAGCAGGTCTATCACCCGCTCTTTCAGCCGCTGGAGGGATGTCTCGGAACTGAGCGCCTGGGAGGCGCGCATCATGGCCAGCAGGTCGATGCCGTCGTTGGAGAGAGTGCTGCTCGCCACCTGCGGATACTCCCGCCCCTCCTCCCCGGTGGAGAAGAAAGGAGCTTCTCTTTCGAGCTGGCGCAGCTTGCCGGTCGCGCCCCAGCTGCGGTACAGCTCACGGGCCTGACCCAGCAGGGTGCGACCGGTCTGCTCCAGCCCCTGGGCCAGATGGAAGCGGGCGGCCCGCTCGGTCACCAGTGCCCGGTGCCATGGTCTTTGGCGCCTCCCCGCCTCTGTCATGGCCGCGTCGAAGGAACGGGTGCTCCCCCAGCAGTCACCCGTGGCCCAGGCACGTTCCGCCTCCACCAGCTTCACCAGATGAAGGAAGTTGGTCGGCGCGTGCTCGGCCCGGCATGCCAGCCACTCCCTGCAGACATCCAGTTCAGCCAGCAGTCCGGCACGCTCATCAGGTGTCGCGCTGTTTCGGAGCCGTTCCGCGCATGCCAGGGCCTGCAGCAGGTGGGCCAGGGCCACGGGATAGAATCCCTGGATGTGCGGCACAAGCGGCATGGCCTGTGCCGCATGCCTGATCAGGGCCACCGCGTCACCGAACAGGGCTGCGGCCAGTCCGCGCAGGATGTGAAACGTAACAGCCGCAACGGGGTTTTCGCCCAGTCCGGCCGAGAATGCGGCCTCGTCCAACGAATGGTCGGAAAAGCCGCCCGGAGCATCGGTCGAGCCGAGCAACGCCCGTACGAACTGTTGGTAGGCCAGGAAGGAGGCCAGGGAGAAGCCGTTGGCGGTGCGCCGGGCAAAGGCCAGGGCCTGCTCCAGTTCGGTTACAAGAAGCGTCAGGCTCTCGCCGCACTCCAGCAGGGCAGCCAGGGAGGTGTGGAAGGTGAAACAGGCGTATTGCAGATCCCCTCCCTGCAGCAGCCCCCGGCGCGCCTGAAGAGCCTGGCCGATGCTCCCCTCCAGCGGCTCGGCCCAGTGGGCCGAGAAGAGGGCGAAGCAGTGGCGCACCCAGGAGCTCTCCGGCTCGTAGCCGTGGACTTCTCCCACCCGCAGGGCCAGCCGGACGATGCGGTAGCCGGTCTCGTAGTCGTCGCGCAGGGCTGTGGTGACCACCGGCGCTCCGGCAAGCCCAGCCAGAAGCGCAGGGCAGGGGCCGTGCTCTGCCCAGAGGCGACGCGACATGAGGGTCAGCCAGGCGCTGACCAGGGGATCGTAGAAGAACGCCGGCGCCACCATGCGCTGCAGGAGCCGCGCGGCGGCCAGCATCCGCGGCTCATCGATCTCGCGGCGCATAAGCTCGCGTTCGGCGTCCAGGTCGGCGACCCAGTCGTACAGCTCCCGCAGCCCCTGCTGCACCTCCCCCTCCAGGTCACGGGGGGGAGGGAATCCCAGGCGCCGCAGCAGCTCAAGCCCCAGAGCCACCGCCTCCCGCTGCCGGTTGCGGTTGGAGAGACTGTTGATCTGGATGCAGGCGGCGTCAACCAGTTCCAGCGGGTCGCTGCAGCGTTGCTCCAGGGAGTGAAAGACCGTGTCGGCCTGATCCAGGCGAGCCAGGCAGTAGAGCGCGCCATGCCATTCGGTCTCCAGTGCGACACAGGCCGGGTCATCCCCCCTCATCCCCAGGGAGGTGAGAAGCTCCAAGGACGCCGCCAGAAAACGCTCGGCTGCCCCATGGTTGGCGCTGACGCGCGCATCGCCTGCCGCCCCGTGAAAAAGCCCGGCCACGAAGCGGCGTTCTTCCGAAGCAGTTATCATTTCCAGCGCAGCCAGGTACTGCTCCGCCGCCAGGGAGACGAATTCCGGCAGACGGGCCAGACGACGACCAAGGGTCAGCTGCAGCCGGCTGCGCCGCGACGGTTCCAGTCCGTCATGGGCTGCCTGCTGCACCCGGTCGTGGCGAAAGCGGACGAGGCAGCTGCCATCGCTGCCGGTGGACTCTCCCTGCTCCAGCACCAGCAGCCCATCCTCCAGCGCCGGCCTGATCGCCTCCTGTAACGCGGTGGCGCTCAGGCCGGTCGCAGCTGCCAGCAGACCGGTTTGGGTCTCGCTCCCCAGGCATGCCATGACCTCCAGCAGATCCCGTGTCACCGTCGGCATCCCGGTAATGCGCGCCGCCACCAGGTCGATTACGTCACCTTGGCCCACATGACGACGGATCGCCGCCTCGTCCCAGCGCCAGCCATCCCTCCCCAGACGCAGCACGCCATCCCTGCGCAGCGCATTGAGCAGTTCCATGGTGTCATAGGGGTTGCCCTGTGTCCGTGCACTGAGGGAACGCGCCAGTTCCGTTGCCTCGGCTGTACGCAGGCGGAGCATGTCCGCCACCATCAGGGAGAGGTCGGCGCATGGCAGGTTCCGCAGCCCCAGGTGCACCGGCGCGTCGGCAAGCCGCTGCCATGCGGTCAGTCGGGCAGACAGCGGATGGAGAGGGGCTACCTCTGTCTCGCGATAGGCGCATACCAGAAGGAAACCGTTCAGTTCGCCGGACGTAAGCAGTGTGTTGATGAAGCCGATTGAGCCCTTGTTTGCCCATTGCAGGTCGTCGACCACCATGACCAGCGGATGATCCGGCGAGGCAACGGCGCGCAGCAGCTCCAGGCCGGCCTGGTGCAGCCTGACCTGCGCCTCCAGCGGATCACCGGATATGGCCGCCGGCGCAACCCCCAGGAGGGTGGCAAATTCGGGCAGCGCGGCGGTGATCAGACCGGCATTGCTCCCCACCCTGTCCAGGATGCGCATGCGGTAGCGTCCAAGCTCATCCTCGTTTTCCGCCAGCAGCAGGCAACCCATCGCGCGCAGAGCCTGCGCGACGCCGTCCGAAGCGTGGTCGCGGCGGTACTGATCGAATTTGCCGGACACAAACCATCCCCGTCGCGCCGTGACCATCGGCCGCAACTCGTTGATCAGGGTGGTTTTGCCGATTCCGGGCGCGCCGCTGACCAGCACGCAAGCGCCCTGGCCGGCACAGGCCCGCTCCAGGGCGCTGCGCAGCGCCTGGATCTCCTGTTCCCGACCCACCAGCCGGGATGGCGGCGAGAAACGCAGGGGAAAGTCCTGCTCGCCCAGGTCGAACTGCTCGTCTCCGTCCCGTAGTCGCGCCAAGTCGTGGGCAAGCCCCTCCGCGCTCTGGTAGCGCCGGTCCGGCTCCTTCTCCAACAGACGCATGATGATCAGCGACAGCTGTCGTGGAAGTCGCGGTTCCCGTTCGACCGGCGGTGTGGGTTCCTGCGTCAGGATCTGATGGATCAGTTCAAGCGGGTCCGGGGCGCTGAAAGGGGGAGTACCGGTGGCGAGTTCGTAGAGCGTGGCGCCCAAACCGTACAGGTCGGCGCGCTGGTCCAGGGGGCGCCCCACCCGGCCGGTCTGTTCGGGGGCCAGATAGGGCAGGTTGCCGGCGATCTCGCGGTGATGGATGAAGGGGGGGCGTTCCTCTGCAAAGGTGGTGGCGTGGTCGAAGTCGATCAGGATCGGGGCTGCATCCTCAGCCGACAGCAGGATATTGCCGGGGTTGATGTCCCGGTGCGTCACACCGGCGCCATGCACTGTCGCCACGATATCCGCCAGCTGACGGGCCAGTTTCAGCAGTCGGGGGATTTCAAGGCGCTGGCCGACGATCAGGTGGGCCAGCGATATGTCACCCCCATCCTCAAGAACCAGGGCATTGGCCGGCGAGGTTGCGGTAGCCAGCCGGGAGACGTGTTCCAGATGGTTCAGGCGCCTGATGATGGCCTCTTCATGGCGCAGCCGCTCCATGGCCATGGGGCCGAGGGGCACCTTGAGGATAACGCTTCCCGGGGCGTGCGGTCGCCAGAGCCGGTACACCCGGGTACGATCGCTCTGAAAGAGCGGCTCCCCGCAACCTTCGGGGGCAGGTTCCCGGGTGTGATCCGGTTGATGGTTATGATGAATCAGCTGGTTTATCCCTCGGGCTGTTGCGGGTGATTGCGAAAATAAGTGGGTACGGGGCCGGCTGCCGGAATCCTGTCAGGCGTCCTGCGCGCCAGTGCCGCCGCAGACCAGGGATAGTCCCTGACATGCTCGCCGAACTCCTCTTTGGAGTAGCGATTTACCCGTTGCCGCGCCATCAGGAGCGTCATCAGCAGCGGCAGGGTGAAGATCAGAATGCCGCAGAGCGCCATGAAGGTCTCTCCGATCCAGAGGGTCACCGCGATGTTGAACACCAGCACCGAAAGATAGAGGATCGGCCCCAGCAGCGAATGAAAGGGGATGGTGCGGATTCCGGCGGGAGCGCCCTCATACCGGCGGGAGTCGATCATCTGAAAGGCGCTCACCAGGCAGATGCTGGTCAGCAGCCAGCCGAAATAATTGGAGAGCGGCACCCCGAAGTGGATGCCGTTGGTTCCGTAGCCGTAGATCTGCCCCAGGAACCAGCGCCTCCCCTGGAGCGCCACCGGGTCGATGACGATGTCCAGAAAGGTCTGCAGAAACGATCCCAGGATCAGGACCGACAGGGAACTACGGATGCGACGGGTCTCCAGCGTGACCAGGTTCCAGCGCCAGGCCTTGAGCGGCGAGAGGACAAAGAGCGCCGTGCTGTAGCTGCAGTAGGTCAGGAACACGTAGGAGAGGGAATCGAAGAAGGGCACCCCGGCTACCCACAGCTCACGGCTGCTGGTGCTGTCAATGTAGTAGTACCAGCCATAGGGAAAACCGGTGTTGATGGAGAGCCACTCCGAGCTAAAGGCGATCAGGTAGGCGGCAAGGGTGAAGGTCAGAGTGCGGCGCCACCCCACATGGGGGACGCAGGCCAGCAGGAAAGCGGCAAAGAAGGCAAAAACATAGGGGCGCATGCTTATGGTGCCGATGGCTATATTCAGGTAGTCGTTCATGGTGTCTCAGCTTAAGCCCTTTCTGATCTGGTAGAGTTCCTCAAGATCCAGGCCATTTTTCTCGTAGTAGTCACGCTCCAGCTCCTCCACATAGAAGCGGTCCAGGCCGGAGTTCTCCAGGAAGTCCTCCCGTAGCCCGACGTTGCATTCGGAGATAATGGTGGGGAGCAGGGTGTGCAGGTACATGGCCTCTTTCTTGATGGTGAAGATGGTCTCGTTGAACAGGTGGTCGGGGATGTCGCCCTGGATCCGTTTCCTGGCCTTGAGTTCTTCGGTCACCTCCCGCCGCAGTGCCTGCTGGTCGGCTTTGGTGGTGAAGCGGGAGTAGAAATTGCGGATGCGGTCGCGCACATGCTCCAGAAGCGCCAGGTAGATGCGCTCCTCCTGGTCGATATCCAGAAGCCGCCTCGCCAGGGCCTCAATGGATGATGCGCTGGCCTCGATCTCCTCCAGCCCGTCCATCAGTGCCTGGACCTTGCGGCGGCCGAAGCGCCCCAGGTAGGCGTTTCCGAACAGGTCACGGATGAACAGCTCCCTGAAGCAGTCCCGGCGCAGGTTGTCGAAGGCGGCCTTGTGTTCCACAAGGCCGCGCAGCATCTCGTCGTTGATGCGCACGTTTTCCATGAAGGCCAGGTTGTTGATCAGGTTGGCGACACCGTCGAAGCGGTCCAGGTAGGTGATCACATAGGAAAAGCCGTCCAGCAGGCCCGGGTCGGCGCCGTCGCGGATCTTCTCGTCGCACTCTTTGCTGGCGTCCAGCAGGAGCTGGTCGAAGGCGTGGTCGCGCTTCTCCATGGCGCTCTTCTTGGCCTTTATCAGCCTGAACATGTCTTCCCGGTCGATGCGGCTCTCGATCATCTTCTCCCGCAGGAAGATGCCCTGCAGTATCTGGCGGGTGGTGGCCAGATAGTCGCTCTCCTCCACGCTTGTCAGGTTGCGGCCGTTTTTGAGCATCTCGTCAAGGGTATAGAAAAGCGCTCCGGGGAGCTTGTTGCGCACCGAGAGGGTCTTCAGGCGGGTTAGGCGCGCGTTGTCCAGGCTGCCGATCTCCCCCCTGGCATTGCAGGCCAAAAGGATGCTGCGGTACTCGTCCACGATGCGCCTGTTGGCCGGATGGCGGTACATGACGTCGATGCGGATGCGCTCCTGCTGGTAGCGGTCGATGCGATGCCGTGCCGCCAGGGTCACCAGGCGGCTGTAGTCGTCGTCGGAGATCTTTTTGCTCTGGAAGTAGAGTCGGCGGAACAGGTCGCGGTACTCGCGATGACCGCGGTTGACCAGCTTGATGATGAACAGCTGGGCCGCCTCGTCCTTGAGCAGCGGAAAGATCTCCGTTACCAGGGCGTCGTCGCGCTCCTCGCCCACCGTCTCGGAGCGCTTGAGCACCTTGCCCACCAGCCTGACCAGCTCCTCCTGCTGTTCCTTCAGGGGGAGGGAGAGCCGGCCGGAGTGGACGAAGAAGAAGTAGTTGCAGACCGCGTTGCCGTCCAGGAAGATAGCGTCGTAGCTCTGGCTCCCCGAGGTGAGGTCGCTGAAGCGGACCACGGTGCTGGCGTCGTCCGCTTTAGCGCCGTACATGACCAGGCGGTTGATGATCTCCGGCTTGGTGAGGTCCGAGGTGGGCTGGTCCACGCCGAACATGTACTCGCAGAAGTAGCCGCCGTTGCCCAGATACCCGATCCCCTGGGACGTGATGGTGAACTCGTTGCCCGGCGAGAAGATGCGCAGCCGCTCCTCCTCCTGGACGATATTGAAGAAGTAGCGCTGGTACGCCTCGGTCCCCACCACCATGGCGTAGTACTCGATCCCGTCGGCTGCCTGTCCGTGAAGTCTGATGTCCTTGTGCATAGGTTTGATCCCCCGGAGTCCGGGGAGGGGCGGCGCCGAGCCTCCTGCCGGGCGGCTCAGTCCGTATCCTCCAGTTCAAGCTCCATGCCGTCGTAGGCGAATTCGAATCCGGACGGCAGCCTCACGCCATCGCTGTAGAGGACGTCGTGGGACAGGTGGGTCAGGATGGTGCGTCCCGGCCGCAGCCGGCTCACGGCCGCTATCGCCGTTTCGATGTTGAAGTGGGACGGGTGCGGGTTCCAACGCAGACCGTCGATGACCAGGATCTCCAGTCCCCACAGCAGCGGCAGGGACGACTGGGGGATCTCGTTGCAGTCGGTCAGGTAGGCGAAGTTCCCGATGCGGTACCCCAGGGCCGAGATGGCGCCATGGGTAAGCGGCACCGGGATCACGGTCAGGCCGAACAGCTCGAAGGGGGCGGAGATGTTGTGAGCTTTCAGCAGCGGCGTGTAGCTCGAACCCTCGTGTTCCCTGAAGATATAGGAGAATCCGTTCATCAGGGTGGCAAAGGTGGCTGCCGACGCGAAGCAGGGGACAACCCGCTTGTGGAGAAAGTGGAAGCCGCGCAGGTCGTCGATGCCGTTGACATGATCCGCATGGGGATGGGTGAAGAGCACGGCATCGATATGCCTGACCTTCTCGCGCAGTGCCTGGTGACGCAGGTCGGTGGCGGTGTCCACCAGGATGTTCTTCCCTCCGTGGCGGATGAGCAGCGACGCCCTGGTGCGCACGTCGCGCGGGTCATCCGAGGAGCAGACCGCGCAACCGCATCCAACCATGGGCACCCCGGTGGAGGTCCCGCTGCCGAGTATAATACACTTCATCAACTGTGTCCTTCTCTGGAATTTGTCGTGAAACTATCAGAATTGACCTCCCCAGGCAAGGCCGTTTTCCCCGGCTGAAAAGGGCTGATGGAGCGGCGGGCTCCAGAACGTTCTGGCCCGGGTTCGCATCCGCTCGCCTGCCCGCGGGGCCGCGGGGGGAGCAAAGGGTATGGGTTCACAACAGCCCGTCGACATTGGGTTTGCGGCGTCTGCACGACACATCAAATATGCTTGTTGCGCTGGCGCGGATTTGCTATGGTAGCGCATCATGGCACAGATATGCAAAGGGGAAGACAATTCATGAAATTCACGAAAATGCAGGGCGCTGGAAATGATTACGTCTATGTGAACTGTTTTGAGGAGACGGTTGCCGATCCGCGCCAGGTTGCCATACAGGTTTCCAACCGCAACTTCGGCATCGGGTCGGACGGCCTGATCCTGATCATGCCCTCCACAACTGCCGATGTCCGCATGAGGATGTTCAATTCCGACGGCTCCGAATCGGAGATGTGCGGCAACGGCATCCGCTGCGTGGCAAAATACGCCTTTGATCACGGCATCGTATCCAAGAAGGAGATCACCGCCGAAACCGGGGCCGGCATCCTGGCCCTGCGCCTGATAGCGGGCAGTGACGGAAAGATCGCAAAGGTGCGGGTCAACATGGGACCTCCCCGCCTGGCCAGGAGCGAGATCCCCATGCGGGGCGATGCGGCTCCCCAGGTGGTGGGCGAACAGCTGACCATACTGGACCGCACCTTCAACATCACCTGCGCCTCCATGGGCAATCCGCACTGCGTGATCTTCGTGGATGACGTGGCCGGCTTCCCGGTCTCCACCTATGGCCCGCTGATCGAGAACCACGAACTGTTCCCCAACCGCACCAACGTGGAGTTCGTCCAGATTATCTCCCGCACCGAGGTGCGTCAGCGCACCTGGGAGAGGGGCGCGGGCGAGACCCTGGCCTGCGGCACCGGTTCCAGCGCCGTCACGGCGGCCTGCGTACTGAACGGCTTGACGGAAAAGCGCATACTCAACCACCTCTCGGGCGGCGACCTGGAGATGGAATGGGCCGAGGACGGCAACATCTACATGACCGGCCCGGCGGTGGAGGTGTTTTCCGGAGAGATCATGCTGTAGCCCCCCGTTCCAACAGGTGGCGTGTTCCTGAAATCGTGACGCGACGCGGGACGCTTCGGGGAATACCCATCACCATCCGTTGCCTGACGTGGCTCTCCCGTGGTTAGCCCGCTTCCGGTAGAGGAACAAGATCCGGCCAGCTCCATGACGCTGTCCCAATCGTGGCATATCAGGAGTATTCTCATGGATTTCAGCAAGATGCTGCACACCTTTTCCGTGGTCCCCTCCCTGTCCGGCGACCTTTCTCCGCTCCAGCGCATCGCCTACAACCTGTGGTGGTGCTGGGAACCGGACGCCATCAACCTGTTCCGCCGCATGGATGCCGACCTGTGGCAGGCCACCCGCCACAACCCGGTGGAGATGCTGGGAATTCTGCAGCAGACCACCCTGGAAACGCTGCAGAGCGACGAGGGCTTCATGGCCCACCTGAAGATGGTGGACGAGAAGCTGGACGACTATCTCCAGGAAAAGACCTGGTTCCAGAAGAACGCAGACGGCCATTCCACCATGAAGGTCGCCTATTTTTCCATGGAATACGGGCTGCACGAATCGATTCCGATCTACTCCGGCGGCCTGGGCATCCTGGCCGGCGATCACCTCAAGTCTGCCAGCGATCTGGGGATCCCGCTGGTGGGGGTGGGACTGCTCTACCGCCAGGGGTATTTCCGCCAATACCTGAACAACGAGGGGTGGCAGCAGGAGTACTACCCGGAGAACGACTTCTACAACCTGCCCCTGGTGCTGGAGCGGGACGACAGCGGGACTCCCCATACCATCGAACTGGAGTTCGGCCCCCGGAAATTTCTGGCCCGCATCTGGCGGGTGCAGGTCGGCCGGGTGCCGCTCTATCTGCTGGACACGAACCTGGAGGAGAACAGCCCTGAAGACCGGCTGATCACGGCCAAGCTCTACTTCGGCGACCAGGAGATGCGCATGCTGCAGGAGATCCTGCTGGGGATCGGCGGCATCCGTGCCCTGCGGACCATGGGCATTCTTCCCAATATCTGCCATATGAACGAAGGACACGCCGCTTTTCTGGCTCTGGAGCGTATCCGCCTGCTGATGGAGCGGCGCGACGTGGACTTCAGCGAGGCCCGCGAGATCGTCCGCGCCGGAAACGTGTTCACCACCCATACCCCGGTGGAAGCGGGCATCGATCACTTCCCGGAGTCGCTGCTGGAGAAGTACTTCGGCCGCTACTACCACTCCCTCGGCCTGAGCAGCAACGAATTCTTCGGCCTGGGGCGCCAGAACCCCAAAAACCACCAGGAGAGCTTCTGCATGGCGGTCCTGGCGCTGAAGCTGGCCAGCCACGCCAACGGCGTCAGCCAGTTGCACGGCGAGGTGTCGCGCAAGATGTGGCGCAACATCTGGCCGGAACTGCCCGATGAGCAGCTGCCGCTAACCTACGTTACCAACGGCGTCCATACCCGCACCTGGATGTCCTACCAGATGAGCAGCCTGCTGGTGCGCTACCTGGGAAACCGCTGGAGGGACGACCCGGCCGATCACGGCGCCTGGCGACGGATCGCCAGGATTCCCGACGCGGAGCTGTGGCGGACCCAGCAGAGCTGCCGTGAAAAGTTGGTGGATTTTGCCCGCAAACGCCTGAAACAGCAGCTGGTCAAGGTGGGGGCCACCCTGAAGGAGATCTCCATTGCCGAAGAGGTTCTGGACCCGGAGGTGCTGACCATCGGTTTTGCCCGGCGCTTCGCCACCTACAAGCGGGGCACGCTGCTCCTGCGCGACCTGGACCGCCTGGCCCGCATCCTGAACAACCCGGAGATGCCGGTGCAGATCATCTTTGCCGGCAAGGCCCATCCCCAGGACCATGAGGGGAAGGAGCTGATCCGCCAGATCGTGCAGGTCTCCCACCAGGAACGCTTCCGCCACCGCATCGTGTTCATCGAGGACTACGACATGGAGGTGGCCCGCCACCTGGTTCAGGGTGTGGATGTCTGGCTCAACACCCCATTGCGCCCCATGGAGGCCAGCGGCACCAGCGGCATGAAGGTGGCCTTTAACGGCGGCCTGAACATGAGCGTGCTGGACGGCTGGTGGTGTGAGGGATACCAGCGCAACAACGGCTGGGCAATCGGCAAGGGCGAGGTATACGAGGATACGGAGTACCAGAACCAGGTGGAGGGACGCGCCGTCTATGACCTGCTGGAAAAGGAGGTCGTGCCGCACTTCTATGAGCGGGGGAGCGACGGCATACCCCGTGCCTGGGTCGGCACCATGAAGGCATCCCTGCAGAGCCTCTGTCCGGTATTCTCCACCGAGCGCATGGTACAGGAGTACACCACGACCACCTACATCCCTTCCTATGCGCAGTGGAACAGACTGGTGGCGGACGATCTGGCCCTGGCCCTGGACTTGGCCCGCTGGAAGGAGCGCATCTTCAAGGCCTGGCCCCAGGTACGCATCGAGCATGCCGAGGCACAGGTTTCCGAGGCGGTGGCGGTGGGGAGCAGCATTCCCATCGGCGCCAGGGTGGCCCTGGGCGAACTGGAGTTGGACGAGGTGGCCGTGGAGGGGTACTTCGGCGTGCTGGATTCCACCGGCGTCATCCAGGGGGGGGAGAGCGTCACCCTTGAACATGTCAGTGCCCTGGGCAATGCCGTGCACCAGTTCGCCGGCCGGATAGAGTGCCGCTTCTGCGGGCGCCACGGCTTCATGCTGCGCGTCATGCCGCGCCACAAACTGCTGGGCCCTATCTATGAACCCGGCTATCTGCTCTGGGGATAGACTTCAGATGCTTTGCACCATCAGGGCGCGGTAGTCAGTCATGGCCATAGGCTCGGACATTCAGCAGCAGGTTTTCGATCTTCTCTCCAAGGCATCGAATTTCTCCTTTGTCAGCGCCGACCGGGACACGGCGGGAATCATCGGCCTGACTCCCGGTCAGAGGGTGACGGCCCAGGTACTGACAACACTCCCCGACAGCCGGGTGCAGGTGCGGCTCGGTTCGGAGACACTGAACCTCAACCTGCCCATGCCGGTGCGATCGGGGCAGAACCTGGAGCTGACCTTCGTCTCCTCCGAACCGCGCTCGACCTTTGCCATTGCCCGCCAGGGTGGAACAACGCCCCCCATCACCCTTTCCGATGCCTCCCGGCTGCTGGGACTCCTGGCACACAGCGAACAGATCAATGATCCCCGGCTGCGCTCATCCCTGCAGAGCATCAGCGGGCTGCTGCGAAGTTCAGCGGGGGAATCGGGGGTTCTGGCCAACCTGATGGACGAAGCGCTGACCTATGGAACCGCCCGCGGAGGAGAAACGGCCCTGCCGCGAACGGCCGCCGGCTCCTTCCCCGTTAGCGGCGGGGAGACGGCAACAGCCCAGGCCCGCCTGACCGCCTTCGAATCCGGCGCCTCCCAGATCCTGCTGCAGATAGCCCGCAATTCCCGTTTCACCCTGGTGGAGGCGATCAATTCTCCGGTGGTTCCCCTCTCGCTCCTTCCCGGCCAGGAGGTGGATGCCGCGGTGCAGGGTACGCTCCCCGGCGGACGGGCATTTGTCACGGTGGCAGGCACGACCCTGGAGCTGGTGCTGCCGCGCACGGTACAGCAGGGTGAGATTCTGCGGCTGACCTTTATCTCCTCCGACCCCAAGCCGACCTTCGCCATGGCACGCCCTACCCCGGAGGGCGCCCAGGGGGGCCTGAGCAATGCCGGACGCTGGCTGAGTAGCCTGGAGCACAGCCAGGGGGGGATATCGGTCCAGCAGAGCCACGTGCTGGACCGGCTCGCATCGGTACTGAGAAGTCTTCCAGCCGACTCGCCTGCTTTCACGGCGATCCTGGACGAGGCCATTACCTACCAGACGGTCATGGAGGGGGGACGACAGCATGGCGCGGAGAGCGCTGTCTCGCTCATGGCACGGCAAGCAACGCAGCAGCAAGGCAATGGCATCGTACTCAGCGATGACATGGCCAGACTGCTCCAGGCCTTGATCAGGGGGAACCGGCTGGCCCTGGTGGAGGCGCTCAACCAGCAGACCCAGGGAGTTTTTTTCTCCGCCGGACAGCAGTTGAAAGGCGAGGTACTGGCGTCCTTGGGTGGTGGGCACTTCACGGTACTGGTTGCCGGCCAGATGCTGGAATTCACCATGCCCAGGGGGACGCGCCTTGGTGACCGGGTCAGCCTCTTCTACATCGCGGGCAATGCCCGGCCGACCTTTCTGATGACCCGCTTCGGAAGGCCGGGGGACTCGAGGGTCAGCGAAACCGGCCGCTGGCTGAGCGGTTTTCTCGGTTCTACCGCGGAAAGCGCGCCGGCACAGGAGACTTTGGGCATTCTGCGGATTCTGCTCTCCGGACCACCAACGGACGGCGCGCACGTAGGAAGCATGCTCCAGCAGGGGTTGCGGGAGAGTGGCCTGTTCTACGAGTCGCATCTGGCACGCTGGTTCGGCGGCGAGTACCAGCTGGAGGATCTGCTCAGGGAGCCCCAGGGTCGCCTGTCCCGGCTGAACCAGTCACTACCGGACACGCCGCCGCTGGATCACCAGGGCGAGGGGACGCCGCAGCCGGCGTTGAAAGATGCCACGCTGGAGGCCATGGAAGCTGCCTTCCAAAAGGCCGGCCGGGTCTTGGGCCATGAAGATGTGGCTGACCAGAGCACTCTGCCGCTGCTGCGGCAGCAGCTGGAATCGCTGCAATCGGGACAGATCATCTTTCGAGGACAACTCTTTGAGGGACAGCCGCTGGAGTGGGCGGTGGGCGAGCGCGAGGCCCGAAGGAACAGGGAAGGGGGCCAGGAGCGAACCTGGGATACGACGTTACGGGTTGACCTGCCCCGGCTGGGAGCCGTTGCGGCCAGGCTGACGCTGGACGGCAATCGGGTGGCAATCGAATTACGTGCCGGAGAGTCCGGAGCAGTGGAACTGCTGGGAAGAGAACGCGGGAAGCTGGTGGAGCAGTTGCAGGCCGCCGGCCTGGAACCTGCTGAAATCGGTGTGCTTCATGACGAATCCTGACAGCGACGAGCGCAAGGCTGCCGCCATTTCCTACAAGCAGGGCTATTACGCGCCGGTGGTGGTGGCCCGCGGCAAGGGGGTCATGGCAGAGGCAATCATTGCCTGCGCCCGCGAGGCAGGAGTTTATATTCACGAATCGCCGGAACTGGTCCAGCTGCTGATGCAGGTTGACACGGACCAGTTCATCCCGCCCGAACTCTACCGGGCGGTGGCTGAAGTGCTGGTGTGGCTGTACAGGATGGAAGCGGAGACCGGGGGAACGCACCCCATTGACCGCGAACGTCATGGCATCGCCGGCATGGAATCAGAGTGATTCCGGTTTCAAATCAAAGATGATATCAAGGCGGCGAGGAAGAAGGCGACGAAGGCGTACAGGCAGTACGTTGAGGAGCCTTGAACGAGCCAACGAAGAGAGCGCTTTGAGTTGGGATTGGAATGACACCATACCGTTACCTGTTGGAGGATCGATGCGGATCAAGTTTGGGACCGATGGCTGGCGTGGCGTGATCGCCCGTGATTTTACCTTTGACAACCTCTCTCTGGTGGCCCAGGCCACCATGGATTACCTCATTCAAACCAATGCGGCCGGCAGGGGATTGGTAGTCGGTTACGACCGTCGCTTCCTGTCCCGCGAATTCGCCCGTCGGGTGGCCGAGATCGCCGCAGGCAACGCCATCAGGGTGAGGCTGAGTGACGGCTATGCACCAACTCCGGCCATTTCCTGGGCAGTGCGGGAGAGCGGAGCAGGAGCGGGCATAATGGTCACCGCCAGTCATAATCCTCCGGAGTATAACGGCTTCAAGATCAAGGAGGCTTTTGGCGGCTCCGCCCTCCCTTCCACCACCAGTGCCCTGGAGGAGATCGTGGCCGCCAATGTGGCGACTGGCCGCCCCATCCAGGAGCGCCCCTTCGATGATGCCCTGAGGGAGGGGATGATCGAGTATTTCGATCCTTGCCAGGGCTACTTTGAGCAGATCAGGCGCTATGTTGACCTGGATCTGATTGCCGAATCCGGTATCGCGGCGGTGGTGGACCCCATGTACGGTGCCGGATGCGGCGCCATCCCACGCCTGCTGGCAGGGGTGGACGAGATCCACTGCGTTGAGAACCCCTGCTTTGGGGGCCAGCCCCCCGAGCCGATCGGGGAACATCTGGCCGAGCTTTCCGCTCTGGTGGCCGGCGGCACATACCGGGTTGGGCTTGCCCTGGACGGTGATGCCGACCGTATCGGGGCGATTGACGAGAACGGTGACTTCTTCTCCTCCCACTGCATCTTCACCGTCATACTGCGTCATCTGATCGAGCACAAGAAGTTGCGTGGCGGGGTGGTCAAAACCGTTTCCTCCACCCGCATGGTAGATCTGCTGGCAGCCAGGTACGGGCTGCGGCTCTTCGAGACCCCCATTGGCTTCAAGCATATCTGTGAATTGATGCTGAAGGAGGACATCCTGATGGGGGGCGAGGAATCGGGAGGGCTGGGGGTGAAGGGGCACATCCCCGAACGGGATGGCATCCTTATGGCACTCTTATTGCTTGAAGTCATGGCGGTTAACGGCAAGGGACTGCGGCAGCTGCTGAATGAGACCATGGACGAGATCGGCCATTTTTTCTATCGGCGCATAGATCACCGCATTGCGGAAGATGCCAAGGAACGGCTGGTTGCAAGGCTCAGGACAGAGCCGCCAGCAGAGATTGCCAGCAGGATGGTCGTTGCCACCAACTTCAGTGACGGCTTCAAGTTCTTCTTCGAAAACGGCGACTGGCTCCTGATCCGGCCGTCAGGCACCGAGCCGGTCTTGCGACTCTACAGCGAGGCCACCTCCCCCGATCGGGTCGACCAACTTCTGAGGGAGGCGGAACTCCTCGCCGGCGTGGCACCAGGCTGTCAGCCGGCTTCTCTGTAACAACGTTCGGACCAGAAAAAAAATGATGAATTTTATGGATACTATGGTATTACTCATCGAACAAATAGACCCTGCCGCACGAGCGGGAAACCGAAAGAGGAGGATTCTGAAATGGCAAACATTCTCATAGTCGACGACTCATCCACCATGCGAAAGATTATTTCACGTTCACTGCGTCAGGCAGGTCTGCCGGTTGACGAGGTATATGAAGCGGGCGACGGCATCGAGGGATTAAACGTACTCGCCTCCGGCAAAACGGTTAACCTGATCCTCTCCGACATCAACATGCCCAACATGGATGGACTGGAGTTCGTCAAAACGGTCAGGGGCAATGGGAACACCGTTCCCATCGTGATGATAACCACCGAGGGGGGCGAGGAAATCATCAAGGAGGCCATCGGAAACGGGGCCAGCGACAGCATCAAGAAGCCATTTACCCCGGATCAGCTTCAGGAGAAGCTGGGAGGCCTCCTATGAGCCTTAACCCCGATATTGCCGCATCCAATATCTTTACCGAAGAGCAGTTGGCAAAGTATGTCATCGATGCGACACAGGAAGTGTTCTCCACCATGATCATGATGGATGCTTCTGACGACTATCCTCTCCAGGAGCCGATCAACCGCTTCCAGTGCAGCATTACCGGCATGGTCGGCTTTGCCGGCACCTACTCCGGCGTCATCTCTATCCACTGTCCGGTATCGTTGGCCCTCAGGATCACCTCCAGCATGCTTGGCATGGAGTGCGACGAGGTTAACGAGGACCTCAATGACGCCATAGGCGAAATAGCCAACATGCTGGGCGGCAGCGTCAAGCAGGTGCTCTCCAAGGGGGGCCTCGATGTGAAGCTGTCGATTCCCACCGTGATCTCCGGAGAAGATTATACGGTCAACTCTCTCTCCGACATGGATTGCGTCGTAATTCCCTTCAAAATCGATGACGACAGATTTCTGGTAGGCCTGACCCTCAAGAAGGAAGATTGATGTCGTTATCTCATGCCCTGATCTGCCGCCCGGTGTGGTAGGACTGATCCTGAACCGGAAGATTACGCACCATGGATGGTTATACCACGCTACATGAAATGCTGGAGTCTGCCCTGAAGCAGGCTGGCGAAGAGAGCGGCATGCTCCTTGGCCAGGACCTTAGCATTTCCCTCACCGATTCTCTTGCCACCAACAAAACGGCATACTTCGGCGAACTTGACGACTCCATTTTCGTCATCGGCGTCGACTCGCGCGAAGCCTATGTCGGCCAGTTCTATCTCGTATTCTCGCTGCGTGACGCCATTGTCATGAGCAGTACCCTGCTGGGCATCCCCCCGGCGCGCATCCAGGAGAAGAGGCGCCTTGCCATCATCGAAAACGATGATATCGATGCTTTTTCCGAGATCGGGAACATGGTTAACGGCTCCTTCAACACGGTATTTCAAGGGACCTTGCCCAACAAGGTTCACCTGAAGGTACTGCCCCCAAAAAAATTCGTTCCGGACATAGACCAGTTGTCCGAAGACGAGCCGATTCCTGAAAATGAATACCTCATGTTCCGCTCTCGTCTCGAGATGGCGGATCAGGAGTTGAATTACCTTGATGTGCTGATACCGGTATCACTCGGCAATCAGTTTGACCCTCCCCCGGAACCCGTGGAACAGGTTGCGCACGACACGGTGGAGGGCGATGAGCCTGTTGCTGCCGAAGCCGCTCCCGTTTCGCCCGAGGAAGGCGTGGCTGGTGGTGGCGCCCCCCCCGTCTCCGGAGAGGAGGGTGTCGACAGTATCGTACTCCTCCAGGATGATGGTGATGCGCGCCGCCTGCTCGCTGACGCCGTGACGTTCACCGGCTTCCAGGTGGTGGAGGGAACGCTGGATGACAATATAAAAGATCTCTTTTCCGGTCGGAACGTGCGACTGGTCATTATCGGTTCGGTGGATGCGGATGACCGGGAACTGGCGGTATGTATAAAGGTCATGGCTCTGCGCCAGGATTCCCCTCCGCCAATAATGATGAGTGCCGAACGCTGGACACGGACCGCTGCGCTGAAGGCGCTGAAATATGGAGCGCGGGACATTGCCCTCACCCCCTGCAGCGAAGATGAGCTGGCAGCCAAGGTCCGCAGATGCTGCAAGCTGGCAGACCAGCATCCCCTCGACAAGCAGCTGTGAATGGATGGGCGCCATGAGCCGTGCATACGATATCCGCAGAGACATACGGCGTTTTCTTTCGCTGCACGCCCTATCGGTCACGCTGTTGACGGCCCTGCTTTCCGGCTTCATGACCTCTCCGGCAGTGGCATCACTTCCAGCCAACAGCCTCCACCGAGTATCCCTCCGCCAGAAGCAGCATTTCACACGCATTACCATCGCGCTTGAAAATCGGCCGCACTACACCCTGTCACGCCTGCCCGGCAACAGGCTGCGCATCAGGCTTGCGGATACGGATGGCCCCCTGCTCAAAAAATTTCGTCGTTATTCCGATACCAACCTGGGAGGAGTCGTTTTCTCCCGGAGCGGGGACAGCCTGGTCCTGACCTTCCCCTTTGCCACCGACCGGATATGGCGCGATGTCAGCGTGGACGGAGTAAACGCGATAACCCTGGATATCGGCACACAGTTTGGTTCGCCGCTCCCCCCTGCGCAACGCTCCGGACGTGATCGGATCTGGAGCGGTGTTGAAAAACTGGTGCGTGATTTCGATCCTCCGCTAAAATCCGAGTTTCCGTTCGTTCCCACGGACCAGATACTGCTGAAAAACCTGCTGGACAGAGACGGTCAGGAAGTCTTCCTGGCGGCAGAGGCGGCCCTCTACAAGGGCAACCTGTCGGAGGCGGAAGAGGGCTTTGCCCAGTTCACATCACGGAAAACAGCCATACAACCACTGGCCCTGTACCGCCTCGGAGAGACCCACTACAAGCTGCAGAAGTATTCCCAGGCACTTTCCTCATTTCGCGAGGCGGAAAAGCTCTGGCCGGCATTTCTGAACCTGAATCCGGCGGTAACCTTCTACTACGGGGACAGCATCGCCCGCGGGGGCGATCTGAGCGCCGCACGCAGCCTGCTTTCCGGGCTGATCGCCCGCCTGGCCGAGAAAAAGTTCGCTCCGGTTCTTCTCGTACGAATGGCGGATATTCTGGTTCGCCAGGGACACGAACAGGAGGCGTTGGGTGTCTACCGCACGGTTTCAGAGAACTTCCGGGACAACAAGGCCACCTGGATAGCCATGCTCAGACTTAAGGATCGCGACTTCCTGCAGGCAACCCCCTGGAATTATCTCAGCCTGGGAAACGCCTACCTGGATATCTACCGCCAGAGCAATGATATCGACCTGCGCGAGGAGTCCCTGTTCAAATACGTCCTCCTGGAATCCCTGCACGGTGAGGCTTCCGATGCGCTCAGACAGGTTGTGATGTTCCAGAGAAAGTACCCGCGGGGAGTCTATGCGGCGGTCTGCAGGACCATTCGAGAAGTGCTAGTCGCCCAGGTATACCGCGAGACCGAATGGGCCAGGAAATCATCCGGACTGATCCTTTTTGCGGAGGAGCACCAGGATTACCTGGCCGAGTGCATGGAGCAGCCCGAGTTTCTGCAAAAGATAGTACGGGCCTACGAGACTGCCGGACGCCCCATCGAATTGATCAGACTGCTCAGCTTTCTGCTTGAACGGCAATGGGCCTCTGCCGGTGCGCCCTTCATGTACGAAACGGTTGCGGAAAATGCCGAACTGCTGGGCGATACCGTTATGGCGGAAAAATACATGCGAATGTTCCTCCAGAAATTTGCATCCCATCCGCGGGCACGGCTGATTCTGGAGCGACTGGGCGGCCTCTTGTACAGCGAGGGGAGACACCAGGAAACGCGGGATACGCTCCTCTGGCTTTTGAACAGAGGAGAAAAGGCGCGCATGGCGGAGAGCTATTACTACCTCGGACGTTCCCTCTGGGCGCTGCGCCAGTTTGCGCCAGCCTATCGCTCGATGGAACTGTACCTGCCACGGGGTGTCGACCATACGGGCAAGGCGGCGCGACTGTTACCCGACGCCTATTACGTCGCCGCGTCGGCACGGGAATCCGCGGGGGACAGGAAGGGCGCCTTAAGGCTTATTGAGGCGGGATTGAAAAAACCGGATTTGGAGGGGAGAGACGAACTGCTCTACAAGGCGGGAGAGCTTCACCTGCACGCAGGCAGGACGCAACGCGCCCAGACCTATTTTGAACAGGTTGCCACCAAGGGGAGCGACCCTGATTGGCAAAACCTCGCTCGCCACGCCCTGCAAACGCTGGAAACAAACGCCGGCAGCAAAGCCACTCCCTAGACACCTGGCTTGGAAGTGCTGTCAAAATAGCGACTCTGTCAGGGTTTTGACAGAGTTTTCTATTTTTGCTGAGCCTTTAGCGACTCCGTCTGTCGGCTTGTCATAGCTTCGAATGCGACAGCAACGCACCCACCAGTAGGCACATATCTTGCAAATTAATGAGCGCCAGAGGAGGGACACCATGCCGATAGATGGTCTATTTAGCAGCACCATAGATATCCTCAGCAAGAACATCGATTTGCGGGCAAAACAGCACAACCTGGTTTCCTCCAACATCGCCAATGCTGAAACGCCAAACTATGTTCCAAAGGCTCTTGTATTTGAGGACGAACTTCAGGGAGCCATCAAGGGAAACCCCACGACAACCGGATCAACAACCAATCCCCGCCACATCCCCCTGAAGGGGGGAGGCGGCACTATTCACTCGGTTCAGGGACAAGTTATCGAGTCTCCAGCCAAAACACCGGGGAAAGACGGCAATGCGGTGGAGCTTGAAGGAGAGATGAGCAGAATGGTGGAGAATCAAATCCTGTACAACGCCTCGGTGCAGATCCTGACCAAGAAATTTGAGGGATTGCGTACGGCTATCAAAGGACAACAATAATGGACTTTTTCAGTGCAATGAATGTCAGTGCTTCTGCCCTATCGGCTGAACGCACGAGGATGAATCTGATTTCCAGCAATCTGGCGAATGCCAACGCAACACGCACTCCCGAGGGAGGGCCATACAAGCGTAAGGACGCCGTTTTTGCGGCCACCCCGGTTGAGGGGCGTTTCGCCAGGGCCTTGGATGGTGCCGCCAACAGGGAAATTCGCCAAGTCGAGGTTCAGCAGGTGGTTGAGGACCAGAGCCCACCCCGCATCCAGTATGACCCCAGCCACCCCGATGCCAATCCCCAGGGATATGTGGCCATGCCCAATGTGAACGTCATTGAAGAGATGGCGGACATGATCGGCGCCAGCCGCACCTATGAGGCCAATGTTACCGCGGTACAGACAGCTAAAAGCATGGCCCTGAAGGCGCTGGAGATCAGCAAGTAATCTGCGTACTGCTTGAAAGCGGATCAGGAAAGGAGGCTTTTCGTATGGAGTTGAATGGCATTGAAAGCGGGCTTGGAATCGGCAGTGCCTTTCCCGCAACCGGCAGCGCCAAGCAGACGTCGCCAGTTGAGGGCGCCGGCAAATTTTTCACTGAACTGGTTTCCAAGGTAAATGACCTTCAAAACCAGTCTGACAGGGCGATTCAGGGCCTTGCCAGCGGAGAGAACAAAAATCTCCACGAAGTCATGATCTCAATGGAGAAGGCCAGTATCTCCTTTCTCTTCATGTCACAGGTTCGCAATAAGGCAATTGAAGCCTATCAGGAAGTCATGAGGATGCAGTTGTAATGCTCACGGCACTCCGTATCTTTAAAAACGGTTGGTCACGCTGGAACCGCATCAACGTCGGAAAGGACGGGGCGACAGGTCATGCCTGAAGGATTACAGAGACTCATAGAGCCTTTCATGGCCCTCTCCCCTGGCAAACGCATGCTGATTGCCGGGGTGGCTATCCTCTCGGTTGCCGCATTTGCGGTTCTCATATTCGTGGCAAACCGCGTTGACTACCGCCCCTTGTTTACGAATCTGAGCACAGAAGATGCTGCCGAAATAGTCAAGAAACTGAAGGACAACAAGACCCCCTACCAGATTACCGCTGACGGCAAGGGTATCATGGTGCCGGCTGATCTGGTCTACGAGCAACGCCTCGCCCTGGCGTCCGAAGGTCTGCCCCAGGGCGGAGGCGTAGGCTTTGAGATTTTTGACCGAAAAAACTTCGGCATGACAGAGTTCGTCCAAAAAATCAACTACCAGCGCGCCCTTCAGGGAGAACTCTCTCGTACAATCTCGCAACTGAACGGCGTTGAGCAGGCCCGCATCCATCTTGTTATTCCTGAAAAATCACTCTTCAAGGAAAACGAGAAACCATCCACCGCCTCGATTGTACTTAAAATGAAGTCAGGCCGTTCCCTCCGCCAAAACGAAGTCCAGGGAATCGTGCATCTGGTCGCCTCGTCAATCGAGGGGATGGAGGCTGATCAGGTCACGGTACTCGACAGCCGTGGCAAGGTTCTCAACAAGGGGGGGGGGGACCCAGATCCAACATCCAAGGCCACCTCCGTCATGCAGGAGACCCAGCGGATTTATGAAAAAAACGTCGAAGAACGTATCCAGTCCATGCTGGACCCCGTCGTCGGTTCCGGCAGAGCCATTGCTCGTGTTTCGGCGCTGTTCGACTTTAAGCAGGTTGAACGACTCGAGGAAAAGTTCGACCCCGAGAGCATAGCGGTCAGGAGCGAACAGCGTTCCGAGGAGAAAGGTGCGACAGCCGTCAATGCAGCAGGGGTACCCGGGGTGCAGACAAACCTTGGGAGAACTGGGGCGGGCGGAGCCACGCAAGCCGGTGGTGCCGCAAAAAACGACGAGACGCTTAATTACGAGGTCAGCCGTACCACGGCCAAGATTATCGAACCGGTGGGTGCGCTCAGCAGATTATCAGTTGCCGTGCTGGTCGATGGCAAGTATGCGTTGCCAACCGCAGTCAAGGATGGGCAAACCGCCACCCCCAAGTACATTCCCCGCTCACCCGAGGAATTACAGAAAATAGAAGCACTTGTGAAAAGCGCCGTGGGATTCAATGCCGAACGTGGCGACCAGCTGGCAATACAGAACATACCTTTTCAGGACACGGGCGAACTGGGCAATATCGAGACACAGAAGTGGTGGAACAACCCCTTTTTCATGTCGCTGTTCAAGAATCTGTTGATTGGACTCGGCTTCATGGCGTTGATCATCTTTGTCATCCGGCCTCTGCTCGTGTCGCTTAAAATCGTGCGTCCATCTGCACGCGAATCCATAGAAACCGTCCATGAAATATCGGACAAACTGACCTCGGCGGAACGTGCCCAGATTTCCATGCAGATGGCGGAACAGCAGAACCTGATAGACACTGCAAAAAAGGATCCCTACCAGGTCGCCCAGATCCTTCAGAACTGGATCGGGGAAGACAGCAAGTAATACCGTATAAGCGAGGATTGGCAAGAAAACTATGACAGGTACCGACAAAGCTGCCATCCTGCTCCTCTATCTGGGTAACGAGGTTACCAGTCAGGTGTTCGAGCACATGGATGACGATGAAATAAAGAAGATTAGCAAGAGCATGGCAAAACTGGGCCATATTTCCCGCGGCACGATTATGGAGGTGGTGGAAAACTTTACCACCGTCATTAATCCTGAATCCGGAATATTCGCCCAGGGAGACGAGTTCGTGCGCAAGATTCTTGAAAAAGCCCTCGGGCCGGCCAAGGCGGAGATACTCATGGAAGAGCTTCAGGCCTCCAGTTATGGTGACCTGGTGGATATTCTCGCCAACATGGATGCTAAGAGTATTGCAAATTTCCTCTCCCAGGAACATCCGCAAACCGTGGCGGTTATTCTTGCAAAGCTGAAATCGAAACAGACCAGTGAAATCATCAGCCTGCTCCCCCAGGAACTGCAGGCCGAAGTCGTGTTGCGCATTGCGGATGTCGAGCAAGTATCACCGGAGATCCTGCAGGAAATCGATGACGTGATGAAGAAGGAAATCAAATCCATGGGGGGGGTGCAACGCTACAAGGTTGGTGGCATCGACAAGGTGGTGGATATGTTCAACCACTTTGATCGAAGCAAAGAAAAGCAAATACTCGACAAACTGGATGTTCTGAGTCCGCCCCTGGCAGAGATTATCCGCAAACACCTCTTCACCTTTGAAGATGTGTTTCAACTGGATGACCGCAGCATCCAGTCAATTATGCGGGAAATCAGCAACGACACCTTGACTCTAGCCATGAAAACGTCCCCTGACGAGGTTAAGGACAAGATCTTCAAAAACATTTCCAGCAGAGCCGCGGAGATGATCAAGGAGGACCTTGAGGTCATGGGCCCAGTACGCCTCTCCGATGTGGAAAAGGCCCAGGGAGAGATCATCAAGATCGTCAGGAAGATGGAGGAAGAGGGAAAGATTGTATTGGCTGGACGTGGTGGAGACGATGTCCTCGTCTAGGATCATTAAATCATCGCAGGTTGGGGCCGGTACTGTCGGCACATATTCCTTCCAGCCCATCAACCAGGCGGCCACGAACCAGACAACCGACGAGGCATCCGGCGGGTTTGTGGCAATGGGACTTTTTGACTCGTCAGAATTAAAAAACGTCAAACCACACCCTCAGGAAGAAGAGCCGCTTACAATTGATGAGCCCCCAGCAGTCACCCTGCTCGAAGAGGATCTGCAGCGGCGCCTCTCCGAGGCCTTCGAGAATGGCCTCATCGAAGGTAAAAACCTGGCTGAACGGGGACTTGTGAATGTATTCCGCTCACTCAGAGCAGCCGCGGAAGGTGTGCAAGATCTTCGCGAAAAAGTCATGCGAGAGTCCGAGGACGACCTGATAAACCTGGTCATGATGGTGGCACGCAAGGTCATTTTACGGGAAGTTACCCAGGATCGTGGTATCGTGCTAGGCGTTGTGCAAACGGCCATATCGGCTCTTTCGGAGCGCTGCGAAATTACCATCCGCCTTAACCCAGATGACTACATCCTGATAACCACCGACCACGATGATTCCTTCCGAAGGGAGATGCTGACGGAGAGAATGCAGCTCAAGTCGGATCCAGCAGTCCTTCAGGGCTTTTGCCAGATCGACTCGGAAATAGGAACACTTGATGCCGGCATCGATGCGCAGTTGGATGAAATCTTCCGAAACATGCATGAGAAACGCACCCTGTCCAAGGGCATTGATGAATAGCCACGGGAGAGCATGTTGTGCCCAAGTCATCCATTGATCTGGCAAAATACCGCTTTGCCGTGGAAAATGCGACCCCGATCAGATTGAATGGCAAGGTTACCCAGGTGGTGGGACTCGTTATCGAGGGGTATTGTCCCGACACATCCGTCGGGGCTATTTGCGAGATTCGTCCACAGGTGGGTGAACCGATCCCGGCCGAGGTAGTTGGTTTCCGCAACAACAAGACATTGCTGATGCCATTGGGGGAACTGAGGGGAGTCGGGCTGGACAGCCTCATCTCCATCAGGAGAGAACAGGCTTCCATGGGAGTTGGTCCGCTCATGCTGGGGCGAGTCATCGATGGGCTTGGTAATCCGATCGATGATAGAGGTCCCCTGCACGTGGAGGAGGAGTATCCGATTTACGCGACGCCGGTCAATCCCATGACACGGCCTCCCATTCGCAAACCACTGGATCTGGGCATCAGGAGCATAAACGGGTTGCTGACCTGCGGTCAAGGGCAGCGTGTCGGAATTATGGCTGGTTCAGGTGTCGGTAAGTCGACACTGCTGGGCATGATTGCACGCTATACCGAGGCGGATGTGAACGTGATCGCCCTTATCGGTGAACGGGGACGAGAATTACGCGAGTTCATCGAGAAGGATCTTCAGGAGATTGGCCTCAAGAAATCCGTTGTCGTGGTGGCCACCTCTGATCAACCTCCACTGGTACGTATGCGTGGCGCCTACATCGCCACAACCATTGCCGAATACTTTCAGAAACAGGGCAAGAAAGTGCTGCTCATGATGGACTCCGTGACACGGTTTGCCATGGCCATGCGCGAAGTTGGACTTGCCATCGGTGAGCCACCTACCACCAAAGGGTACACACCGTCGGTATTCGCTGCCTTGCCGAAGCTACTCGAACGCGCCGGAAATTTTACCGATGGCAGCATTACCGGTCTGTATACGGTTCTTGTGGAGGGTGATGACTTTAACGAACCGATTTCCGATGCCGTGCGGAGTATCCTTGACGGGCACATCGTTTTGACCCGCAACCTGGCTTCCCGCAACATCTACCCACCCATCGATATTCTGGCTAGTGCCAGCAGGGTCATGAACGATGTGACCGTTACCGATCACCAGGAACTGGTCGGCAAGTTCAAGGAGGCGATGGCCACATACCGTCAGTCCGAAGACCTCATCAATATCGGTGCGTACAAATCAGGCAGCAACCCAGGCATAGATTATGCAATATCAAAAATGGATGGAATGACAGCATACCTGAAACAGGCTGTGCGAGACCCGGCTAATCTTCAAGAATCCGTTGAGAGCTTGAAAGCTCTTTTTCAGGATTAATCTGTCTGCCGTAAAGAAAGGGGTTGATGTTCGTGGCGACGGCTAAGCAGTTCGAACTGGAACAGGTACTCAAATATCGCCTGGATGTGGAACGCCTCAGGAAGCAGGAGTTCGCCACCGCAAAGCAGGGCTTTGATCATGCCCATGAACGACTAAAACGAGAAGAAGCACAGACTCAGAGCATCTCTCAGGAGTTTTTTATTCGGCAGAGCGAGTTGGGTTCCATTGAGGAAATTCGCAGATATGCGGATTTTTTTGCGCGCAAGCGTGAAGAAATCAAGACTCATAAAAAGCATGTCGATCATCTGGGGCACATCCTGAGCGAACGGCGCGCCACCCTATTGGACGCGACCAAAGACAAGAAGGTTCTGGAATCACTCAAAGAAAAGAAAGCTACCGAGTTCAAGCTGGAAATGGACAGGAAAGAACAGTCATTCATGGACGAGATCGCAGTGCAAAAAAAAGATGAGAGGGCCTGATGGTTCGCCCATTGCTCGTGATCATTGCCATCCTGTGTTCCTGCCTTCTTCCTTCAGCGTCTCCCTACAGACAGATCATGGCGGCAACGGAAGAGGGAGTTGATCCGAAGAAAGGGGGGGGGACAGACCAGCCATTGAGTGCGTCCCGTGCCGCTCGTGAGGAAAAAGCAATCCAGGATGCCCGCCGCCAACAACTGGCGGAACGGGAAGCAGCCTTGGCCGCCAAGGAACAGGAGTTAAAGAAACTGGGTACCCGGCTCGAGTTACAGATCAAATCGCTGGATGAGTCCAAGAAGCGATTGGACGATTCAGTGAAGGTTAAAAAGCTGCTGCAGGATGAAAAACAGAAAAAGATGATCGCTGTTTTCAAGAAGATGCGACCTGAACAGGCTGGACAATTGATGGACAAACTCGAAGAGGATAAGGCTATCTTTTTGCTCAACCAAATGGATACCAAAACAGTATCAAAACTGGTTCCTTACTTGAAACAACCCAGAGTTGTCAAATGGATCACGGAAAACCTGAAAGGCATGCCTTAGCGGCCTTTACGCGAATATGTTTTGAGCGGTCGCAGCCCAATCAAAACCACAAGTTTTTTTCAGTTTTTGTATTTTATGGACAGCATGCTCTGTCCACGTCCATAAAAAATACTTAGGAAAGGAGGTGAGACTATTATGAATGAAGGACAGATGATCATGCGGTTGCCGCTTGGCGCGTCGCCTGCTTCTCCCATGGCAGCCTTCTCAAAAGGCGTGCCGGCACCTGTAGGAGGAGCAAATGAATCCGATTTTTCAGGTGTTTTGCGGGGCTCGTTACCTGACACCAGCAACGAATTACCCCAGAGTCATGCTGGCTTAACAGCTGTATCACCAGAACCACCGGAAACAGCAGGTATAGATCTTTTCATGCTTCAGGTCGATTCCTTGTCTGCCGCAATGGCAACGCTGTCGGCCAAGGAAACAGAAGGAGGTCCGGCGACCTCTTCAGCCCTGCGGGACGACGCGGAACCTCTCAAGCCCACGGAACAACAGCAGGAACTCAACCCACAGAATGTGGCACTTTCCGCGGCTGCGCTCCAGATGGTTGCAGTACAGCAGAGCAACGGCAGAATGCCGGAATCAGCGACGACCAGTACGTCTGCGGAAAACGTAGCAGTACAGACCACCAGAACCGCGGAAACATATCAAGCATTACAGAGCCTGTCGTTAACGGACGGGGGAACTTCTGCAGCGCCAACCAATGACCTACAACAGAATAACGTGGCGCCGGCACTGCAACCAGCGCCTCAACAGCCAATGACGCATCCATCAACAAGCACGCCAGTCCCCCTAAGAACCACAGATCAGCCGGCGCTTCACAACAGCTCGTACGAAGGCCTGATTTCTCTGGCAGATGAAGCCGTAGTGCCAGAGACCGAGTCGAACATGGCAGTGACATCGGTGCAGACGCCCTCAGCTGTCGTTTCGCGACAATCTGAAGCGACATACAGCAGAGGCTTGGTACAACCGGTTCTGGATGCCTATCTCCAGCCATCGCCCACCTCATCCAGAAACAGTGGCGTGAATTCCATCGCGGAAACCCAAACCATGGAGGAAACAGGTACAGAGACTGTACAGACAGTCCTGATGCGACGAACGCCGGCAGCAGTTCTGCACCCTGTAGTTCCGCAAGCACAAGAAGACGTGGCATCATCACAAACGGACTTAGCCGAGGCAGTTGATGGTACGGCTTCCCGTAACGAAACTGTAGCGCGAGCGGCACTGACGAAAACAACGTCGTCAGAATCCGGAGCATCAACCGGTGAAGAGGGCAGTAGTACGTTTCGCCAACAGCTAGAGATGCATCCGCATGTGACGCAGATAAAAACCGAGCAGACGCACGCAACAGCCGACTCAAGCGACACTTCAGGCAATGCAACGATCCATACGGATGTGATGGATCAGGTTACGGGCCAGATCAGGGAACACCTGGCAGGTCGCGACATCAAGGGGGGAGCAGAGCAGATCGTTATTCGCCTCTCTCCAGACAACCTAGGTGAACTGAAATTGAACCTGCGGATGGAAAACCAGTGCCTGAAGATAGAGATCGTAGCGGAAAACAGCATGGTACGCGACACCCTGATAAAGCACTCCGACACGCTTAAGGAGTCGCTTGCCAACCAGAACATCACAATGGAAACATTCGATGTTTCGACGGGAAGCAACAGGAATGGGGCGCCATCCTATGGCCAGGGCCAGACAGACTGGCAGGGACTGGCACGGCAGCGCCAACAACAGGCCGCCTTGCACTCTTCGGGAGGCTATCACCAGAGCGACACACCAGTTTTCCCGAACAAAGCGGTGTATCTGGCATCAGAGGAACATTCGATGCTTGATGTTCATTTCTAGAAAGGACGGTGAATTCGTATGATCACAAGTATAACATCGGCAACCGACTCCACCACGACTTCCGCCGCGATCAAGTCGTCCCTGGGCATGGATTCCAGCGATTTTTTACAACTGTTCATCGCACAGATGCAATACCAGGACCCTCTGGCGCCTACGGATGCCACGGCCATGATGAACCAGCTCTCACAACTATCGCTGGTTGAACAATCGTATAACCAGACGACTGCACTAAGCAACCTCTTGGCGGCACAGAACAACTCCTTAAGCATGGGATCAGTTTCATTCATCGGTAAAACAGTCAAGGCCAACGGAGATGACATCGTCTTTGACGGCACTTCATCCCCATCCCTGCAGTATAACCTGTCATCAGCTTCAGCCGCGACAACACTCACCATCTCCGATTCTTCGGGCGAGAGTGTCAGAACTGTGTCCCTCGGTGCGCAATCAACGGGAGATAACAGCTATACTTGGGACGGTTGCGATAACAGCGGAAACAAACTTTCCGCCGGCGCGTACACCTTTTCCGTTTCGGCAAAAACCGGCAGTGGAGCTTCTGTGACGGCAAAAACCTACACGACGGGAGTTATTGACGGTGTCAACCTTACAAGCACGACCCCGTACCTCTCCATAGGGACGGTCTCTGTTCCGTTGACGGACGTGCTCAACGTCAGTGGGGCATAGACTATGGTTGACTCTATTTTTTTCCCGAATCCGGTTCAACCGGGCAAGACCGACCGCACACAACTATCCAAGAGCAACGGATCGGATAGGGTCACCGGTCAGTCATTCGCATCGATCCTTGATTCCAAGGATCCCCAAGGGGTTAAGTTTTCGCAGCACGCCCAGGACCGTCTCAGGGCGCGCAACATTACCCTGTCGGCCAATGATCTCGCCAATCTGGAAGGCGCCGTTAACAGCGTAGCCCAGAAGGGTGGCAAAGAATCACTGGTCATGATGGGGGATGCTGCATTGGTGGTGAGCGTCAAGAACCGTACCGTGGTGACAGCCATGGACCGGACACAGATGAAGGGTAACGTGTTTACCAACATCGACTCAGCAGTTATCATCTAACATCAGGACAAAACAGGGCTGGACCTCCCTGAGGAAGCCCGCGAAGCGCCGATCGATTGACGCGCTTCACTAACAACTCAAAGAAGTATCAGGAGGCAAGACCATGAGTCTCACATCAGCAATGCTGACCGGTGTAACCGGTCTTCTGGCCAACGCGGAAGACATCAACGTTATCGGCAATAACCTTGCCAACGTCAACACCGTTGGTTTCAAGGGCAGCCGTACGCTGTTTTCCGATCTGCTGTCCACTAACATTGGTAACGACTCCCAGATCGGTCGCGGCACGCAGATTCAAAAGGTTGACAATATCATCAGCCAGAGTTCATTTGATACGACGGAAATCACCTCTGACCTGGCAATCCAGGGATCGTCTTTTTTCCTGCTTGAATCTACTACCGGTTCACGATACGTAACCAGGGCCGGAGCGTTTCGAATGAATGAAGATGGGTATCTCGTAAATCCCGACGGTTATTTCGTCCTTGACGAAGCTGGGGCCAGAATACTACTGGACCCCGCCGGTACCACCATAACGAGCATAGATTCTGAAGGTGAAATCACCTATGTCGATTCTGCCAATGCTACACAAACCTATGGCACCAAAATTGGCGTAGCAACGATTCCGAACGTCGGAGCTCTGCAAAAGGCAGGCGGCACCCTCTATGATGTGGCTGCCTCGGTTGCGGCTGGCAGCGGGGCAATCACCCCTTCAGCTGCTGACGGCGTTGTCAACAAGATCTATTCCAACTCTCTGGAGGCAAGCAATGTGGACATGGCATCCCAGTTTGTCAGGTTGATCCAGACTCAGCAGGCGTATACCGCCAATTCCAAGACTATTACCACGGCGGATGAGATGACCGATGTGGTTTTGAACCTGATCCGTTAATCCGACCATATACTGTCCGTATAAGGCCTCCGGTGCTCTCGATGCCCCGGAGGCCTTCATTCTCAATGTTTAATTGATTGCAAAAACGAAAAAATCGTTTTAAATAGTAACAAGCCAATTCATTGATTTTATTACTCAACCATGGAGGACCCACATGGCCAAGGACGAGCAGGAATCCGCGGAAGTTGAAGGTGGCAGCAACAAGAAAAAGATGTTCATCATTATCGGCGCTGCCGTGGCCGCGGTCGTTATCCTTGGTGTCGTGGCGTTCATGCTGATGGGTAAGGGTGGCAGCGACGAGAAAGGCAAGGAAGGCGAGGCCAAGACCGAGGCCAAGGCCGAGGGAGGACATGGGGGGGAGACAACCGCGGGAAAAGAAGGGGCCGCGGCGGCCAACATTTATCCCCTGGAGCCGTTCATCGTCAATATCTACGATGGACAGGAACTGCGATATCTGAAGGTAAAGGTTGAAATGGAAATGGCCGGTTCGACCAAGGGCGATTTGGACGCTCGACTGGCCCCGATGCGAGACACCATACTGGTTCTGCTGAGCTCGAAGACTTTGCAAGATCTCCAGGATCTTCAGGGCAAGAACCAGCTCAAGGATGAAATTCTGGTGTCGGTGAACAAGATTATTACGCCTGCCAGGATAACCAAGGTCTATTTTACCGACTTTGTCGTCCAGTAGGGTATCTTGCGAACCGGAATGGAAAAAATTCTTTCAAAAGCCGAAATTGAAGCACTTCTCAATGCCGTGTTCGAAGGTCGTATTGAGCCTGAGAGAGAACTGGCCAAAGCCGAGGGGAGCGTAGTCACCTATGACCTCTTCAACACCGAGGCCCATAAGGGCTTTGTCCCCAATCTCGACATCATATATGACAGCTTCATCCGCTATAACCGAGTCAGCCTCTCCAATCGACTGCGCAAGGTTGTTGAAATTAAAAAAATCGGCGCCCGCTCCTATAAGTTCGACGATTTTATTCAAACGCTTCCCTCTCCGGTTTGCATGGCTATTTTCAAGATCGAGCCTCTCAAGGGAGCTGCTCTGATCTCCTTTGACAGTACGCTTGTGCTTTCGCTTGTGGACAGTCTTCTGGGAGGTACCGGCACAAGCAAGGTCTCCATGGCAAACCGTATGTTTACCTCCATAGAACTGCGTCTGGTGGAGAAGATCGTTGCGGACATTCTGCAGGATCTGGAAAAGGCCTGGGCGCCGCTCTATGCTACACACATGAACCTGCTGCGCATGGAGATGAACCCTCGCCTAATCAATATCGTCCCGCCTGAATACCAGATCGTGACCATGTCGCTCAAGATTCAGATCGAAGACATATCGGGTAATATGGTCTTTGCCGTCCCCTACATGACAATTGAGCCGATTCGTGACAAGCTCAAAGCGGGGATGCAGTTTGATCTTATGGCTATCGACCCTCAGTGGTCTTCCCGCCTGTCATCCGGTCTCATGGAGGCTCCGCTTGAGATTGTCGTCGAGATGGGTAATGCCAATATAACACTCGGTGAGCTTCTTGATCTAGCAGCCGGAGATACGATCATGCTCGATAAACCCTGTTCCAGTGAGTTGCTCGTAAAAGTGGAAGGGACAACTAAGTATTTTGCCATTCCCGGCATTCGTCATGGAAACAGGGCGATACAAATAACTGCGATAGGGGGCAGTGGTGAGTGATAAGCCTGAATCAAACGAGACGGAAATAGACAGAAAGAACCTCGACTTCATTCTTGACATCCCCCTTCAGGTCACTGTTGAACTGGGAAGAACTAAGTTACTGGTCAAGGACATACTGCAGTTGAATCAGGGGGCTGTTGTTGAACTCACCAAGCTTGCCGGCGAACCGCTGGACATCTTTGTAAACTCTAAGCTGGTTGCCCGTGGCGAGGCAGTGGTAGTAAACGAAAAATTTGGTGTGCGCCTGGTCGACATCGTCAGCCCCAACGAGCGGGTGGAGAAGATTTTGTGAAAAGAGCGGTCATCGCGCTGCTCCTCACCCTTCCCTCATATGCCTGTGCCGCTGGAGTTCCCGGCCAGGAGTACAGCTTTCTCTCCAGTTTTATTCAAATGTTAGCGGCTCTATCCATCGTGATCGGGCTGATTCTGATAACCAGACATTTTTCCGAAAAACTGCTGAAAGGTGCAGATGCCAATAGATGTGCTTCGAGGCACATTCGCCTGGTGGAGACACGCGCCATTGCGCCCAAAAAGGCACTTGTTCTCATAGAGGTTGGGGGCGAATATCTCCTGCTGGCCAGTACGGAAAGCGGACTGAGCCTGCTGAAGCAGGTAGAGGTTTTTGAAGAAATTGAGGTTCTTGAGGATGACGGTCGTAGGCGGCCGGAGTTGTTCGGACTATTTCGCAAAAGCGTGGAAAAACGGAGAAACTGATATGTTACCGGGCCTGTCCGTTTCCAGGTGGATACACATTCTAACGCTTTCCCTGCTATCCTTGGCATTGGCGTCAGGTCTGGCTTACGCGGAACCGGCAACACTCCCCTCCCTATCCATCGGTGTAGGAACGGCCACCAAGCCGGGGGAATTTACCACAACGATCCAGATTTTTTTCCTGCTCACCATCCTTTCGCTTGCTCCCGGATTATTAATCATGACCACGGCGTTTACCCGTATCGTGGTGGTATTATCCTTTTTACGCACAGCCATGGGAACACAGGGGGCTCCATCAAATCAGGTTATCCTGGGTCTTTCCATGTTTTTAACCTTCTTTATCATGAGTCCGGTATGGCAGCAGATCAACAACGAGGCATACCAACCCTGGAAGGCGCAACAGATATCCCAGACAATCGCCATTGATCGGGCGATTATGCCGGTGAGACGTTTCATGCTTTCCCAGACCAGAGAGAAGGATCTGGCACTGTTTGTAAGCCTCTCCAATCTACCTCGTCCAAAAAACGCAAATGATATTCCTACATTAACCATTATTCCCGCATTCATGATATCCGAACTCCGCACCGCTTTTCAGATCGGGTTTCTTATCTATATTCCCTTTATCGTGGTCGACATGGTAGTTGCGTCGGTGCTCATGTCCATGGGTATGATGATGCTCCCGCCAGTCATGATTTCGCTTCCATTCAAGATTCTTCTGTTTGTTCTTGTGGATGGCTGGGGGCTGGTAATAAGCTCCCTGGTCAAGAGTTTTGGATAATTCGCGCATTCTGGCTGCGTTTGAAATGCAGCCGCTGGCGACGAGCCGATCCGAGGTTATGCCATGACACCCGAACTGGTAATCCAGCTAGCCCGACGCAGTTTTGAGGCGACTCTCCTCTTATCAGCCCCCCTGCTGATCTTTAGTTTGGCGGTCGGCCTTCTCATCAGCATTTTTCAGGCGGTAACCTCTATCAACGAGGCCACCCTGGCGTTTGCCCCCAAAATCGTTGCCGTGATGGTTGCCATGGTCATCTTTTTTCCCTGGATGATGACCTATATGTGCGACTTCACCCGCGAAATCTATTCCTTCATCTCCATCATGAGGCGCTGACCCCATGTTTCCTCTGCTCCCCTTCCCTTCCCAGCGGGAGATCATTCTCTTTGCGCTCGTGCTTGGCAGGATGGCGGGGATGTTCAGCGCGTTACCGGTATTCGGCGGCAAGCGACTGCCGCTGCAGATCAGGGTCGTCGCCGTGATGGCGATGAGCCTGATCTGTTTTCCCCTTTTGAACGTGAATGCACCCAATATACCCGACGACACTATCTCCCTGGCGTTGCTGGCGCTTCGTGAAGTCATGATTGGCATTACCCTCTCCTTTGTGACCCAGATCATCTTCTCAGCAGTTGAATTCAGCGGGCAAATCATAGGCATGCAAATGGGATTCACCATGGCGGCGATAATGGACCCGACCCACGGCACCCAGAGCCAGGTCATGTCGGTAATGCAAAGTCTTCTGGCCACGCTGATGTTTCTCTGCATGAGCATTCACCACCTGTTCATTCGGGCCATTGTTGACAGCTTTCACATAATTCCCCTTGGCGTCTGGCATCTCAACGGAGAAATAATAACCTTCCTCACCAGGGCAACCGCTGATGTTTTCGTTCTCGGTGTTCGACTGGCAGCTCCGGTAATGGTTGCACTGCTGCTCACCAGCGTGACGCTCGGCATCATGGCTCGCTCTTTCCCCCAGATGAATGTCTTCATGATCAGCTTTCCACTCAATATCGGAATTGGATTTATCATTCTTGGTGCGACACTGCCTATGTTCTTCCATGTTCTCGAGGTGTCGTTCGGTTCCGTCAAGGAGCAGATTGATACAATATTCCGATTAATGGCAAAGGGGGGATGATTCCTGAGCCAGGACGCAGACAAGCATTCCAAAACAGAGCAACCCACTGCAAAAAAACTCGAGAAATCGCGGGAAAAGGGTTCCCCGCCCACCAGTATCATGATGACCTCCACCTTTACCCTGATGGTTGGCATGATCTGTCTGTACGTATTCGGCAGCTTCATGATGAGCAGCATTGAAAGGCAAAGCGAAGAGATCCTGGAAGGGGTGGGCAGCTTCGAACTGACCGAGGGGAATGTATATCTGCTTGTCCTGAAGCTGTTCTTTCTCATACTGGTTGTGCTTGCTCCCCTGGTTGTAACGGTCATGCTGACCTCGATTGCCTCCCATGTGATTCAGGATGGAGGAAGGTTCGAATTCCAGTGGCAACGCGTGACATTTGACATTACCAAGCTAAACCCCCTCAACGGATTCAAGCGGCTGTTCAACAAAACCGCCCTTGTCGAGATCCTGAAATCCTTTCTCAAATTAGTGGTAATCGGCTGGATCGCTTATCGTGTGCTCAAAGACGAGGTCCAGAATATCGCCCTGCTGGCAGATGCGGACATGGTTGGCATACTTGCCTACATGGGGCGCGTTGCATTCAAGATAGTTGTGCACACATGTGGAATCATGCTCATTATTTCCATTCTCGACCTGATGTACGTCAAATGGAACTATCTTGACGGGCTCAAAATGACCAAACAGGAGGTCAAGGATGAGCACAAGGAACAGGAAAATCCCGAGATAAAGGGACAGATCAAGAAAATGCAGTATCAGGCAGCCAAACGACGCATGACTAAAATCATCCCCACGGCCGACGTTGTCATCACCAACCCGACCCACTATGCCATTGCGCTAAAATATGACCGCCAGCGAATGATTGCTCCCGTGGTGGTGGCCAAGGGGGTAGATATCATGGCCCAGGCAATCAAGAAAATCGCGCAGGAGAGCAGCGTCACGCTTGTGGAAAACCGTTTCTTGGCACGGGAACTTTATGACCAGGTCGAGGAAAATGAGGCCATCCCCGAAACACTCTATGCTGCCGTTGCGGAAGTGTTGGCGTATGTGTATCGCCTCAAGGGGAAGACCTGAGTAGGAACCCTGGTCGCCAAAAGGCATATAACGTGAAAACAATAGGCATGCCTCCCCACGGGTCAAAGCATTGACAGAATTCAATTCATTGACAGCTTCTTCTGTCGGACCTCCCTGCTGAAGTACTACCTCGAACCGCAAACAGCATGAAGGTGGCACACTTGGGGAGGCTCCCTGCTACGTTTTACGACAAGGCAAGCGGCACAATTATTGCGTATCAGCTAAAAACATCAGATCAACATTTTTGGAATGGGAACATCAATGTCAAACAGTACCGTCAAAGCAATAGAATCGAGCGGATTTCGGAAGAATTCCGACATCTATGTGGCTATTGCCCTGATCGGTGTTCTGTCGCTGATGATCATCCCGCTCCCCTCCTTTCTGCTGGATGTTTTTCTGGCAGCCAACATCACCATTGCCCTCTGCATCCTGCTGGTCTGCCTCTATACCACCCACCCGCTGGATTTTTCCGTTTTCCCTTCGGTTCTGCTGGTCACGACACTCTTTCGCCTGGCGCTGAATATCGCCTCCACACGCCTGATCCTCTTGCACGGAAGTGAGGGTGTAGAGGCGGCCGGAGCGGTCATCAAAGCGTTTGGTCAGTTTGTCGTCGGCGGCAACTATGTTGTCGGAGCCGTTATTTTTCTGATTCTGGTAATCATAAATTTTGTGGTTATCACGAAGGGTGCCGGACGGGTTGCCGAGGTTACCGCCCGTTTTACGCTGGATGCCATGCCGGGCAAACAGATGGCCATCGATGCCGATCTTTCGGCCGGCCTGATCACCGAGAAGGACGCCAGGTCACGCCGCCTCAAGATCTCCCGGGAGGCCGACTTCTACGGCTCCATGGACGGCGCCAGCAAGTTTGTGCGCGGCGACGCCATTGCCGGCATCCTTATCGTCATGGTCAATATCTTCGGCGGCCTGATCATCGGAATCTTTCAGCAGGGGATGCCGATTCAGGACGCCCTCACCAACTATACCCTGCTGACCATCGGAGAGGGCCTGGTTGCCCAAATTCCCGCATTGATTATCTCCACAGCTGCGGGCATCATCGTAACCCGCTCTGCCGACGAGGACAATTTTGGTAATGAAATAACAGGGCAGTTCCTGAACTACCCCAAGGCCTTCTATGTTTCCTCAGGGGTACTGTTTCTGTTTGCGCTGATTCCCGGTCTGCCTCACTTTGCCTTTTTGCTGCTTTCGGGAACAACGTATCTGGCCGGCAAAATGGCTCGCGAGAAGACGCAGGTCATAGAGGAGATGGCTGCCTTGCCAGCAACTGCTGAGGGCGAGGAGGGTATTGATCAGGCATCGGTCATTCGCCCCCTGGACGTGCTGGAACTTGAAGTCGGCTATGGCCTTGTACCCATGGTTGACGCCTCCCAGGATGGTGAGCTCTTGGAACGCATTCGCTCCATCCGGCGTCAGTACGCCCAGAAACTTGGGTTTGTGGTGCCTCCCATCCATATCCATGACAATCTGCAGCTCAAGCCGTACGAGTATAACCTGCTTATCCGCGGCGCACGGGTTGGCGGCAGCGAACTTACCGGCCAGTATCTGGCAATGGACTCCGGGGCTGTTACCGGCTCTATCGAAGGGGTCAGCACAACTGAACCGGTTTTCGGGCTTCCCTCGGTCTGGATCAGCTCCGAAGGGCGTGATGACGCTCAGTTCAAAGGGTATACCGTTGTTGACAGCACAACGGTGGTGGCTACACATATCAGCGAAATCGTGAAACGACATGCCCATGAGCTTGTTGGACGCCAGGAGCTGCAACAATTGCTGGACAACCTTGCGGTTACGGCTCCCAAAGTCGTGGACGAACTCATCCCCAACCAGCTTAACCTGGGCACGGTGCTGCGTGTGGTCAAGAACCTGCTGAAGGAGGGCGTTTCGATCCGAGATATGCGCACCATACTGGAGACACTGGCTGACTATGCTACGCTGACCAAGGATCCCGACGTGCTGAGCGAGTTCGTTCGCCAAGGTTTGGGCCGCTTCATTGTCGATCAGTACAAACTTGACGACAACATGCTCTGCCTGGTTACCCTGAACAGGGATGTGGAGGACATCATCGCCGAGGCGATCCAACCTTCGGATCAGGGTGGTTTTCTGGCCATAGAGCCCAATACCGCCCAGATGATAATAACCGCGATCCGCTCCATGGCGGACCGTTTTGGTCCCAGCGGTGCACAACCGGTACTGCTGGCTTCCCCGTCCATCCGCAGACACGTAAGAAAACTGATCGAACGCTTTGTCCCACACATGGCGGTTCTCTCCCACAACGAGATTCCACAGAATATAAAAATTCAATCACTAGGGGTGGTAACCATAAATGCTGGTTAAGACCTTTCAAGCTCCAAGCATGGCAGAGGCTCTGCGTAAGGTTAAGGCGGAACTTGGCTCCGATGCCATGATTCTTTCGACCAAACAGGAAAAGACCGGCGGTTTTTTAGGTTTTTTCCGCAAAAACGTCTACAAGGTGACTGCGGCCGTCGACCCGGCCCACAAAGCCGCTCCGCTCGCCCCGCCTGCGATGTCCGCCGCCTTTCGCGAGCAACCGCAGAGGCAGCGGACTGCCAAGGAAGATCTGGAAAATTCGATGCTTGCTCCACTGGCCCGCGAGCTGAGGGAGCTGCGCGAAAAAGTAGAAGTACTGTCTCGGGGCAAGGAAACGACAAAGAACGAGGAACCAGCGGAGACTGTTTCCCAACCGGACTCCCTCGAAAGTGGCTTAAACATTCAGAATATTCCGCGGGGCGATCTGGAGGAGATCAAGAAGCTGTTACTCAACACCCTTGCCAGGAACCAGGAAGGGGACGTCAAGACGGTTCAGTGGCCTGCCGTGCCGGATGGAGCCGGGACGGAAAAACCGTCCGGCACTGACTCTTCAACCAATGCCTCTCCACTGGCCCAGGAGTTGAGCCGGAGCGGCATATCCAGTGATCTGGTTGAGACGATCCTTGACGCCCTCGACAAACTACCAAGTGGGGGAGGAAATCAGGCGCTCAAGAGCCGCCTTAGTGAGGTGTTCGGGCGCTTGATTCGCTTTGCCGGCACCCTGAAGGTACGCAAGAACGCTCCCCGTATCATCGCACTGGTGGGTCCCACCGGAGTGGGCAAGACCACCACAACCGCAAAACTTGCCGCCATGCATGCATTCAATCGTGGCAACAAGGTTGCGTTGATTACGATGGATATTTTCAGGGTCGGAGCTATTGAGCAACTGAAGACCTATTCACGCATCATGGGCATTCCCATAGAAGTGGCTTCTACGCCAAAAGAACTTGAAAGTGCGGTGGAGAAGCATGCCGACTGCGACCTGATATTTATCGATACGGCGGGGAGAAGCCACAAGGACACGGAAAAGCTGAACGAGATGAAACAGTTTTTCGCGGACAAGATCCCGATGGAAGTTTTCCTCTGCCTGTCGGCTACGACCAAGGATCGGGAGCTGACTGAAATTCTGAACTGTTTCAGCATTTTTCAAATCAGCAAGGTCGTATTCACTAAAATCGATGAGAGCGAGAGCTTTGGCAACATGATCAATGTGCTGATGAAAGGCAATCTGCAGGTAGCTTATTTCACGACAGGACAACGGGTTCCTGAAGACATAGAAGTGGCAACTCCATCCAAGCTGGCTGACATGATCCTGAGAGGGGCGACAAATGAGTGAGGTCACCGTAAAAGGCGATCAGGCTGAAACCTTGCGGGAGATGGCGCGGTCGGCCACCAAAGTCCAAGGGGTTGATTCCTCTCAGGGACCGTCAGTTGCCGACCAGCACGGACTTCGCGTCATATCGGTAACGAGCGGCAAAGGAGGAGTGGGCAAGAGTAATGTCGTCTCCAATCTTGCGATCGCCCTGTCAACACAGGGAAAAAAGGTACTGATCCTTGATGCCGACCTCGGGTTGGGAAACCTGGATGTGCTATTGGGACTCTCGCCACCCTACAATCTGAACGACGTCCTGAATGGCGAGAAGAGCATCTCGGAGATAATTGTGGACGGGCCCGCAGGCATCAAGATTATACCCGCCGGATCCGGCGTTCAGGAGTTCACCAGTCTGGGTCAGCATGAGAAGCTCAAGCTTCTGGACGAACTGGATATGCTGGAGGAAAAGTTCGACATCATGATTGTGGATACCGAGGCAGGGATATCCGAGAATGTGACCTATTTTTCCGTGGCGGCCCAGGAGATCATTGTCGTGGTTACACCCGAACCGACCTCCATCACCGATGTCTACGCCCTGATCAAACTGCTGGCCACTCGCTATTCCGAGCATCACTTCAAGGTCCTCGTCAACATGGCCAAAGACAGTGAGGACGCCCTGGAAGTTTTTCGCAAACTGGCCAACGTGGCTGGCCGCTTTCTCGATATTTCCCTCGACTATCTAGGGTGTGTGATTAAGGATGAAAAGGTGGTCGAGGCGGTTAAAAGGCAAAAAGCGGTTTCTGAACTGTTTCCCGACTCCGAGGCAGCCGCCTGTTTCACTACATTGGCCAAGCGGGTTATCGAATCAACGCGCCACAAGCGCCTCAAGGGTAATATTCAGTTTTTCTTCCGTCGCTTTCTTGACAATCCCACTGGCACCTGATCATGTCTTCCACCACTAAGGCATTCAACGACACCGACGAAACTGCCCCCCTCACCCGTGAGGAATTGATCGTAAAGCATATGCCCATGGCCCGCTACCTGGTGGCCAGGATTTCTCCTCAACTGCCGCCCCATCTCGATCAACAGGACCTGATGAGTGCGGCAATGATTGGCCTGATACATGCTGCGGACCGATTCGATCCAAATCGGGGGGTTCTGTTCAAGACATTCGCCGAGCAACACATTCGGGGCACGATTATCGACGAATTACGCTCATATGATGTGCTCAGCCGCACGATGCGCGACAAGTACAAGCGCCTGAGCCGGCAACTGGTGAGTCTTGAGCATCAACTGGGACGCAATCCCACCAGCGAAGAGGTGGCTGAATCATTGGGAATCGGACTCGAGGAATACTATGAACTGCTGGACGACGTTCACGCCTACTCATTTATCAGTATTGACGACAGCTGGGATGATGATGAGGGCAATAGCCTCTGTCTCGGTGATGTGCTGTGCGAGAGCGAAGCAAAAAGCCCCCAGCAGCAGGTCATGACGATGCAGCTTGCCGAGGAGCTGGGAAAGGCAATTGATGCTTTGCCGGAAAAAGACCGTCTGGTTGTGACCCTCTACTACAAAGAGGATCTCAGGCTAAAGGAGATCGGCGAGGCCATGGGATTGACCGAATCACGCATTTCCCAGATTCTCAGTCAGGCCATGGTCAGATTGAGGAGCAAGTTGAAGCTGCACAAGAACTAGCATCTGGTGTGGTCACCGCTGACACAGCACCACCCGAAACTCAGACGGCACAACAAATGCATATATTTGTTAAGCCCAAAGGAGACAGATAATGAACAGCGGCATGTATGCGGCACTGTCTGGCAGTATTGCGGCAATGAAGCGAATGGACACCATCAGCAACAACTTGGCCAATGTCAATACTCCCGGATTCAAAAAGGACAAGATGCTCTTCGAGAGCATGCTGGCCGGCACCTCCAATCCTCCGGCCGTACCGCAGAGCAGCACGGCTGATCCGATCATGCAGAAGGAAAGCGTGTATATCGACTACGGGGTTGGTTCCGCTAGCCAGACCGGCAATCCCCTTGATTTCGCAATTGACGGGGACGGTTTCTTTGTCATCCAGACACCACAAGGACGGGCTTACACACGCCAGGGCAATTTCCGGTTGTCTGTCGATGGAACCCTGGTCACCGCCGACGGGTTTCCGGTCCTGGGTCAAGATGACGTCATCCGTATTCAGGGCGGGCAGGTGGATGTGAATTCCAGGGGAGAAGTAACGGTTGATGGAACGCCCACGGGAACCATGATCAGTATTGTGGATTTTCCAAAACCGTACAATCTGACCAAGGTCTCCAGCGCGCAGTTTGTTCCCGCCAACCCTCAGGCGACACCCCAGGCAGCGACCGGCAGCATCAGGCAGGGCCAGCTGGAGGGGTCAAATGTGGACACAATTACCGAGATGGTGCAGATGATCGAAACAACACGTTATTTTGATGCCTGTCAGCGAGTCATCAAGGGTTTTGACGATATGGTCGGAAAAGCCGCCAACGATTTAGGCAAGCTGTAAGCCGCCAATTTCACATACCAACACGAGAAGAGAAAAGGAGTTGACATATGATGCGCGCACTTTGGACGGCTGCGTCGGGTATGCAGGCACAACAGAAGAACATTGACGTTGTGGCGCACAACCTTGCCAACGTCAATACTACCGGTTTCAAGAGAAGCAGGGCCGACTTTGAGGATCTTATCTACCAGAACCAGAGGTCAACCGGGTCTCCCGCAACCAACACCACACAGGTTCCTACCGGTATCCAGATCGGCCTGGGAACGCGTTTGGCTTCGGTCTCCAAATTATTCACCACCGGCGATTTCAGCCAGACCGGCAATGAACTGGATATCGCCATCGAAGGGGACGGTTTTTTCCAGATCCAGATGCCCGATGGTACAACCGCCTATTCCAGGGCAGGTGCGTTCAAGAAGGATGACCAAGGGCGTATCGTAACTCCGAATGGGGACCCGCTTCTGCCGGAGATCGTAATTCCCAACAACACCACCAAGATTGACATCGGTAGTGATGGAACGGTCTCCGCGACCCAGTCCGGTCAGACAACCCCCACCACCGTCGGTACGATCCAACTGGCACTCTTCGCAAACCCGGCCGGCCTCTTCAGCATGGGCAAAAACCTGTACAAGGAAACGGATTCCTCGGGAACTCCCACAACCGGCACTCCCGGACAAGATGGCCTGGGCACCGTTGCCCAGGGAATGCTTGAGATGAGCAACGTCAGTGTGGCGGAAGAAATGGTCAATATGATCATAGGCCAGCGTGCCTATGAGGCTAATTCCAAGGCGGTGCAGGCTGCGGACGAGATGCTGCAGACCGCCAACAACCTGAGACGTTAAGCACAGGCATATGATGCGAAGTACCTTGCTGATCATAATTGCGATGGTGCTGTTGCCTTCTGTGGCAATGGCCGAGCCATCGCGTATTCCTGCAGGCCGTGCGGCGGAAGTCCAGCGGGCGGTGCTGTCCTATGTGCAACAGAGGACAGCCGACATCGGTTGCGAGACCCGTATCAAACGGTTGACCATCTCCGGCAATCCCTCGTTTCCAGCCGGTACGCTGGATTACGAGGTCGTTGCCCCCCAGCAGTGGGAGGGATGGGGAAGGGCGGGCATCAGTGTTGTCGTCCGCAAAGGGACTCGGGTTGTCGGCAATCTTACGGTGTGGGTCGAGGTTGAGGCGCTTGTGGACATGGTGGTGACGGTGCGCCAAATCAATCATGGCAGTGTCATAACCACAGCTGATCTTGCCCTGCGAAAACAGGACATTGCGGCTGTTCAGGGACGCTACCTGGCAAGAACCGAAGATGCGGTTGGGAAAAAGGCGCGCGTAACCTTGAGACCCAATGCCGCGATCAGGAGTGACCAGCTTGAGAAGGTCCCGTTGATCAGAGCGGGCCAACTGGTCACCATTATTGCGGAAAATGAACGCATGCGCATCACGGCAACCGGCAAGTCCAAAAGTGCAGGCGCCGAGGGAGACACGATCACTGTCCAGAACCTGGGCTCTCTCAAGGAACTGCCGGCCAGGGTTCTGGACAGCACTACTGTACTGATCGTGTTTTAACGTCGTTTGCCGTTTGTTGGATTCAGCTTTATCCGATGAGGTCGGAACCATGAAATGTACAGCATCTACAATACTGCTGGCAACTGCGTTGCTCTCGGGATGCGTAACGCAAACCGCCGATGTGAGAACAACGACCTTTGACCAGCAGCTTCCACGGCCCCAGGCCGACTACTCAAGAGGTTCCATCTGGCAGGCAAGCTCCGCCGGACTGGTGGAGGATCTCAAGGCGCGGCGAAAGGGCGATATCATCACCATCGTGATTACGGAGACGGCCAACGCCTCCAAGGAAGCCAAGACCGATACCTCGCGAGACACCACGATCAATGCGGGCATCCCCAATTTTCTGGGGCTTGAAAATGCCGGTTTCCTCAAGAACAATATGGATCTGAGTAAACTGATCAACGCCAATGTCGCTTCCGAGTATGAAGGCTCCGGCTCCACGTCCCGTAAGGAGACCCTCAATGCCACCATTTCAGCCAAGGTGATCGATGTGCTTCCCAACAGCAATCTGCTAATCGAGGGACGTCGAAATGTCAAGGTTAACAATGAGGACCAGATCATCATTATCGAGGGCACGGTCAGGCCGTCCGATATCGGCCCTGACAATGTGGTCAACTCCATCTATATTGCCGACGCCAGGATAAGCTATTCCGGCAAGGGGATCATCTCCGATCGTCAGAGCCCGGGCTGGCTGATGAATATCGTAGACAAGCTGTGGCCGTTTTAAGAATGGCGCCATCCTTCGCTTGATGGTGGCATACAAGGGTATACAAACATGAAATCATTCATCGCAGCCTGTTGCATGCTTCTTCTGCTGACAACCGCTGCCCATGCGGTCCGCATCAAGGATTTGGCATCTTTTGAAGGAGTGCGTGAGAACCAGTTGGTGGGATATGGCCTCGTGGTGGGGTTGAACGGCACCGGTGACAGCGATCAGGCCCGTCTGCAACTACAATCCGTGGCTACCATGCTTGAGCGGATGGGGTCAACCATAAGTGCCAGCCAGATCAAGCTCAAAAACGTGGCCGCCGTCATGGTAACGGCGACCCTGCCCCCCTTTGCCAAGCAGGGAAATCAGATGGATGTCACGGTATCTTCGCTGGGAGATTCCAAGAGCATCGCCGGCGGGACACTGATCATGACTCCTCTCAAAGGCGCCGATAATCAGGTCTACGCCGTGGCCCAGGGATCCGTACTCACCAACTCATTCGCCTTCGGCGGTCAGGCAGCCACTGCCCAAAAAAACCACCCCACGGCAGGCCGGATTCCCAGCGGCGCCTTGGTGGAACGAGAATTGCCCAATACGTTGGCGGGCAAGTCGCAGTTGCGTTTGAATCTGGCTCAGGCAGACTTTACAACGGCATCCCGAGTCGCCTCCGCTGTCAACGGAAAGTTCGGCGCCGGAGTCGCAACAACAGGTGATCCTGGTGCAGTAATCATCCAAATACCAGGTAATTACACATCAAGGGTTATCGATTTTGTAGCGGCTGTCGAGACTCTCGACGTTCTTCCCGACACCGTTGCCAAGGTTGTGCTGAATGAACGAACTGGCACCATCGTCATGGGAGAACGGGTGCGGATTTCCACCGTAGCAGTGTCCCACGGCAATCTGTCGCTGGTGATCAAGGAGACGCTGCAGGTCTCCCAACCGGCTCCTCTCAGTTCGAGAGGTGAAACCCAGGTAGTGCCCCGAACCCAGGTGAAGGTGGAGGAGGAGGCGCGCCGCCTGATGCTTCTTCAACAGGGCGCCACCATAGGTGACGTGGTCAGGGCTCTTAACACTCTGGGGGTAACTCCCCGCGACTTGATAGGCATTCTCCAGGCAATCAAGGCTGCCGGTGCGCTTCAGGCCGAACTGGTAATTATCTAACTGGTCCATTATCACTCAAGAAAACGTTCAATCAGGCGATAAGAAGAACTACTCATGGACATCATAAATTCAGTCAACCTCCCCATAACAGGAGACAATGCCGCGGAAAAAGCCCGGCAGTTGCAACGCCAGGCAGCGGCCGCGACCGGTCTCAGCGACAGACAGAGGCAGCAAGCAAAGAAGATTTCCCAGGATTTCGAGGGTGTCTTTATCGGCATGATGCTAAAGGCCATGCACGATACGGTGGGGCAGGACAAACTCACCGGTGGTGGTCACGGAGAAGACGTCTTCCGTTCCCTGCTCGATCAGGAATATGTGGCAGCCGCTGTCAAACGAGGCGGATTTGGACTGGCGAAATACATAGAAAAAGAGATCATTCAGCAGGAGAGCCAAAGGGTACCCCCCGGAATAGATCGGCAGGAATAGAGAATGGAGTCGCTGGAGATTGATTTTATGGTACTGAAAAAAATGATGACAGCGGTAACAGCCCAAGCGGCTCTTCTGGACGAACTGCTGGAATTACTCGGACGGGAAACCACCGAACTGAGTGCTGTGAACATAGCCGCGATGACGCAAACAAATCAGGCAAAAGAAGCGCTGCTCAAAAAGATTTCTGAAAATGCCCAGGTCATGCAGCAGGCAATCGCAGACATGGCCACGGGGGAGGATTTGGCTCCAGATTCGCCATTCGGTGTTGTTGCCGAGCACCTGTCAAAAAAGGGACTTACCGAACCGCTCATCTGGCAGGCGAGACTAAAGAGCACTGCCGAAAAGATTCGCCAAGTCGCCACAACGAACCACGGCATAGCAGAGCGATTCTCGTCTACGATCGCAACCTCGCTCAATCTTGTAACGCGAATCATCAACCAGTCCAACGTGTACGGCGCCACCGGCGGATACAAGAAGAGCACTACCGGTGCGGTTATGATCAACAGGGAGGCATGACATGGGACTTTCCTCGGCAATGGAAATCGGAAAACGGGGACTGATCATCTACCAGGTTGCAACCGAGGTAACCGGCGAGAACATAGCGAATGTCAACACAGAGGGATACTCCCGTCAGAGAGTCATACTAGAGACGTCGCCACCTACCACGCACAATGGTTTTCCTCTGGGCACGGGGGTCAAGATCTCCACGGTGGAACGCTATTACGACAGTCTTTTACAGCAGCAGCTGGTAACCGCCAACTCCGCCAGCGGGTATGATACGCTCTGCTCCGAGGTGCTGCAACAGATAGAGCCATCGTTCAACGAGCTTACCAACGACGGAATAGGCTCGGCCATTACAAATTATTTTCAGGCCTGGGAGGATCTCTCAACCAACGCATCAGGGACCACGGAACGCCAGGTACTGTTGAGCCAAGCCCAGGTTCTGGTCGAAAGTTTCAATTCCGTCAGCACCACGCTCACCGACACCATCAAGGCCCAGGACTCCTCCCTGACCGCGCTGACCGCGGACATCAACAACAAACTGACCAACATTGCTACGTTGAACGCCCAGATAAAACAGACCGAGCTTGTCAGCGGAAATGCCAATGAGATGCGGGATCAGCGAGATCTTCTGGTAAAGCAGTTGGCGGAGCAGATGGGAATCAAGTATACGGAAAACGCCGACGGAACGACGGACGTCTATGTGCAGGACTCGACACCAGCCACCTACTACCTCGTGCAGGGCAATCAGGCAGGTTCGCTGACTGTCGGCGGTACCTCACCGGCTCGAACCGTAACGATAGATTCCGTGAGCGGAGCCACCAAAACGGTGGACAGCACCCTCTATACCGCCCAGGACGGCGGCACACTCTGGGCAACCCTGCAGTTGCGGGACGTAATCATCCCCGACTATATCGACCAGCTGGATGACTTGGCATCGACCATCATTACCGACGTCAACACCCAGCATCAGGCGGGATTTGATATCAACGGCGATCCTGGCGCTGACTTTTTCTCCGGCACATCAGCCGCAACGTTCAGCGTGAGCATCACCGATCCTAACAACATCGCAGCAGCCGGATCATCCGCAGCAGCACCGGGCGGCAACGGCAATGCCCTGCTGATTGCCGACCTTCAGTCAGGTTTCAGCATATCTTATAACACGCTGGTCTCCCAGATCGGCCTCGACGTTGACCAGGCCGAGACCGTTGTGGAGCAAGACGAGGCATATCTGAAGCAACTCAATACGCTGCGCGATTCCAAATCAGGTGTCTCGCTGGACGAAGAACTGACAAACCTGGTCATGTATCAGCGATCGTATCAGGCTTCCGCAAAGCTGATCACAACGGTTACTGAAATGATGGATACGCTTCTTGCCATGGTGTGACATGCTACTGATTTTAAACGATTACGCAATCAGGGAACATGAGACCCGTCTGCATGACCCTGTCACTGCGCATGGAATAAGGAGTTAACTCATGAGAATCACCGCTAACGCTACTGCTTTCAATGCTCTGTATAATATCCAGCAGGGCCGTTCAAAGCTTGACACGCTCACGGAAAAGATCGCCTCAGAACTGAATGTCAATCGCCCCAGTGATGACCCGATCGCAACCAGCCTGCTCCTGTCGACCAACGATCGCCTGCAGGCGGTGGAACAGTACGGCAGCAATATATCCAAGACAAACACCTGGTTGAGCATGACCAGCACGGCGCTGCAGGGAATCTCCGATACCCTGACGACCGCCAAGTCGCTGATGTCGACCATCGGCAGCGGCACGAGCGACCAGACAGCACGGGAGAGCGTGGTTGCCCAACTGACAGCGCTGCGCGAACAACTCGCCGATTTCGGCAATACAAAATATCTCGACCAGTATCTATTCTCGGGTTCACAGACAGCGACAAAACCCTTTGACCGTACCGTCGGGAGTATCGGCTATAACGGTGACTCCATCGTCAATTCCATCAGAATCGACAGCGCGGCAACCGAGGAGTTGAACATCACCGGCGACCAGGTACTAACATCCAGCACTGGGGTCAATATCCTCGATACCATGGACCAGTTGATCACCGCCGTCACCAATAATGACGTAGCCTCCATCCAGTCCCTTACCGCAGACCTGGACACCGGCTTTAACCAGATCACCAACCAGCAGACCGAAGTGGCGTCCCGGATCACCCGACTGGATGGCGCTGCAAACATGCTGAAAATCACCAAGACTACCTTGGAAAACATCATCAGCGACACCCAACTTGCCGATACGACCAAACTGGCGGTGGAACTCAGCCTGCAGGAAACGGCCTACAAGGCTTCCCTTTCGGCAACGGCAAAGATTCTCAATCTCTCCCTGCTGGACTATCTGTAGAGTAAAGGCTTCCCAACACTCAACAAAAAAAGGCGTCGCCAGAATGGCGACGCCTTTTTTTGTTGAGTTGCGTCAAACTGATGCGTATGCAGGGAAACGTTGGGAACAGGTAGGTGGCGCAGAACCGTAACTTCATTTTGGTGTCACTGCTGGCGTGCCTTGCTCATAATGACAACCGCGAAGCTGCTTCCATCGAACGACTCCGTGCGCGTGACAACATAACCAAGCCGCTCATACAGACGCATGTTGCCCAGACTCAGTTCGCCGGTAAAGAGTTCCCATGCCTGCGTCGTGTCGAATCTGGCCTCAATGGCTCCCATCAACCTGGCTCCAATTCCCTGCCTGCGGAAATCTGGATGCACCATCAGCCGTCCAATCAGGCAAATACCCTCTTTCATGCAGCCCTTCACCGAACCGATGATCTTACCCCCACTCACCGCCTTGAGGATGGTCGTGCGCTCGAAATCAGGCAATAAATCATCAACAGTCTGGGTCAGGGGCGGAATCGCGTAATCGTCATAGATGAGCGCCTCGGAGAGAAAGGCCAGTTTCTGCAGTTCAATGATCTCGGCAGCATCGGCAACCGTTGCGTCCAGAATATCCATGGTTCCCCCCGTAGTGCGTTGTCAGGCCCGCTCCAGGCCCGCGAAGCGCAGCATGAGCTTCTTGGGGCCAACCGAATTGAACCAGACAATGACCTTCTGGCTTTCGCCGCTTCCCTCGAGTTTGCGGATCGTACCCTGCCCGAACGTGCCATGCCGGACCTTCATGCCGATAAAGACGCCGTCGTGCTCTTCGGGCGGCTCGGGAATGACTTCGATTTCATCGCATGCTGAAACGACCTGTGCCAGATTGTGTCCGCCGTCATGCCGGGCAACAGTCTTCTCCCGACGACCGGAGTGGCCCATGGCGATAATGCCCGTAGAGGGCTCTTGCCCATTTCTGCCGGCCTGTTCCGCCGCCGAGCGGAACCCAAGACCGGGCTGGCTCGGTTCTCCCCCGTCATCCAGCAATCCGGCCGGAATATCCTTCAGGAAGCGTGACGGCGGATTGCACTGTTCCTGTCCGAACAGGTACCTTCGGCGGGTATTGAGCAGGTAGAGTCGCTCGCGAGCGCGGGTCATGCCGACGTAACAGAGGCGACGCTCCTCTTCCATTCCGTCCAGGTCATCCAGGGCACGCACATGGGGAAAGAGGCGCTCCTCCATACCGATCATGAAAACCGCCCTGAACTCAAGACCCTTGGCGGCATGCAGGGTCATCAGGGTCACCGATGGCTTGCCCTGCCCCCCCTGCTCCAGGTCCGAAACCAGCGAGACCTGCTCCAGGAACGCCGACAGGCCGGCCTGGGGCTCCTTCTCACAGAACTCCTCCATTGCCGCCAGCAGCTGTTCCAGGTTCTCAAGTCGCTCGCTGTCCTCCTGGTCGCGACTCTCCCGCAGGCGAGCCAGATAGCCGCTCTCCTCCATGACAGTCTGACACAGTTCAGGCAAACCGCGCAGGGCAACCATCTCCCTGAAACGTTCCATCATGTCGACAAACGACGCGACCCTGGCACGCGGCCCGGAACCCAGCAGCCCGCTCCCGGCACACTCGGCCATGGCAGCGTAAAAGCTGGCGCCGCTTGAGGCTACCCGCTGGGAGATGCGGTCGATGGTTGCCCCGCCAATGCCCCGGCTCGGCACGTTGATGATCCGTTTCAGCGAAATCTCGTCGGCCGGGTTGTCCAGTATCCGCAGATAGGCCAGGATGTCCTTGACCTCCATGCGGGCATAGAAACGTACGCCCCCCACGATATGGTAGGGAAGCGCTTCGGAAACCAGCGCCTCCTCCACCAGGCGGGACTGGGCATTGGTGCGGTAGAAGACCGCCATCTCCTCCAGCGGGATACCGCGTGAGCGCAGGCTGACGATTTCTCGGGCCACGAGGCGCGCCTCCTCCCGGTCCGATTCTACCCGGTGGTAGCGGATCTTCTCTCCCTCCGGATTCTCGGTCCAGAGGGTCTTGCCCCGACGGCCGATATTTCGGCTGACCACCGCGCCGGCCGCCTTGAGGATGGTGGTGGTGGAGCGGTAGTTCTGCTCCAGCCGCACGACCGCCACGTCCGGGAAGTCCTTCTCGAATTCCAGTATGTTGCGAATATCCGCCCCGCGCCAGGAGTAGATCGACTGGTCGTCGTCACCCACCACGCAAAGATTCCTACGTTCTCCGGCCAGAAGCCGGATCAGCCGGTACTGAACCGGGTTGGTGTCCTGGTATTCGTCCACCATGATCCACTGGAAACGTTCCTGGCAGCGTTGACGCACCTCGGGAAACTGTTCCAGCAGGCGCACGGTCTGGATCAGCATGTCGCCGAAATCAAGTGCGTTGCATTTTCTCAGCCGTTCCTGGTAGGCAGCATAGATCTGGACAACCTTGGCGTTGAAGATGTCACCGGTTGCCACGGGATCCAGGTCATGGGGAAACAGGCCGCGGTTCTTGTAGTCATCGATACGGGCTGCAACGATCCTGGGCGAAAACTTCTTATCGTCCAGGTCCATATCCTTCAGCAGATCCTTCAGTAGCCGTTCGCAATCACGCTCGTCGTAGATGGCAAAGCTGGAGTCGAAGCCCAGGTGGTGGATCTCGCGGCGCAGGATCCGGCCGCAGGCGGCATGGAATGTGGCGATCAGCGGCGCATCGCCTCCCCCCAGCAGCCTGCTGACCCGTTCGGACATCTCCCTGGCTGCCTTGTTGGTGAAGGTCACCGCCAGGATATTCCAGGGACGCACCCCATGATTGTGGATCAGGTGCGCGATACGGTGGGTGATGACGCGGGTCTTGCCCGAGCCGGCGCCGGCCAGGATCAGCAGCGGTCCTTCTCCATGCAGCACCGCGCTTTTCTGGGGCTGGTTTAAGTGTTTGACAAAATCCATGCCGTCATTTGTAGTCCCTCACCGCGGGAGCGTCAACGAAAAAAGCCGGCCGGGAAGCAGTGCCGCTGCCCGTTTTTCCACGCTCCGTCATCGGACGCCGAGCAGGGTGCTGGCATGTTCGATGCACTCATCGTGATCTCAGACTGCATCCGGGAGGGAAACGATATGAGAAGCATACTGATTTGCGATGATGAACCGGTGGTCCGGATGAGCCTGAAGGCAATGCTGCTGGATGCGGGATTCGATGAGGTTCTGGAGTGCGGGGACGGCAAAAGCGCCGTGGAAATGGCACTGGCCGGTTTTCCCGATATGGCGATCCTGGATGTTGCCATGCCGAAACTGGACGGCATTAGCGCCGCAACGGAGATCAGAAAGAAGCTCAAGATTCCGATCCTGCTTCTGACCAACTGTTACGACGTACGGACGGCGAAACGGGCAGCGGAAAGCGGAATTGCCGCTTTTTTAACCAAGCCTTTGCGCGAACAGGACCTGCTTCCGGCCATCGAGATCGCCATGGCCCATGCGGATGAGGTTGATGGCCTGAAGGAGAAGATCGACGATCTGCGGGAAGTTATCGAGAACAGGAAGATTATTGAGAGGGCAAAGGGGATGCTGATGGAGACGGAGCGGTTGAGCGAGGCCGACGCCTATCGCACCCTGCAGAAGATGGCCATGGACAAGCGCAAAACCCTGCGTCAGGTAGCGGACAGCATCCTGAAAAGCGCGAAATAATCCGCGCAGCACGCCTGGCTGGGGAGAAGCGGAGGGAATCATCAAAAAAACTTGACGAAAACGGATTATTGAATAAATGTTGTCGGGCGCGCCCAAGAGGTGACATGGAATGACACACTGGCCAGCCCCCGGGCATTCGCCGGCTCCGGACCATCGAGCCGCGGCTTTGCCGTTCGCTGGCTGGGCAAAAAGGGGAGTCGCCTCCCTGCCCCCTCCCTCAGCTGCCTGCAGCGGTTTTGCGACGGGACGCATCTCTCCGAGCCGACATGAATTTAAGAATCAACAAAATCAACCGACCGCTGCTGACGGATATCGTGCCGCGCGAACGGCTGTTCCGCCTGCTGGACGGTGCCCTGAAAAGGCAGGTTGTCTGGGTGCACGGCCCCGGAGGTTCGGGAAAGTCCAGCCTTGTGGCAAGCTACATTGATTCCCGCGCCCTTCCCTGTCTCTGGTACCAGGTGGACAGGGGCGATCAGGACGTTGCCACACTCTTCTATTACCTTGGCATGGCCCTGGAAAATGCCGGTTTTTCCACAGAGGCGCCCTCCCTTCCCCTGTTGACACCCGGCCAGCATCCTGAACTGGAACTCTTCGCTAAACGCTATTTCGAGAGACTGTTTGCCGCGCTTCCCTCCTCCTGTGTACTGGTTTTTGACGACTGCCACGAAGTGGCCGATGACTCCCTGTTTCACCGGATTCTGCGAAACGGCCTCTATGAGATCCCCGATGGAATCCATGTCGTTGTCATCAGCCGCAACGCGGTCCCTTCCTCCCTGATCCACCTTCGATCCCGCAGCATGCTGAACACAATCAGCTGGAGCGCCCTCCGTCTGACACCCGCGGAGACGGAGGCGATAATCCGCGCGCGAAGGGCAGATCACGTCGACCGGGAGGATGCACGGCGACTGCACGAGAGGATTCAGGGCTGGGTGGCTGGACTGGTGCTTGTCCTCGAAGGGGGATATGCCAACATATCCGACGCCGTGCCTGAAATGCAGCCGGTGCAAGAGGTGTTCGACTATTTCGCCGCTGAACTGTTCGCCGGCATGGATGAGGCAACGCAGATTTTCCTGCTCAAAACAGCCGTCTTCTCCGAGGTCGCGCCGTTCCCCGCGCAAAGGCTCACGCAGCAGCACGATGCCGGGCGCATCCTCTCCTGGCTGTATGAAAAGAACTGCTTCACCGAGCGGCGCTACGAGGGGGGCTCGATGTACCGTTACCACCCCCTGTTCCGTGAGTTCCTGCTGGAGCGCGCCTGCCAGTTCTTTTCTCCTGACGAGATGCGCGGCATCCGGCACACCGCGGCAATCGCCCTGGAGGAGTCGGAGCGCCAGGAAGAGGCCACGGAGCTGTTTATGGCAGCCGCAAGCTGGCAGGATGCTGCGCGGCTGATCATTCGCATCGCCCCGGCCTATCTGGCCCAGGGACGCGGCAAGACCGTGCAGCAATGGCTGGAGCGTCTGCCCGAAGAACTGGCACAGAGGCATCCCTACCTCCCCTTCTGGCAGGGAGCCTGTCGTCTACCCGAAGCACCCCTTTCCGCTTTCACCGATTTCAAGCGCGCCTACCAGATTTTCCAGCAGCACGACGACAGGGTCGGCATGTGTCTCTCCTGGGCGGCCGGCGCCAATGCCACGCTCTACTCCGATTCCATCTATCATGAGTGGATACCGGAGATGGAGTCGTACATGCGCCAGTATCACGTCTTTCCTTCCCCGGAGATCGAGGCGCGGGTCATTACCAGCATGTTCAATGCCATGTCTTTCCAGCAGCCCGACCATCTCCGCATCAGGGAACTGGAAGAGCAAAGCTACGGACACTTCTGGCAAGAGCATTGTCTCGATTCCGACGCACGGCTAAAAACCGGCGTGTATCTGGCGGTTTTCAACCTCTGGTGCGGTGAGATACAGAGGGCCAGCCTCATCGCCGACAGGCTCGATCTTATCTCGCAAGCCGCCAGCGTATCCGACCTGACCAGCTTTACCATCAAGACCACCCAGGCCCTGGTGGACTTCTTCACCGCTTCCTTCGGCGCCTGTCGCCAGCGAGTCTTCGAGGCGCTCCAGCTGGCCGAAGAGACGGGTATCCGCGCCTTGTACCTGCACGTCATGGGACATGGGCTCGCCGCGGCCCTGAGTGACGGCGACCTGGATACCGTGGACACGCTGCTGGCCAGGATGCGGGACAACCTTGACCGGGCCGGAGAGTTGGACCAGGCCTACTACTACTTTTGCCTCGCCTGGCGGGCGAGACTGGAGGGCGATCTGGAGGGGGCCTTCCACAACCTGGCCATAACCTCCCCCTTCATGGAAAGCGTTGATAACCTTCCCTCCCACGCCATCGCCCACATCGCCCTTGCCGAACTGTACTGTCGGCGAGGGGACGGGAAGGCTGCCCAGGGGCATGTGGCCCTGGCACGCCAGTTCGGGGAACGGCTGCGCAGCCATGTGGTGGAGTTCATGTGCCTGCTGCTGGAGGCGGACCTCAATCTGGAGCAGGGACGGGCAGGGGAGGGGATCGCCTGTTTGCGAGCGGCTCTGGCCCTGGGAAGAAGCCATGGCATAGTCAACATGTACTGGTGGCAGCCGGACACCATGGTCCGGCTCTGCATGAGAGCCCTGCGGGAGGGGATAGAAGCCGGGTATGTCAGTGCCCTGATCCGACGTCGTGGCCTCGTTCCGCGAACTCCGCCCCTTGACATGGAGGAATGGCCCTGGCCGGTGAAGGTGTATACCCTGGGGCGTTTCGAACTGCACGCCAATGGCAATCCGGTACTGTTCAGCGGCAAAGTGCAGAAGAAGCCACTGGAAATGCTCAAGGTCCTGCTTGCACTGGAAGGCAAGGAGTCACATGAAGGGCAGATTGCCGACCTTCTCTGGCCCGAAGCAGAGGGAGACACGGCCCGAAAATCGCTGAAAAGCACCCTGCACCGCTTGCGTGACCTGCTGGGAAACGAGAAGGCGGTACTGATGCGCGAGGGGAGGCTCATTCTGGACCGTTACCAGGTTTGGACGGATGTCCTTGCCTTTGAAGAACTGCTGGCCAAGGCCCGGGTGAAAAAGGATGCCGCCGATGAGGCGGAAGCCATCCGCCTGACCGAGAAGGCTCTTGCCCTGTATCGTGGCCACTTCCTCGATCAAGTAAGTGACACCCCCTGCATCATTGCCCTGCGAAACCGGCTTCAGGGGAGGTTCAGGAATGCAATCCTCGCCCAGGGGAACCTGTGGCGCGACAGGGGGGACCTGGATCGGGCCATGGAGTGCTATCTGAGGGGAGTGGAGGTTGATGACCTGGCAGAGGAGTTGTACCGCAACCTGATGTCATGCTACCTGTCGGCAGGCCTGCGGGGGGAACTGCTGACCATGTTCCGGAACTGCGGCGATGCTCTGGCCCTGCACGGGCTCTCCCCCTCACGGGAAACCGTGGCACTCTACAGACAGGCATTCCTCTGAACCAGGTCCCGGAGTGCGCCATGGCCAGGCCATACCCTGATCCGGCGCTCTCCGCTCATACCCCCGCCTCCCGGATGAGCTCTTTTTCACCCCTGAAGACTTTTCCGCAATCCGTATCCAATCCGTATCCAATCCGTAACCGGCTGTCGGCTATCCTTGCGCACGTCTCATCTGCCGAGAGGAGAGCATCTGTATCCCGATCGGGTTACGGATCCACGATACGCCATGTGCCAAACAGTCATGCTCGTCGATGACGAGCCGATCATCCGCAATATCCTGCGCACGATTCTGGAGTATGACGGCTACACGGTGGTTGCCGAGGCAGGTCAGGGTGACGAAGCGGTTGAGAAGTACCGCCAGCACCGCCCGGAAATCACCATCATGGACCATATCATGCCCGGCAAAAACGGCATAGAGGCCATCAGGGAGATCGTCGATCTGGACCGGGATGCCAAGCTGATCATGTGCAGCGCCAGCTGCAGAGGAAAGATCGAAAAACCGGCCATCATGGCGGGCGCCCTGGATTTCATCCCCAAGCCGTTCACGGTGAAAGAGGTGCTGGAGGTTGTTGGCCGGATTTCCGGAATGTGCTGAATTCCGCATGCCCCCCTCTCCCACCGATGAGCCGCCGGGCAGGGAAAGCCTCTTCACCCCATTTTACCCACACCCTCTCACCAGCATCTCCCCACTGGACTGGCCACCACCAGCTGGCGGGTCAACTCCTCGATCTCGCTGATCACCCTTCTGTCCATCTTCCTGATCCAGCGCCGGGGTATGCTCTCCATGCCGTAGTATGCGCCGGCCAGCATACCGCAGATGGCGCCGGTGGTGTCGGCATCCCCCCCCTGGTTGACGGTCCCCACCAAGCACTCCTCGAACGTCCTCCCCCTGAAGAACCAGTGAAAGACCGTCTGCATGGTGTCAGCCACATAGGCGCTGGCCAGGCCGTGGTACGGCTGGAACGAGAAGCAGGGAAAGCGGGCCACCAGGCCGTCCGCTTCCCGACGCAGTTGCATCTTGGACTGGCCGCACAGGGCTTGGTGCAGCATGCGCCCGAGGCAGAGGCAGGCCGCGTCGGAGACCGGGTTGTTGTGGGTAAGGTGGGCCTGCTCGAGCATGTATCTGCTGAGTAGAGTCCCATCCGGCAGCGAGAAGAGCGCCACCGGCAGAAGACGCATTGCGGCACCGTTGCCTGCGTCCCACTGGTTCGGCGGCGCTTCCAGGGTGCCGTTCAGCATGAAGGCGCGGATCCCCTTGCGACAGGTATCGCCGCAGTCCACCGGACGCGACTTCAGCCAGGCGGCGAAATTGGCCGCAATCCGCTCCAGCGACCATCCCTGGGACTGCACAATTGCCCGGGCGATACAGAGGGCCATCTCCGTGTCGTCGGTAATCTGCCCCGGCCTGAGGCGCAACCATCCGCCACCAGTGATATCCCTGAAAACCCCGTAGCTGGCCTGGATTTCAGGGGCGGTCATGAACTCCACCGTGGCGCCCAGTGCGTCGCCGATTGCCATGCCGATAAAGGCGGCCCGGGCTCTTTCGTGGATGTCGTTCAGATCATACTGGCGAAACATGACGGGTTCCTTGGTGGCTGGGACAGCGGGCCGTGGAATGTGTTGCTGTGGCAGATGCATCTTGCAAAAACCAATCCGACGGTATCTGACCTGTTTTCAGCGCCGCCGCTCTTGCCCGCAGCCCGGGAAACATGCGTGCCAGGCTAATCCTGCCCAAAATACAGGCACGACACAATACAGCGCTACGCCTTCCCGTAATCCCGGCATCACGTTTAGCGGACCATGTGGCTCATGTTTTAGGCGTTTTTACGCTGTTTGGAAAACAATGCCGGAATTGGCCTGCTCTATGCTAAGAAAAATTCAGATCATGACCCATCGCAAACGGCATGGGCACATAGAGTATTCGCCAGGGCAACGGAGCCCGCGGGGATCACCCCGCGGGCTCTTTTTTTTGAAAGGAGCAACACCATGACACAAGCATGCGACATGAAGAGAAAAATCCAGGGGCACCCCTGCTTTGGCGGAAACCATCACAAAAACGGTCGGATGCACCTGGCAGTGGCGCCGGGCTGCAACATCAAGTGCGGCTACTGTACCCGCAGGCACGACTGCGCCAATGAATCCAGGCCCGGCGTCACCAGCCGCCTGCTCACGCCGTCGGAGGCGCTGGTGAAGGTGCGCGAGGTCATGGCCAGCCCGGTGGTGGGGCCAATCATCAAGGTTATCGGCATTGCCGGACCGGGCGACCCCCTGGCCAACGAGGAAACCTTCGAGACCTTCGAACTGGTCAAGAGGGAGTTTCCCCACCTGATGCTCTGCATGAGCACCAACGGCCTGCTGCTGCCCGAGTCCATCGACCGCCTCCATGAATTGGGTCTGCACAGCCTGACCGTTACCATCAACGCCATCGATGCCGGGGTGGGCGCATGGATCTATCGTCATGTCATCTACCACGGCAGAAGCTACAGCGGTGTTGAAGGGGCGGCCATCCTGATCGCCAACCAGTTTGAAGGACTCAAGAGGGCAGCTCGACTGGGCATGACCATCAAGGTCAACACGGTTCTCATCCCGGGGATCAACGAGGATCAGATCCCGCTGATCGCCGCCAGGGTCAAGGAGTTGGGAGCCTTCGTGATGAACATCATGCCCCTGATTCCCCAGGCCGACCTGGCCCATATCCAGCGTCCCTCAGAGGAGCATCTGGCCCAGGTGCGCAAGGCAAACGAAGGAATCATCGGACAGTTCAGCCACTGCAAGCAGTGCCGCGCCGACGCCATCGGCCTGATCGGCAGTGATATGACGATCGGACAACCGGCATGCATGGCACCGCCAGCGTAGGGGCCTCCCTTTCATGGATGTTTTCAGGGGCATGATAATCGGATCGTTTCAGCGGCATGAAATAGCGCAATTCCTGGCTCTGGCCGCTGCCGAGCAGTGGGTGACCGGGCAGGGAGAACTGGACTTTCTGTTGTCCAGCTTTCCCGCAGGGTGCTTCTGCGTTAGGGACGAAACCGGCAATGGAGCCGGTTTCGTGACCTCCCTGAAGCATGACCGCAGCGGGTGGATCGGAAACCTGATCGTCAGACCGGACCTCCGTGGAAAGGGAATCGGCGAGGAACTGCTTCTGCGGGGCGTGGAGGCTCTTCAAGCCGCGGGTGCGGAAACCATCTGGCTGACCGCTTCCGAAATGGGCAGGCCGCTGTACGAAAAGCATGGTTTTGCGACAATAGACCGGATCATTCGATGGACAGGTGAGGCGCATGGACTCCCCGATGCCGTTGAAAAACGCGGCACAGCCTCTTTCGACCGTTCCCTTGACGCTCTCTGCTGGGGTGACCGCCGGGATCGTCTTCTGGAGTGGGTAACGGGACGTGGCCTGGCGATAGCGGAACCGGGAGCATCCGCCATCCTGCAATCTACCGGCGCAGCCATCCAGCTCGGCCCCTGGGCCGCCGCGGACTGCAATCGCGCCGGGCGACTGTTTGCGTTGGCTCTGACGCTTGCGTCAGCCGGGACGAAAATAATCTGCGACACGCCGCTTTCCAACGGAACGTGCCAGGAACTCTTGCAAAAAAGGGGATTTAGCAGACGGGGAGAAACACGACTCATGTGCCGCGGCGCGGAACCGGCCTACCGGCCGGAATATCTGTATGCATTGGCAACCCTGGGGAGCAGCGGCTGAAGCAAGCCCTCCCTTCAGACGTCATGAATTGATCCGCTCCCCAGGGACCGGGGACGCCGCCTCTCTCCGGGCAAACCAGTTGCCGGAGAGAGGCGGGCTCCTCAACTCATGCGACCTTGAACCAGGCCGCCGTCCGTTCCAGATCGCCGGACAGCTTTGACAGCAGCCGCGCCGATTCCTCGATCTGCTCAGCCGACTCTTCGGTGGATTTGGTTCCGTTGGCGATCTTTTCCACATTCATGGACACTTCCGACGTGACCGCCGACTGCTGTTCGGTTGCCGTGGCAATCCTGCTGACCATGTCCATGCTGTTGTTGGATGCGGTTACGATGTACTCCAGAGCCTGACTTGCCTCTCCCGCCTTTACCAATCCGCCGTCAGCCTCTTTTCTGCTGGTCGACATACTTGTTACTGCATATTCCGTGTCCACCTGTATGGCTTTGATCATCCTGCCGATTTCCTGGGTCGCCTTGGCAGTTCGCTCCGCCAGGGCCCGAACCTCGTCCGCCACCACCGCGAAACCGCGGCCATGTTCGCCGGCCCGGGCCGCCTCAATGGCGGCGTTCAAGGCCAACAGATTGGTCTGATCGGCCACATCCTCGATGGTGGCAACGATATTGCCGATCTGTGCACTGGACTCGCCCAGTTTTTCAATGGTTTCCGAAGAATCCTGGACGGATTTGACGATTTTGTTCATCTCGGCCACAACTCCGGCAACCGCCTCCATGCCGTTGTTGGCAGCCGTATTGGTTTCCCTGGCGGCATTGGCGGCCTGTTCGGCGCTTCCGGCTATGTCCTGAAGCGTTTGGGACATCTCCAGTGACGCGTTGGCAACCTGATCCGTCTGGGCAGCCTGGGCGTGGGCGTTGTGGTTCATCTCCTGGGTGGTAGCAAGCAGTTCCCGCGAGTTGTCCGCCAACGTATGGGTCAGATTGTTGATGTCTCCTGAAACGGCGCGCAGTTTGTCGATGATCGTTTTCATGGCACAGAACAGCTTGCCGATCTCTTCGTTGCTCTTCACGTTGATGTTCTGGGTCAAATCCCCTTGGGCGATTTTCTCCAGCGCAATCAGTGCATACCAGAGCGACTTGCAGACAACGGTCCTGACGGTGAAATGGGCCAGCCAGGAGCAGAGCACGATGCCTGCCAGCAGTATGCCGATGGACAGGTTGCGGAACAGCTCAAACATCCGGGTGCCTTCGGCGATCCGCTCCGGTGCGATCTGGTGCTGGCGCGCGAGCTCCTGCAGGAAATTTTCGCTGCACCACAGCTGGTACAGAGACAGGGCTCCCAGGCTGACGGCGCACAGCATGACAATGGAGATCGTAATGAACATTTTTGTTGCCAGACTCTGGCCGTAAAACCATGACTTCAGCATAGTCAATCTCTCCTTTTGATGGCGAAGTGCCGTAATATCATTGGCGTAGTGATAAAACCTTTTTGCCGCACATTCAAGCGGTAAGCGCACCTCGACAAAAAAAGTTGAACGTCCTGTCAGATCTCGGCGACGTCCTCCGGTCAAAAACGGTAGAAAACGGGGCATTACACCGGTTCACGACTGCAACCGGTGACATGGAAACGCCACGTTTTTAATTTTCCGGATGCCGGCCACTTGACAGCCCATGATTCGAAGACACAACGCATTCGCGCCGCCGCACGGTCATTCCCCTCCCCTGCGGCGGCGCAGCGGTTGCGTCAGAGTGGTACGCCCCGTGCATGGCATGGGCAGGTTTTGCATCCGGCAACGGCGCCGCCATTCCATGTATGGAGGCGCTTTGCTTTATTCAGGGGGAGCCCATGAGAGAACAGGCAGGCAGCACGAATATCATTATCGACGACACCACCCTGAGGGACGGAGAACAGACCGCCGGCGTGGTCTTCAGCAAACGGGACAAGATCGCCATAGCACGCATGCTGGATTCCATCGGTGTCCAGGAACTGGAATGCGGCATTCCGGCCATGGGAAGGGAAGAACGCGAAGGGATCAGGGCACTGGTTGACCTGGGGCTCAATGCCCGCCTGATCGCCTGGAACCGGGCGCTGGTCCCCGATATCCAGGCCAGCATCGACTGCGGCATATCGGCGGTGGATATCTCGCTGCCGGTATCGGACATCATGATTCGCAACAAGATCCGCAAGAGCCGCTCCTGGGTACGGGAACAGCTCAAAACAGCGCTGGGCTTTGCCAAGCAGCACGGCTTGTACGTATCGGTGGGGGGCGAGGACGCCAGCCGCGCCGACCATGCCTTTCTGGTGGAGTTGATGCGCATAACACTGCAGATGGGGGGAGACCGTTTCCGCTTCTGCGACACCCTGGGGATCCTCGACCCCTTCGGCATGTACGACAGGATACGCGCCCTGCGTGAGGCGGTGCCGGAACTGGCCATCGAGGTGCATACCCACAACGACTTCGGCATGGCCACCGCCAACACCATCGCCGGTATCCGCGCCGGCGCCACCTTTGCCAATACCACCGTGAACGGCTTGGGAGAGCGGGCCGGCAATGCCGCCCTTGAGGAGGTGGTCATGGGTCTCAGGCACGCCTGCGCTATGGATACCGGTATTGCCAGCCATCGTTTCCGCGAGCTGTCGCTCTTCGTTTCCCGGGCCTCCCGCCGCCCCCTGCCCCCCTGGAAGGCAGTAGTGGGGGAGTCGGTCTTTGCCCACGAGTCAGGCCTGCACACCGACGGGGTGCTTAAAAATCCGTCAAACTACGAGGGATTCGACCCGGCAGAGGTGGGGTTGAGCCGCAGCATCGTCGTCGGCAAGCACTCCGGCAGTAGCGGCCTGATCGACCGCTACCGCGCCATGGGTATCGCCGTCAGCCGTTCAGAGGCTACCCGCCTGGTGGAAAGGGTCAGGAGAGTCGCCCAGAGGACCAGGCGGCCGCTCACTAACGAGCAGTTGCTCAGACTGTACGACGGCAGAGGGGCGGAAATCCCCGCAAACAGTTTCTGTGTCTGCTGAGGTGTCTGTGCACAGTAATTGTGCAAACCGATGCCCACAGGCAAGCTTCACACACATCAACCAGCACCGGACACAACAAAAACAGTAAGTTACAATTTGGCACAGGCAATGCAAGACTACTGACAACAGCAACGAAGGGATCGGCAAAGGCGCCGCCATTCAGAAGAATGGGGCGCCTTTTTTATTTTGCCCCGCAGCAACCAACAGGCCCACAGATTGGTGGGCGAAAGGAGCTTCACATGAGACAGATCGCAATTTACGGAAAAGGTGGCATCGGCAAATCGACAACGACCCAGAACACGGTAGCGGGTCTTGCGTCACTCGGCAAGAGGGTCATGATCGTCGGCTGTGACCCCAAGGCGGACTCCACCCGTTTGATACTTCATGCCAAGGCTCAGACAACGGTTATGGATCTGGTGCGGGAGAGAGGTACGGTGGAGGACCTGGAGCTGGAAGACGTTCTCAAGGTCGGCTACGGCGACGTCAAGTGCGTCGAGTCCGGCGGCCCTGAACCGGGTGTCGGCTGCGCCGGCCGTGGCGTCATCACCGCCATCAACTTCCTGGAGGAGAACGGAGCCTATACCGATGACCTGGAGTTCGTGTTCTACGACGTTCTGGGCGACGTCGTCTGCGGCGGGTTCGCCATGCCGATCCGTGAGGGGAAGGCTGAAGAGATCTACATCGTCTGTTCCGGCGAGATGATGGCCATGTACGCCGCCAACAACATCTCCAAGGGTATCCTCAAATACGCCTCATCCGGCAAGGTACGCCTGGCCGGGCTGATCTGCAACGCCAGGAAAACCGACAAAGAGTTCGAACTGGTCAGCGCGCTGGCCGCAAAACTGGGCACCCAGATGATTCATTACGTACCCCGCGACAACCAGGTCCAGAGGGCCGAGATGCGCCGGATGACCGTCATTGAATACTCTCCCGAGCATCCCCAGGCCAACGAGTACCGGGAGCTGGCCAGGAAGATTTCCGAGAACAAGATGCTGGTGGTGCCCACCCCCCTGACCATGGATGAACTGGAAGAGCTGATGATGGAGTTCGGGATCATGGAAGCGGAAGACGAGTCGATTGTTGGCAAGGCAGAGGTTGCCGCGTAAGCAATTGTCGGAAAGAACATGGGGCGCGGATACTGGGAACGACACGACAACTCCGCGCCCCTCGTCTATCAACGCGAGCGACCTGCGCGCACCACTGGAAATAAGCACAAAAAACTAATTGGTTACACACCAATCACAAGGAGTACCCAATGTCATCGACAGCGAGAAAGATAGAAGGGATCACCAAGGAATCCACCCAGGAGATGATCGACAAGGCCCTGGAAGCCTATCCCGAGAAGGGGAGAAAGAAACGTGCCCCCCATCTGGCGCCCAACGACCCGGGTGCAAGCTCGGCCTGCGTCAAGTCCAACCGCAAGACCGTGCCGGGCGTGATGAGCGCCCGCGGCTGCGCCTATGCCGGCGCCAAGGGTGTGGTCTGGGGCCCGATCCGCGACATGGTGCATGTCTCCCACGGTCCGGTGGGATGCGGCTGGTACTCCTGGGGTACCCGGCGCAACATGATGACCGGCATCACCGGCGTCAGTAACTTCGCCATGCAGTTCACCTCCGACTTCCAGGAGAAGGACATCGTCTACGGTGGCGACAAGAAACTGATGCAGCTCCTGAGCGAGACCAAGGAACTCTTTCCCCTGGCCAAGGGGATCTCGGTCCTGTCCGAATGCCCGGTGGGCCTGATCGGCGATGATATCAACAACGTTGCCCGCCAGGCGGTCAAGGAGCTGGATCTTCCCGTCATCCCCTGCAACTGCGAGGGATTCCGCGGCGTCTCCCAGTCCCTGGGGCACCACATCTCCAACGACACCATCCGCGACCACATCATCGGTACCCGCGAATTCGCCGAGCCCGAGACCCCCTATGACATCGCCCTGATCGGGGAATACAACATCGGCGGCGATGCCTGGTCGGTCAAGCCGATGCTGGAGGAGATCGGGCTCAACGTCAAGGCTGTCTGGACCGGCGACGGTCAGCTGGAGCACATCGCCGCCACCCACAAGGTCAAGCTGAACCTGATCCACTGCTACCGCTCCATGAACTACATGTGCAAGGTTATGGAGGAAAAGTACGGTATCCCCTGGCTGGAGATCAACTTCTTCGGCCCCAGCAAGATCAGGGAGAGTCTGCGCAAGATCGCCGCACTGTTCGACGACACCATCAAGGAGAACGTGGAGAAGGTCATTGCCAAATACGACCCCATGATGCAGGCCGTAATCGACGAATACCGCCCCCGCCTGGATGGTAAGAAGGTCATGCTCTACGTGGGCGGCCTGCGCCCCCGCCACACAGTCAGCGCCTATGAGGAATTGGGCATGGACGTGGTCGGTTCAGGCTACGAATTCGCCCACGGCGACGACTACGAGCGCACCAGCGCCGAGATGCCCGAGGCAACGGTGATCTACGACGACGTGTCCGAGTACGAACTGGAGGAGTTCGTCCACAAGCTCCGTCCAGATCTGGTGGGAAGCGGTATCAAGGAAAAATACCTGTTGCAGAAGATGGGGATACCGTTCCGCCAGATGCACAGCTGGGACTACTCCGGCCCCTATGAGGGGTATAAAGGCTTTGAAGTTTTCGCGCGGGACATCGATATGGCGGTGAACAGCCCGACATGGAAATTCGTCAAGAGCCCGTTTTAAAACCGGTGAGGAGTGACGTGTGAGGCGTCATGGGGAACTCCCTGTTTTTACCGCCTCACGCCTCGCCCATCACCCCTCACCTTTCACATTTCCGACCGTGGAACGGATTGGTTCCCGGCGTACAAAGGAGAAAACCATGAGCGCAGATGCCGCCGTCAAATATGTTACCGAAATAACCCCAGAGGATGAATCGCGGGTCGCGGAATGGATCAACACCGAGGAGTACAAGGAGAAGAACTTCGCCCGCCAGGCCCTGGTGATCAACCCGGCCCACACCTGCCAGCCCCTGGGTGCCGAACTGGTGGCCCATTCCTTCGAGGGAACCCTGCCGTTCGTCCATGGATCACAGGGGTGCGCATCCTACTACCGCAGCACCCTGAACCGGCATTTCCGCGAACCAGCTCCCGCAGTGTCCGATGCCATGACCGAGGACGGCGCGGTGTTCGGCGGCCAGAACAACCTGCATGAGGCGCTGGAAAACGCCTATGCGCTGTACAAGCCGAAGATGATCGGGATCTTCACCTCCTGCATGCCGGAGGTCATCGGCGACGACCTGACCGCCTTCATCAAAAATGCCCGTCAGAAGGGGTTCATTCCCCAGGACTTCCCCGTAGCCTACGCCAACACGCCCAGTTTCAACGGCTCCCATATCCACGGCTACGACTCCATGCTGCTCTCCATGCTCCAGACCTTGACCGAGGGAAAACGGATGGAGGGGCGCTGCACCGGCAAGCTCAACCTGATCCCTGGCTGTGACTTCAACACCGGCAACTACCGTGAATACAAGCGCATCCTGAAGGAGTTCGGCATCCCCGCTACCGTGCTTGCCGACATCTCCGATGTGTTCGACTCCCCCCTTGACGGCACCTACCGTCTCTACCCGGGCGGCACCAAGCTGGAGGACGCGGCCGACTCCATCAACGGCAAGGTAACCATGACCCTGGGCAAATTCGCCACGACCAGGACCTTTAGCTGGATCAAGGACAACTACGCCGGAGAGCACCTGTCCTTGCCGACCCCCTTCGGCATCGAGAAGAGCGACGCCTTCATGATGAAGCTGGCCGAACTGTTCGGTAAACCGGTGCCCGAGTCGCTGAAGGCCGAGCGGGGCAGGGCGGTGGACGCCATGACCGATGCCCACCAGTACATTCACAACAAGAAGTTCGCCGTCTACGGCGACCCCGACTACCTGCTGGGCTATGTCTCCTTCCTGCTAGAAATGGGTGCACAGCCGTACCACATCCTCTGCAGCAAGGGGAGCAAAAAACTGGAAAAGGATATCCAGGCCCTGCTGGACAGCTCGCTCTATGGCAAAGACGCAAAGATCTACATGAACAAGGACCTGTGGCACCTGCGCAGCCTGGTCATGACCGATCCTGTGGACGCCATCATCGGCGATACCCACGGCAAGTTCATCAGCCGCGACGCCAAGATCCCGCTGTTCCGCTTCGGTTTCCCGATCTTCGACCGGGTCAACCTGCACCGCTCTCCGCTGATCGGTTACCAGGGGGTGATCAACATGGTCACCACCATCTGCAACAAGTTCATCGACATCACCGATGACACCTGCGATGACCGGCATTTCGAGATGATGAGGTAGATGGAGCAAGGGGATACACGAAAATGACAAGGGGCGCTCCATCCGGGGCGCCCCTCTCTGTTCTCGTTTCCTATACGGCTTGAATTCCGCGGCTGGAGCCGCACTCGCTTCGCTGCGGGTCATGCATCAGCAGGGAACGTGAAATTTTCTCCGGCTGCAGAGCCGGGCGTCGTCAGGTCCCGCAACGTACATCCTTCCCCAGTGCCTGGCAGTCGTCTGGCCACGCTTCTTCTGCCGCCCGGCACGCTTGCGCGCCATGCAGCAGTGAAGAGCGGTCCAGACTCCCTGCCGGCAGTCCATCCACGAGACATACCCACCATACACGACGACAAGCAGTCCCATCAGCACGATCGGTTCCACGGTCTCCCTCCTGTTCCTCTTTTTGGACAGGATAGCACAGGGGTATGACAGAATACGTCCTACTCTGGTTTTGGTTGGTTGGAACTATTTTCCGGTTCGCCCCGTTCCCCTTCGTTGGAGAGCATGACCAGGTCCACGCGACGGTTCTTGGCGCGTCCCTCAGGCGTGGCGTTGTCGGCCATGGGGCGGAACTCGGCATAGCCGGCTACCGATATCTTGTCCGGATCAACGCCAAAGTTCCTGATCAGATACTTGAGGCCGTTCACGGCACGGGCAGTGGAGAGTTCCCAGTTGGAGGGGAACTGGGATGTGTTGATGGGGACGTTGTCGGTATGCCCTTCCAGGCGCAACGGGTTGCTGTACTGGGTCATTACCTCGGCTATGGTGTTGATCAGCTCATAGGCAGTGGGCTTGATCTGGGCCTGCCCGGAATCGAAGAAACCGGCTTCCTTCAGGCTGACAATCAGGCCGCGGCGGGTGATGGTCAGGTTGACCTTGCTCTGGGCGCCCTGCTTGACCAGATAGGCTTCGATGGATGATTTGATCTGGCGGAAATCCTTCTCCGTGGCGCGGGTCTTGACCATGCCGCGCGCGCCACGACTCCCCGGCATGACCGAGACTTCCGGCTTGATGCTGGGGGTGATGCTCATCTGGCTGGAGGGGAGGATGTTCATCTTGGGCGATGGCGCCCCAGCCTGGACCATTCCGAATGACTGCTGGATGGACTGCATGACCTCTTCGGTTTTCTTCTTGTCGCTCTGGGACATGGCGTAGAGGGTGACGAACACCGCGAAGAGGAGCGTGATGAAGTCGGCGTAGGAGACCAGCCAGCGTTCGTGGTTGACGTGTTTTTCCGGTTCTTTCTTCCGTGCCATGGCGGATCAGTGCTCCCCTCCCGCGAAGGCCTTCAGTTTCTGCTCGATGAAGTGCGGGTTCTCGCCGTTCTGGATGGCGATCAGTCCCTCCAAAATCATGACGCGGCGCAGGACCTCTTCCTTCATACGAATCTTGAGCTTGGTGCCGATGGGGAGACAGATGATGTTGGCCACCATCAGACCGTAGATGGTGGCAACGAAGGCCACGGCGATGCCGGCACCCAGCTTCGAGGTGTCGGAGAGGTTGCTCATGACATGAATCAGACCGAGCACGGCGCCGATGATACCGATAGTGGGGGAGAAACCGCCGGCCGCCTCGTAGAACTCCACGCTGTGCTTGCTGTGATCCTCGAAAGCGGTGATGTCCGCCTCCAGGGTCTCCCGCAGCTTCTGGGGGTCGATGCCGTCAACCACCAGCGATATCCCCTTCTTGACGAAGGGGTCTTTGGCCGTTTGGGCCTCCTGCTCCAGGGAGATGAGGCCGTTGCGGCGGGCCTTGGTGGCGTAGTTTATGATGTCCTTGACGACCGATTCGTGATCCACATTGGCCGGCAGGAAGGCTATCTTGACATCCTTGAAAGCCTTGATGATGGCAGATAGCGGAAAACAGACGAACGTGGCGCCGAAGGTGCCACCAAGTACGATCAAGGCCGCGGTCGGCTGAATCAGGGCGGATAAGTGCAGCCCTTCCAGGACCGCGCCGCCGAATACGGCGCCGAAGCCCATTACCAAACCTATGATGGTTGCTAAGTCCATATGTCAGAAATCCCGGGTGTGAGGTTGTGCCGCGGTCTGGAAGGTGCGCTCCACAGGAGTGATGTCGCGGCTCTGGATCGCGCTGCGAAAGAGACATTGGCGCTTTGCGGCACGACTCCGTTTACCGGTCGTCCCGCCAGAACGCCGGATGATGCGAGAGCGAAAAGCGATGATCTTGTCGATAATAACCCTGGCCGGTTCCCTGACGATGAAATGATGGTCATTGAACAGGGTAATGACCGTATCGGGCGTCTCCTCGATGCAGACGATATGGTCAGGATTGATGTAGAACATCTGTTTGTCCATTCGGGTCAGGAATATCATGTCGTCACCAGCGAAGCGTAGTCTTTTGTCACGCTATTCTATAAATAGCAAACAGTCCGTGAGGTCAAGCGTTTTTTGACGCCCGCAACGCCGTTTTCAGAGCATGGCATCAATGGCATCGAAGTCAATGTACTGTTCGGCAATCGTGTTGATCAGTTCAATCTTCTCCCTGTCGTCCGGGCCAATCTTGGAGACGTACTCCCGCAGGCTGATGAACACCTCGGCCGAGAGGTCCTTGACCCGGAAATAGGGGATATTGCTGTCCTCCATGATCCGCCTGGTGATGGCGGACATGGGGGCGTACCCACAGACGACCAGGCCGGCCAAGCGTTTCTTGAAATCGGGTATGTGGTGCAGCGAGGATGCGGTCACGACCAGTTCGTCGCGGGAACTGTTGACGACCAGCAGCGTCGACTCTCCCAAGAGGTCGATGACGCGCTGGCATGAGGCGGAGCCAAGCTGGATGGTATGGCAGATGCGGCTGTGGTCTTCCTGATCCCCCATCAGCGGCAGCTGCAAAAGGTCCGATACCTGCTGGAGCGTGGGATGAGCAAGAACGGGAATAAAATCAAAGGCGGTGGTTACGCTCAGCTTTTCACGGGCAAAGGCCTTGCGGATATAGGTGAGGGAACGCTCCTTCTTGTCCGGCTCCATCTTGTTGAGCATGATGAATTCGACCCTGGCCCGCGCCTCCCGGTACAGGGCCAGGTTGAGCTCCACCTCGTCAATGACCCTGCCGATGCCGCATCCGGTCACCAGCAGCACCGGAGCACCGATCTGGGCGGCAATGGTGGCGTTGCTCATGCCGAGAACAGAGCCGACACCGGTATGGCCAGCCCCCTCGATGATCAGGAAATCGTGCCGCTTCTCCAACTCGGCAATGGCCGCCAGGATGGTCCGGCGCGGATAGTCGGCGGGGATGTCGCCATCCAGGTAGCGCCGCGTACTTCCCGAAGAGAGTGTCATGGGGGACATGAGGCCCAGGTCCTCGTCAAGATGAAAGACGCTGGCGATCAGGGCTGCGTCGATATCCATGCACACCCCGCGGTACTCCACGCATTTGGGGCCGATGGGCTTAACAAAGCCGACCCTGCGGTATTTCTTCGCCGCCAGATGCATCAGGGAGAGGCTGATGGTTGTTTTTCCGCAGTGCTGGCCGGTTGCGCCGATGAAGATTTTCTTGCACATAGGGTTGTGTCCTCGCCGGTTGCTGGTTCAGGGGCGGCCGGGGTTCGCCATCAGTTCGCAGTGAAGCCGGTACTATTCCCCACCGCTGAGAAAACGCAGGATACGCACCCCCGTGCCGCACTTCTTGGCCACGACTATCTCTTTCGTAAGCCATAACTCTCAAGAAGCAGAGTAAAATCGGCAGAACTATACCACAAATCCGATCCATGCAGGAGCGATTTTATTCCGGGGAGCCGGCCGCTCCCCGGCACGGATAAATTCATTGACACCGGAACGCCAATCATCTAGTTTATCTGAAAAACGCTGGGGGAGTTTCGACTGAGAGCAACCGTTTACGGTTGCGACCCTTAGTACCTGATCCGGGTAATGCCGGCGGAGGGAAGCGCATGTTATCAACACTTACAAGCCGCTTCTGCGGCTTTTTTCGTTTCTGGAGAAAAAAATGATCATAACCGTTAACGGCAAGGCGACCGACGTGAAGGATGGCTGCACCATCGGCCAGTTGCTGGAGCAACTGGAGATCAAGCGGGACCGTGTCGCGGTGGAGGTCAATCTGGACATCGTGCCCAAGGCTTCCCACGATTCCCATGCCCTGGCTGCAGGGGATGTCATCGAGATCGTTCAATTTGTTGGCGGCGGCTAGGACATCCTGCCCGGCTCCCCCCTTTTCTGTCCATCGATATTGCGAAAAAGGAGAACACGAACATGGCTGAAGACAAACTTGTGATTGCCGGACGTGAATTCAACTCGCGCCTGATGGTGGGAACCGGCAAGTATGCCAGTTTCCCGCAGATGGCCCAGGCCCTGGAGGCGTCCGGGGCAGAGATCGTCACCGTCGCCGTACGGAGGGTCAATATCTCCGACCGCAGCCAGGAATCGCTGCTGGATTACATCGACCCCACGAAGTATACCCTGCTGCCCAACACCGCCGGATGCTACACCGCCGACGATGCGGTGCGCACCTGTCGCCTGGCCCGCGAGGCCGGCCTCTCCGATTTCGTCAAACTGGAGGTGCTGGGCGACGAGAAGACGCTCTTCCCTGACAACGAGGAACTGCTCAAAGCGGCCGCTATCCTGATCAAGGATGGCTTTACCGTGCTCCCCTACTGCAGCGACGACGTGATCCTCTGCCGCAAGCTGGAAGACCTGGGCTGCGCCGCGGTCATGCCGCTGGGCGCCCCCATCGGCAGCGGCCTGGGGATTCGCAACCCCTACAACATCAGGATCATCATGGAGAACGTCAAGGTTCCGGTCATCGTGGATGCCGGGGTCGGTTCCGCCTCCGATGCCGCCATTGCCATGGAGCTTGGCTGCGATGGCGTGCTGATGAACACCGCCATTGCCGGCGCCCAGGATCCCATCGCCATGGCCGAGGCCATGAATCTGGCGGTGAGGGCCGGCCGCCTCTCCTACAAGGCAGGCCGCATCCCGCGCAAGCTCTACGCCAACGCCTCCAGCCCGCTGGATGGGATGATCGGCTGATGTCGACCGTTTCCCGGGGTGAAGGACAATCCCGTTGCGTTGATTTTTCACTGTACCTGATCACCGACCGGCGTCAGACCGCCGGTCGGCCTCTGCTGGATGTCGTAGCCGCCGCCCTCAGGGGGGGCGTCGGGGCGGTGCAACTCAGGGAGAAGGACCTGCCCGACAACGAACTATTAGAACTGGCCCGTGACCTGCGGCGCCTGACGCACGAACACCATGCCCGCCTGCTGATCAACCGCAGGGTGGATGTCTGTCAGGCGGTGGGCGCCGACGGCGTTCAGCTGGGAATCGAAGGGCTCTCCATAGTCGAGGCGCGGCGGTTACTGGGCGATGGCCCGCTGATCGGCTATTCGGCCCATGCCGTGGAAGAGGCCCGCAGGGCAGAGGCTTCTGGCGCGGACTTCGTCACCCTCAGCCCGGTATATCACACCCCTTCCAAGGCCCCCTTCGGCGAACCGCTGGGGCCGGACAGACTGGGGGAGGCCTGCGGGGCCCTGGGCATTCCGGTATTCGCCCTGGGGGGCATCAAAGGAAGCACCATCGCCCGGGTCATGGCAGCCGGAGCCCACGGCGTCGCCCTGATCTCGGCCATCACGGCAGCCGCCAACCCCGAAACCGAGGCAGCATCCTTACTACAGACGATCGAGCAGCATGAAACCCTTTCCTGACCATCAGATCCACCCCGACCTCCGCATCAACTCCTATGGTCACTACCTGCGCCGCCGCTTCGGCTGTCGGGTCAGCAAGGTCAACGTGGATGGCGGCTTCACCTGCCCCAACCGCGACGGCAGCAAGGGAACCGGCGGCTGCGTCTACTGCAACAACGTCTCCTTCTCCCCCAAGGCCACCCAGCCGGTGATCCCCATCGAGGAGCAGATGGCCCAGGGTATGGCTTATCACCGTACCCGACTGGGATCCGAGAAGTTCATCATCTACTTCCAGAAATACACCAACACCTACGCCTCTCTGGATGTGCTGGCAGATTTTTACCACCGCGCCCTGGACCACCCGGACGTGCTGGGTATCTCGGTGGGCACCCGGCCCGACGCCCTCTCCGACGAGGCGTTGGAGCTTTTGACCGAGATCGCACGCACGCGCTACGTCTGCCTGGAGCTGGGATTGCAGTCCATCAACGACGACATCCTGGCGGACATCAACCGCGGCCATACCCTGGACGAGTACCTGGAGACGGTCCAGCGGGCAGCCGGCCGCAACTTCGACATCTGCACCCATCTTATCTACGGATTTCCGGGAGAGACGAGGGAAGGCTTCCTGAAGAGCGCCAACCTGATCGCCTCACTTCCGGTGGATTCCATCAAGCTGCATCAGCTGCACGCAGTGGAGGGGACCGAGCTGGCCAGGCGCTACTTCCGCGGCGAGTACCGTCCGCTCAAGATCGAAGAGTACATCGCCACGGCGGCCGACTTCCTGGAGCGCCTCCCCGGCCGGGTCACGATCCAGCGCCTGTACGGCTCGGCGCCGCTGGATATCTGCGTGGCACCCCGCTGGGGGCTGAAGAACAACCAGATGTGGTATGCGGTGGTCAACGAGTTGAAGCGGCGCGGCACCTGGCAGGGGTGTCGGAGAGCATAATCCGCTGAACTGGCAGCGGGAGAGAGGGCAACGACCGTAATTCCAATCCCAACTCCTGGCCACCCGCCTCATCAATCACTGTTCTCGCTGAAAATCGTATCAAACATCCCGGCCTGCAGCCTGAAGGCATTCAGAACCCGAAGATCGAAATGGTCAGGCATGGTTCGGCCATCCCCGTTGCCGATGATGTGGCAGGCCTCCTGATGAGAGAATGCCTGCTTGTAGATTCGTTTGCAGCGCAGGGCGTCGTACTGATCCACCAACATGACAATTCTGGCTTCCAGCGGGATCTCTTCGCCCCGCAGGCCATGGGGGTAGCCGCTCCCATCCCACCGTTCATGATGATTACGCGCAATGGAGGCCGCCATCTGCAACATGGGGAAGGAGGAGCCACGCAGAAACCGCTCCCCGATAATTGTGTGCCGCTTCATTACCTCGAATTCCTCGGCAGTGAGCCCCTCCTGCTTACGAAGGATAGCATCCGGTACACCGATTTTTCCCACATCGTGCATTGCACTAGGAGTCTGTCGGGCTTGACCTCAGGGGCGCCCTCTTTTGTGGCCAAGCCGATTAAAAAAGTTCCGTATGTGTTCGTCTTCCCACCGGCAACCTGGTTAATTCAGCCCTTTCAGCGATGACTGCGGTTATTACAGGCTGATTTTCGCTATTTCTCATTCTATCCGGCCAAGACATGCAGCCGTTTGATGTTGTAGGCCATGCAGACGAGGTTCCATTCGCCTTTTACTGCTTCAAAGCCACGAAGAAGAAAGCTTCTGAATCCCATGACCGCCTTGATGATGCCGAAGACCGGTTCCGAGGTGACTTTTCGCTGGGCGTAGATCGCCTTGCCGGAAGGTGTCTTCAGGCGATGCTTCATTCTGGCCACGGAATCGGCATCTTCGGGTAACGGCGGCGGTTCGGCAAAGCGCTCCATCAGTGGCACGTTGTGACTCTGCCGGTCTACGGCAATGTAGGGAGTTATCCCGTTCTCCTCACAGGCAGTTACATTGGTTTCGCTGAAGTAGCCACTGTCAGCTACCAGATCGGTTGCCTTGCCAAGCTTCTCAGGCAGCGCCGCCAGGTTCTCCAGGGTCGGTGTCAGCTCCTGTTTGTCATTGGGATTCTGGGTAACATGGGCCGAAACGATGAGCTTTGATGCTGTATCCACACCGGCCTGGGCGTTGTAAGTCTGCTCGAATCCGCCACCGGAGGTCGGCATGATCCGCGACTCTTCATCGGTCAGATTGACCTGATCTTTGGCAGTGGGGCCGGATTTGGGCGGTTTCGGCTCTTTCCCCTTGGCCTTCTTGCCCGTTGCCTGCTCCTTCTTGGCCCGTTCGGCGACTTTCTTCTCATAAGCGGCCTGTTCACGAGCATGGCGCTCAGCGGCTCGTTTTTCGATCTCGACCTTGGCTGCGGCAATGGCGGAAAGACGCTTTTCCCGACGTTCCAGTTCTTCGGGGATGTTCATGCCGTCCGGAATATCGGCACGGTCCGCTGCCTCGGCCTTTTTGAGCAGTTCGCCAACCTCAGCCTTGATCTGCTCTTCAAGCTTGCAGGCATGCTCATAGCTCAGCGCCTTGTGCTTGGAGGCGTTCGCCTTGATTTTGCTGCCATCCAAACTAACGTTGCCCAGTTTCAGCACCTCCATCTGATGAGCGATCAGCAGAATCTGGGCAAACAGCTTGTTCAGTTGCGGCAGAAAACGCCGGCGGAAGGTGGCAATGGTATCGTGGTCAGGATGACTGTTTGCCGCTATGAACCGGAATGCCACGGAGTCGTAGGTGCTGCGCTCAAGCTTCCGGCTGGAGAATACGCCTGTCGCATAACCGTAAAACAACAATGCTACCAGCATCTCAGGGTTATAGGGCTGCGAGCCTCGGCCGGCATAGGTAGCTTTCAAAGAGCGCAGGTCGAGCTGTTCGACAATTTCGACCACAAACCGGGCCAAGTGCTTTTCTGGTAGCCAATCCTGCAGCGATGGCGGGAGCAGATAGGGTGTTTCCCGGTCAACTTCAATAAACTTTGATTTCATAGTCAACCCCGATACCTAACCAGTTGATATTACCGGACAAATATACGGGATACACCAAGAAAACGCAAGCTAAAGCTGACGACTTATTCAATAAATACAGCAGGTTAACCAATTGAAAACGCCCTGGAGATGACGGCTGAATGCGTTAAGCCCGACAGACTCCTAGCAACGCGGATAGTCTCGACAAAATCGCTGTTCATTCCCAATTCACCCGCCAGCAGTTCCGCATAGAGCCCGATACGTGCGATATGTTTCCCCGTGTCCTCATCCCTCAGTTCCGCCGCTGAGGTCAGGCGGGAAATCGTCTCCATGCTCATGCTCTTCAACTTGCCCAGAGCATCGGCCAGCTCGGCTGAACGCAGAACAACCGTCCATTCCAGCTCCTGCCGATAGCTCTTCTCGATATTTTTCAGCCGTCGATAATTGATACCCCTCTCGATGGCGTGCAGCAGGTACTCGTTCTTGAAAGGCTTGACGATGAAGTCATAGGCTCCTTTCTTGATCGCGGAAACCGCCAGATCGAAACCGGGGAAAGCGGTTATCAGAATGACCGGTGCTTCACTGTCCCGCCGGCGAATGGCCTCCAACAGTTCCAGGCCGTCCATGCCGGGCATGCACACATCGCTCAGGAAGACGTCAACATGAACCGCATCCATGGCCTCGAGGGCAGATTCCCCGTTGGAAAAGGGGAGCACACGATACCCGGCCAGGGAGAGAGCCGTATCAAGGTACTGCAACACCAGCGGATCATCATCGATGACAGCAATCAGCCCCTTGGCTGCTCTAATCAAACAGGACCTCCTCGGCGTCCGGCGACTGGACGGCTTGTGCCCAGTCGCTCCGGAGAAGCAAAGGATTCATTAAATACGATTTGTCGTCATGTGTGAATCAGTGCAAGTCTCTATCACAGGTGGGAAAAGAGGAGAAAAACACGTAGGAGGATTCCTACAGGGTAAGCCCGTTCTGAATGCAGTAGTTGATGATATCGGCCGTGCTCCTCAAGTGAAGCTTCTCAAGAACCCGCGTGCGGTAGGTGCTGACGGTTTTCACGCTCAGGGAGAGTTCCCTGGCAATCTCGGTCAGCGTCTTGCCGGCCGCCATCATGCAGGCCAGCTGATACTCGCGATCCGAGAGGGCATGGTGCAGCACTGCCGGCTCTGCCCCGTCGCAGAGGGCATCGGCCAGCAACTCGGCCTGGGAGGGGGTCACGTAGCGCCGACCAGCCAGCACCTTTTCGATCGCCTCCTTCAGCACAACCGCCGCGTCACCCTTGTTGACATAACCGGAGGCCCCTGCCCGCAAGGCCCTGACGGCATAGTGCTCCTCGGGGTGGGTACTCACCATGATGACGGGCAGCCGGGGGTGCTTCTGCTGCAATGCCTTGAGCACGTTCAGGCCGTTTTGGTCCGGCAGCGAGATATCGAGCAGCACAAGGTTGTACTCGCACGAGCAGGCCATATCCAGGGTCTGTCTCCCGGTGCAGGCCTCATGGAACTCCACGGGCTGTTCCAGGATATCCTGCAGGACCCTGATCACTCCCTGCCTGACGATGGTGTGGTCATCAACAATCAAGATTCTCTTCACGACATTCACTCCCCGCTCTGCAGCGGAACCGTCACGCGCAGCAGCGTACCGCCTCCCTCTGCTCCGCCAACGGTCAGCTCTCCCCGGCAGATCCGGGCACGCTCCTGCATCCCCATCAGGCCGTAGGCCTGCGGCGATTCGATCTCCTCCGGCCTGATGCCGCGACCATTGTCCCCAATCTCCAGCACGAGTTGGCCGTCCCGTTTGCAGAGCGAGACGCTGACCTCCGTGGCGCGGGCATGACGGAGAACGTTGGTGAGCCCCTCCTGGACTATGCGCATAACCGCGGTTGCCAGCTGCGGCTCAAGGGGGTCGACCTCCTCGTTGAGCATGACGAAACACTCGATGCCGCTGCGCCTGCTGAATTCAGCCACATGCCAGTCGATGGCGGCGGCGAGCCCCAGGCTGTCCAGCAGCGGCGGGCGCAGATCGGCGGCGATCCGCTGGACCGCCGAGGTCAGCTGCTCGATGTTCCAGCGCATCTCGTTCACCCGTTCTTGCACGGCGCTCTCTTTCGCCGGCAGCCTGTGCGCAATCCATTCCAGATCCAACTTCAGCACGGTCAGACTCTGTCCGATCTCGTCATGGATGTCGCGCGCCATGGCGAGCCGTTCCCGCTCCTGGACCGTCTGCAGATGATCACTCAGGGCACGCAGCTTCTGGTTGAGCTCCACCAGCTGCTCCTCGGCCCTGACACGCTCGCTGATGTCCCTGAACAGCCCTTGCATGATGCTCATCTCTCCCACCCGGGTGACGGAGTGTTTGATGTGCACCGGGATCCTTCTGCCGCTCTTGGAGACAACGATCGCCTCGGCGTTGTCAACCTCTCTATGCTGGGCAACGGTCCTCCTGAACTGGGCGGCGAAATGCTCCGCCATCTCGGGAGGGTGCAGAACCGTCTGATGCCTGCCGATGATCTCCTCACGCGGCAGCTCCAGCATCGCTTCGGCGGCCCGGTTGCAGTTGATGAGTATGCCGCTGTCGGCGTCGGCCCAGAAGATGGCGTCCGAGGCCCCCTCGAAGGTCATCCTGAATTTCTCCTCGCTCTGCTGCAGCAGGAGTTGGGACCGCTTACGTTCGCTGATATCGCGACTGATGCTGACGACCGAACTGATCGTGCCATTGTCGGACAGTTCCGGAATCAGCTGGCACTCGTAATAGATCAGCCTGCTGTCCGGCGCGGGGTAGGTGAATTCAATCTGCCGCGCCTGTCCGGTATCCCACACCGAATGCAGTGCAGCATCCCACTGCTGCACCAGCTCTTCCGGCATGCCCAGGTCGCGGTTGGTCCTGCCGATGAAGAATTGCCATGGTTTTCCCGTGACCGCCTCGATGGAGTCGGAGACATAGATATGGCGGAGAGCGCGGTCGAAGCGCGCCACCACCGTGTCAGGCAGCCTCGATGCCAGGAAATGAAAGGTATCTTCACCCCGTTTGCGTTCACTCTCCATCCTCAGGGTTCGTTCGGACGCCATGATCTACTCCCCGGTGTCAATATCGGCCCCCACGGCGAAGCGCTTGATCTTGCGGGTGGTTGTCTTGGGGAACTCATCCTCGCGCAGGGTGAATCGCCGCACCCGCTTGTAGTCAGCCAGGCCGGCACAGGCGGCCTGAACTTCGCGCCGCACAAGCGCCTCCACATCCTTCACGTCCATGGGGCAATTCCCCATCTTGCGGCAATGATCCTCCAGCGCCTCCTGATTGGGATAGATCATGGCGTGAACCTCCTCCTCGGCCGGCCCCACACGGTGGCCATAGACCATTACCTCGGCGATGTAGGGGCTCTTGAGCAGTTCCGCCTCCACCTCCTCGGGATAGACGTTCTTGCCGTTGGGGGTGACGATCAGATTCTTGACCCGGCCGCAGATGGTCAGGAAACCATCCCCATCGACCCGCGCCAGATCGCCGGTGCGATACCATCCATCCTGCAACACCTCCGCCGTGGCCTGGGGGTTGTTGTAGTACCCCAGCATGACGTTGGGCCCCTTGACCACCAGCTCACCCACCCCCTCCTGATTGGGGGTGTCAATGCGGATTGACATGCAGCGCAACGGGAGGCCGACGGTGCCCAGGCGCTTCTTCCCCGGGTGCTCGGCGCTGATCACCGGCGATGTCTCGGTGATGCCGTACCCCTGGTAGACGTTCAGGCCGACCCTGTCCAGGCCCCTGGCAATGGCCGGATCCAGGGCCGCTCCGCCGCTGACGTAGATGGTGCCGGCGCCGAAGGTGCGACGGACTTTGGAAGTCACCAGAGTGCGGACCAGGGGAAGGGAGAACAGGGTGCGCGAGACCCTTTTCGACTGGATGTTCTTCATGATCCGGTCCAGCAGCATGCGGTACACGGCCGGAACCGCCAGGAAGAAGGTCGGCTTGACCTCGGCCAGGTTTTCCCCCAGCTTCTTCAGGGACTCGCAGAAGGTTACCCTGCCCCCCAGGGCCAGCGGCAGCAGCACACCGCAGACCTGCTCGAAGACATGGTTGATGGGCAAAAACGAGAGGGTGTGGATGCTGCTGTCCAGCCCGAAGTGGTTGGCGGTTTCCAGGATATTGGAGACGATGTTGGCATGGCTGAGCATGGCCCCCTTGGAGCGGCCGGTTGTTCCCGAGGTATACAGGATCACCGCCGGGTCCTGGGGGGAGCGCGGCTTCTCAGGGAGGGGGGCGCTGTGGCAGAGGGCGTCCAAGGTGAGCAGCCTTCCTTCCCGGGTGAGTTGCGTGCGGATCGCCTCGATGGCGGAAAAGGGATCCACGACCTCCTTCTGGTCGCCCCTGGAAGATGCCGGGGCGCAGGACAGCTGGTAGAAACGGTTGCCCAGCTCTTCCAGGCGCTGAACCCGCTCCCGCGGTATGGGAATCGAAGCGGCCAGATCGCGCCATTCCTCCACAAGCTCCGACAGGCTGCGGGCAAGCTGTGAATCGCTGCGCTCCTCCGCCGCAGGGGACAGCACGACGATCCGCTCCAGTGCGGCTATATGGTTAACCGTCTGCAAAAGCGCGTCCAGGCAGGGGGGGGAGCTGAACACCACCCGGGCGTGGCAGTTGGTGAGAATATGGCGCAACTCGGCACTCTTCAGCTCCTTGTCGATGGGCACCACCACCCCACCCGCCTTGAGGATTGCCAGATAAGCGGCCACCCAGTTGGGTGAGGAGGGTGCCAGCAGGGCAGCGTGGTCGCCTGACCGGAAACCGGATTTGAGCAGGCCGGCCGCGATATGGTCGGAAAGCTCCCACAACGCGCCGTAGCTGATCTCCCGCCAGCTGTTCCCCACCTTGTGGCGCAGGGCAGGGCGGTCGCCGTTGATGCGGCAGCTCTCCCTGATCAGTGAATCGATGGTGTGCATGGCTCGCTCCGGGTGAAGTAATTGGCGAATAGTATCACGACAGTTCGGTTGCCTGTCAAAGACAAATACCGTTCCAACATGGAGAAAATGCTTTTTGAGACCACCCGTCGGTGCTATAGTGTTCGGTCGCTAATCAAAAGCACGCCTGCATGGCACAGAGAGGGAGATACAGTCATGTCCGATATCCGCGTCCGTTTCGCACCCAGCCCCACCGGCTACCTCCACGTGGGAGGAGCCCGCACGGCCCTGTTCAACTGGCTCTTGGCCAGGAAGCAGGGGGGCACCTTCATCCTGCGCATCGAGGATACCGATGTGGAGCGTTCCACCCAGGAATCGGTGGATGCCATCCTGCAGGGAATGGAGTGGCTGGGGCTTGACTGGGACGAGGGCCCCTTCTACCAGACCGACAACTTCCCGCTCTACCGGGAGTACATCCAGAAGCTGCTGGACGAGGGGAAGGCCTACCGCTGCTACTGCACGGCCGAGGAACTGGAGGCAAAGCGCGAACTGGCCATGAAGGAAGGGCGCAAGCCCAAGTATGACGGCACCTGCCGCGACCTGACGGAACAGCCCGCAGACCGGCCGTTTGTGGTCCGCTTCCGTGCACCCCAGGACGGCGGAGCCACCTCCTTCAACGACCTGATCAAGGGGACCATCACCTTCCCCAACGACGAACTGGACGACCTGATCGTCCAGCGCAGCGACGGCACGCCCACCTACAACTTCTGCGTAGTGATCGACGACGCCATCATGAAGATCACCACCGTCATCCGCGGTGACGACCATGTCAACAACACTCCGCGCCAGGTCCAGCTCTACCAGGCCCTGGGCTTTCCCGTACCGCAGTTCGCCCACGTCCCCATGATCCTGGGCAGCGACAAGGCGCGCCTCTCCAAGCGCCACGGCGCCACCAGCGTGATTGCCTACCGCGATATGGGCTTCCTGCCCGAGGCGCTGATGAACTACCTGGTACGTCTGGGGTGGAGCCACGGCGACGACGAGATCTTCAGCCGCGACGAGATGGTGGCCAAGTTCGACATCTCAAACGTGGGGCGCTCGCCCAGCGTCTTCAACCCGGACAAGCTGCTCTGGCTGAACGCCCACTACATAAAGCACGGCGACCCGCAACGTCTGGCCGACCTGCTGGTGCCGTTCCTGAAAATGCGGGGCGTTGATCCGGCCAACGGCGGGCCCCAGCTGGCGGTAGCCATCAAAACCCTGCAGGAGCGCGCCCGCACCATGCTGGAGATGGCCGATTCGGCCCTGTTCTACTACCACGCCCCCGAATCCTACGACAGGACCGCCCTGGCCAAGTTCGAGAAGGAGCACCTGCTGGCGGTGTATGCCACCGTGGCGGAGAAACTCTCCGCTGCCACGGCGGTCACGGCAGCCGAATTCGACGCGCTCTTCAAGGAGATCTGCGCCGAAAAGGGGTGGAAGATGCCCCAGGTGGGCCAACCGGTGCGCATCGCCCTCTCCGGCGGCACCCATGCCCCGGGCATCGGCGAGATCATCGTCACCCTGGGCAAAGAGGAGACCATCCAACGCATCCAGCGGGCGCGGGAGTTCGTGGAGAAGCAGTAGCAACGCCGCTCTTGTTCGTTCGCGTACACACGTGGTGCGCCGTTGACGGGCACGCCGACGAAAGGGGTAGACAGTGCCATGTCCATCTTCACCCTGAAAACCGACTACACCCCCCGTGGCGACCAGCCGGCGGCCATCGCCGAACTGGTGGAAGGGATCGAGCGGGGCGACCAGCACCAGGTCCTCCTGGGCGTCACCGGCTCGGGCAAGACCTTCACCGTGGCCAACGTCATCGCCCGGACCGGCAGGCCGGCCCTGCTGCTGGCCCCCAACAAGACCCTGGCGGCCCAACTCTACGCTGAGATGAAGGAACTCTTCCCGGACAACGCCGTGGAGTTCTTCGTCTCCTACTACGACTACTACCAGCCGGAAGCCTACCTCCCCTCCAGCGACACCTTCATCGAGAAGGACTCGGCCATCAACGACGAGATCGACAAGATGCGCCACTCGGCCACCCGGAGCCTCTTAACCCGGCGGGACGTGATCATCGTGGCCTCGGTCTCCTGCATCTACGGCATCGGCTCGCCCGAGGCCTACGCCAGCCTGCACATCTTCTTCCGCCAGGGAGAGGAGTATGGCCGCGACACCCTGCTGCAGAAACTGGTGGCCATCCAGTACGAGCGCAACGACACCGACTTCCACCGCGGCACCTTCCGGGTGCGGGGGGACGTGGTGGAGGTCTTCCCGGCCTACGACAGCGACAAGGCGCTACGCATCGAGTTCTTCGGCGACGAGGTGGAGAGCATCTCCGAAATCGACCCCCTGCGGGGGGCGGTGTTGCAGCGTTTGACCAAGTGCACCATCTACCCCGCCTCCCACTACGTCGCCACCCGCGAGACCCTGGAGCGGGCCGTGGAGCAGATCCGGGTGGACCTGGGAGAGCGCATCCGTTACTTCAGGGAGAACAACATGCTGCTGGAGGCCCAGCGCATCGAGCAGCGCACCTTCTTCGACATCGAGATGATGGAGGAAATGGGCTTCTGCCAGGGGATCGAGAACTATTCGCGCTACTTCGACGGCCGCGAGACGGGTGAACCTCCCTACACCCTGATCGACTACTTCCCGGACGACTTCGTGCTCTACGTGGACGAGTCCCACATCAGCATCCCCCAGGTGGGGGGGATGTACCGCGGCGACCGCAGCCGCAAGGAGACCCTGGTCAACTACGGCTTCCGCCTCCCGGCGGCCCTGGACAACCGGCCGCTCAACTTCAGGGAGTTCGAGGCCCGCGTGCACCAGGCGGTGTACGTCTCGGCCACCCCGGCCGACTACGAGCTGGAGAAGAGCAACGGCGTGTTTGTGGAGCAGGTCATCCGCCCCACCGGGCTTCTGGACCCGGTGATCCAGGTGCGGCCGGTGACAGCGGGCCGGCAAATCCCCCCAAGTCCCCCTTTGAAAAAGGGGGACTTACCGTCTGGTGACGATGAGTATCCCCCCTTTGAAAAAGGGGGGGCGGGGGGGATGTACGGCCAGGTGGACGACCTGCTGCACGAGGTGCGTCAGACCGTGGCCAAGGGGGAGCGGGTGCTGGTGACCACCCTGACCAAGCGCATGGCCGAGGAGCTGACCAGCTATTACGGGGAGTTGGGGGTGCGGATCAGGTACCTGCACTCTGATATCGTGACCATCGAGCGGATGCAGATCCTGCGCGATCTGAGGATGGGGGAGTTCGACGTGCTGGTGGGGATCAACCTGCTGCGGGAGGGGCTGGATCTGCCGGAAGTGTCGCTCGTGGCCATCCTGGACGCGGACAAGGAGGGGTTCCTCAGGTCGGAGCGTTCCCTGATCCAGACCTGCGGCCGGGCTGCCCGCAACGCTAATGGCCGGGTGCTGATGTACGCCGACTCAATTACCCGCTCCATGCAGGCCTGCATCGACGAGACCCAGCGCCGGCGGGAGAAGCAGTTGGCCTGGAACCAGGAGCACGGTATCACCCCGGAGACGGTCAGGAAGAGCATGCAGACCATCCTGGGCTCCATCGAGGAAAAGGACTATTACACGCCGAAGGTCAGCGCCGCCGAGACGCCCGAGGAGTACGGGGTGGCGCCCAAGGATATTCCCAAGCTGGTCAAGAAGCTGCGCAAGGAGATGCTCGGGGCGGCCAAGCAGCTGGACTTCGAGAAGGCGGCCGAGCTGCGCGACCGGGTCAGGACGCTGGAGGAGATGGAGTTGGCCCTGCGCTGATGCTTTCACCCCAACGATTGACAGAACAGTACCATGCCGCGGGAGAGCTGGACGCGGCCACCGTGACAGCCTTCCGCCGGGCGATCTATCGCCACTTCCACGCCAACCCGCGCCCCATGCCGTGGCGCGAGACCAGCGACCCGTACCATATCCTGGTATCGGAGGTCATGCTCCAGCAGACCCAGGTGGAGCGGGTCAAAGCCAAATACGCTCAGTTCCTGGAGACCTTCCCCACCGTCAGGCACCTGGCAACCGCGCCACTGGAGGAGCTGCTGCGACTCTGGCAGGGGTTGGGGTACAACCGCCGCGCCATCGCCCTCAAACGCTGCGCCGAACAGATCCATATCCTTCACGAGGGTAATTTCCCCACCACAATCCACGAGCTGCAGAACCTCCCCGGCATCGGTCCCTACACCGCCCGAGCCGTTGCCGCTTTTGCCTTCGGTCTGCCTGAACCCTTCATCGAGACCAACATCCGCACCGTCTTCATCCACTTCTTCTTCCACAAACAAGAGGGGATCAGCGACCGCCAGCTCATGCCGCTGGTAGGGGCCACCCTGGACCATTCCGATCCCCGCCACTGGTACTATGCCCTGATGGACTACGGCGTACGGCTCAAGCAGCTGTACCCCAACCCGGGACGACGCAGCAGCCACCATGTGCGCCAATCCCCCTTCAAGGGCTCCAACCGTGAGCTGCGCAGCCGCATGCTGCGGGCGGTCATGGAATGTCCCGGCATCCTGCCGGACGAGCTGGCAAAGGTGCTGGAGGCGGAAAGAGGTGCGGTGGAGAAGAACCTGCAGGCGCTGGCGCGGGAGGGGTTCGTGGAACAGCGGGGGGACGGATTCGGGATCAGAACGTGCACATCACCCGGCGCACCCGATACTCCCCGCCGATGACCAGGTATTCCCCCTCCCCCTTCATGATGCTCCCCGGCAACAGATCGTTGTAGAAGAAGACCTTGCACAACGGCACCCCCACCTCCCACACCGTGGAACCGAATTCCCAGGCCCGCTCCTCATCGGAGGTGAAGGAGACCAGGTTGTTCAGGCGCACGATCTGATCCCGCTTTCCGAGCTGTTCCAGAACGCTGTGCTCGCTGGCGTCATGGGTGCCGCGGAAGAGTCGAATGATCTGGGTGTGGGGAAATTTTCGGGGCAGCTCGAACTGGCAGTACTCGTACAGCAGGTCCAGCTGGGAGTGGATGGCATTGGTGCGGGAGCTCCCCTTCATAACGTCAACGGAGAAGTCGAAGTAGGCCTCACCGTGGATGTCGGAGATAGGGGCGCGGTGAAAGGTGGGGGCAATGCCAATGCGGCTCTCCACCCAGCGTTTGAGCACCGCCCCCTCGATGGAGTTGGAGTCCATCATCCAGCCGCGCAGGAAGCGCAGGTAGCTGTTCTTGATGCTCTTGCGGGCTGTGGGGGTGGACTGGTCCTGCCAGTGGTGCAGCTGGAACTTCACCGACATGAAGTCGTTGAACACCAGGGCCCGCTCTTCCTGGGACGGGATTGTAACCAGCCTGTCGAACAGGAAGCGGTTCCCCTCCCTGACACCCTGGATCGACAAGGGCTGCGGGTTTTCGTTGAAATGATGCGAGGCGATCACCCAGGGTGGAACAGAGCAGAAATTGAAGGAACCGTGGATCATGGATAATCACCTCGTCGTGAAAGGGGTAGTTCCCTGTTCTGCCTCGCCGGTCAGAGTATCCGGGCCAGATCCTGCAGTGTCGCCTTGATCGGTCCGGTTATGACGTAGGGTTCGATCCCCAGATGCTCCAGCTCCTGGCGGGGATGCTCACCCATCTGGGCGGTTACCACGGCCCGGCATCCGTCCAGCGCCTCGGCGATTCCCCTGAGCACATGGCTGCGCAGCGGGTTCTGGGGATCGAAGCTGCAGTAACGTTCGACCCTCTTCTCGTCAACCAGCGTGACGCCTTCCCCTTCGACCTCGTAAATCAGGAACCGTTCGGCATGGCCGAAGTGCTGATTGATCTCCTTGCCATCCTTGGATGCAACCGCGATTAGCATGACGCGCCTCCTTAACAGCGGGGACCGGGGACGAGGGACCGGGAACCGGAAAAATCAGACAACAAGCAACCCTCTTTTCCCGGTCCCCGATCTCCGATCCCCGATCCCCGATTACGCTTCCACCGGTGCGAAACTGAAACACTTCTTCGGACAGGTCCGGCCACAGGCCTGGCACCCGACGCAGTTACCGGAGTTTGCCACGGTCATGAAGGCCTTGGCCGAATCGTCTTCATCCACCTCCTCGTAGGTAAGCACATCCATGGCGCAGACCTTGAAGCAGCGGCCGCAGCCGATGCAGAGTTCATCGTCGATCCCCATGACGAACTGGGGGGTCCATTCCTGCCTGTCTCGTGTCAATCCGGTTATAAATGCCATTGCCTTTCATCTCCTTTTTTTGTGGGGTGACAAATCAGTGATCAGTGGGCAGTTATGAGTCGCTAACATCATCCAGAAACGACGGCGCCTGGTCCTTGTTCATGGCCTTTCTCAGCCAGGGAGGGGGATTGCCCCGCAGCACCTGCTGAAGCCGCTCCACCGTCTCCAGCAGACTGACTTCCCTGCCGCTCTTCATGGGATGGATCTTCTGCGCCACCAACTTGGCGGCGGCCGGACCGCCGATCTGCATGGTGTAGACGATGGCGCACTCCGCCAGCAGCCGTGCCCGGGCAGCGATGCGATCCTCCTCATCACCACCATGCTCCCCCACGCCTATGGTCTCAAGGAAGTGGGCATCGTCCGGCCCCACCTCCCAGATGTGGAAGGCATCTGCCTGACCGAAGTGCAGGTCGATCATGTCGCCGGTTTTCGTCGTAAATGCAATTTTCATGGGATGCTCCTTTTCAAACCTTCAATTATGCGCCAGCTTCTGCGCCTCCTTGGCATTGGCCTGGAACAGGTTGGCCACCTCGAACAGCAGGTTCATGCTTCCCCGGTAGCCGACCCACATCTTCTGGTGGGCGCCCAGGCGGTCGAACACCGGCAGACCTGCCCGCAGGTGGGCGCCGATCTTCAGCCGTGCCGCAGCCTGGCGGCCGTTGCTGTTGGCCACCAGCAGGTCCACCCCCTGGGCGGCGGTCTCCAGATCCTCCAGGTCCCCCACAAAAACGTTGTCGCAGGGAAGGCTGTCCAGGCCACGGGTGCGGGTGGCGCTCAGTGCTGCCTGGATCTGGCAGCCCATGCCGGCCAGGAAGGTGGTCAGGCTCTTCAGGTTGTCCGACTCCAGGGCCAGGGCAACCCTCTTGGCGCCGAACTGGTAGTGACTGTCCACCATGGCGTCCATGAGGCGGCTGCGCCAGCGCTGCTGCTTCTCCGGGATGGGGCGACCGGAGAGTGCGCTCATGGTCTCCATGAACAGGTCGGTCTCTCCCAGCCCGGAGAGAGAGGTAAAACCATAGGCCGGGATTGCGAATTTCTCCTTCATTTTCAGGGCAGCCCTGGCCAGGGAATCCCCCACGTAGATGGTGGCAACGCTGCGACCGGCCCGCCGGATGGCCTCCACCGCAATCCCGCCGGTGGAGAGGGGCGATACCTGCTCGTCGATGTGGCCGTCCATGGCGCAGGATATGTCCGGGATGGTCAGCACCGTCAGACCGAATTCCTCCATCAGCTCCCTGATCTGCTCCACGTCCGCCGGGGTCAGGTGGCTGCCGGGGAGCAGGTTGACCTGGCCGGGAACGGCCGTGCCCCCCTCGGGCAGGGTGGACAGGATCGCCTCAACCGCCGCGGCGTACCCCTCCTGCAGCGAGCCGCAGTAATCGGGGGTGGAGGCGTGGATGACCGGTGTGTCGGCCAGTTCCGGGTTTTCCCGGCGGAAGTGGACGATGGCGCTCTGCACGTCGTCCCCCATGGTTTCGGTCAGGCCCGAGGTCATCACCCCCACCACACCGGGGTGGAACTTCTCCATCACCCGCTTGATCCCCTGCTTCAGGTTCTCCCAGCCGCCGAAGATGGCCGACTCCTCGCTCATGGCGGTGGCATTCAGGGCGATGGACTCCTTGAAGTGGCGGGAGAGCTGCAACCTGATGAAGGTGGAGCACCCCTGGGCGCCGTGGAGGAGCCCCAGCATGTTGTCGATCCCCAGGTAGGCCAGGGTCGCCCCCAGGGCCGGCGAGTTCTTCTGGGGGTTGACCACCGCACTCTTGGTGCTGACCCTGACTCTTGAGGCGGAGAGATCCTCGGCCAGGAAGCGCTCGCCATGGCCGGCCACCTCCACCAGGTCTTCGGCCAGCTGGTCGGGGCTCTTCTCCCAGGGGGCCGGGGCGTTCAGGAGCGGCCAGATCGGGTTGTTCACCGTCAGGTCCAGCTGTTTGGCAAAGGTGACCATCCCTTCGTAGCCGGCGTAGGGGTGGCTGCGGCCATGATTGATGTCCAGGAAGGGGGTCTTGGTCTTCAGCGCCAGGAACTTGGTCTTGCCGCCGGCCACGATCAGGTCGGGCATCTTCTCCCGCATCACGGCCAAAAGCCCCGCGGTGCTGGTATCCTCGATGATCCCGGCATCGGCGTGCATCAGCGCCTTCATGCGGTAGAAGTCCTCCAGGGTCGAGTTCTGGGTGCCGGCGGCCAGGATCTCCACCCCCAGCTCCCGCAGGGCGTTGACCATGGACCAGGTCTTGACCCCGCCGGTGAACAGCACCGCCCGTTTCCCCTCCAGCCTGGCCCGGTAGGGGGCGATGCGTTTGCGGCATTTTTCCTCTTCCTCTGCCAGGAGCTTCTCCACCCGGTCCTGCATGACCCGCTTCTCCAGGCCGTTGACCGTGTTGTCCAGCTCCCGGGCGATGTCGCGCAGCGCCTTGGCCGTGTCGGTCATGCCGTAGAATGATTCCTCCAGATAGGGCATACCGTAGGTTTTCTGCATCTTCTTGGCCAGGTTGGTCAGGCTCTTGGAGCAGATGATCACGTTCAGCTTGGCCCGGTGGGCGTAGCGCAACTCCTCGAATTTCGCGTCTCCGCTGAAGCAGGAGAGGATCTGGATCCCCAACCGCTGGAACAGCGGCAGCATGCCCCACAGGTCGCCGGCAATGTTGTACTCGCCGATCAGGTTGATGGGGTACTCCCCCAGTTCAGGCGGCTCTGCCGTTCCGATGACATGCTTGAACATGATCTCCCCGGCCAGGCGGTTGCCGATGTTCTTGTCGCCGATGAAGCCGGGGGCGTTGATCGGTATGACCGGCATACCCGCCTTGGGCTGGGCAGCCTTGCAGACCGCCTCCACGTCGTCGCCGGTCATGGCGGTGACGCAGGTGGCGTAGACGAAGATGGCCTTGGCCTGGTCGCGGTAGCGCTCGGCCAGGTCAAGTATGGCCTTGTACAGCTTCTTCTCGCCGCCGAAGACCACGTCGTTCTCCAGCATCTCGGTGGTGAAGCCGCGCCGGTAGAGCTGGGAGCCGGAGGAGCGGGCCCCGCGGTTGTCCCAGGAGTTGCCGGCGCAGGCGATGGGGCCGTGTACCAGGTGGATCACGTCGGTGATCGGCATCAGCACCACCCGGGCGCCGTCGTAGGCGCAGCTCCGCTCGGTCCCCTCGCCCGGCTCGGATTTCTTGCAGAACTTGGGGGCGCCCTTGTCGTGGGTGTCGCAATCGGTTACATCGTAGTAGTCAGGTTTTGCCATGGGAGTTCTCCTGCCCGTCAACCGCTCAAAAAAAAAGGCGCCCGCACTCTTCCGCATCGAAGGTGCCTGGCGCCGTTGCCATTGATCGTTCGGTACTGTTTGTACTGCCTGTGCATTCCTTTTAGCACGTGCCGTGCCAACGCAGCCCAAAAAGCATAACATGCCGAAAACAAATGAGTTTACCAGGATGAATCGCCCCCGCCCCCCTGGCAATGCCTGTTTTTTTTGCACCCACTGCTGTTCCACCCCCACAGAGCAGATGCCATGGCCAGCCCGAAATAACAGCACCACTTGCGCTGCACGACGAATAACGTATTATTTCACGAGCGTTTACAGCGTTGGCAGAGAAAACGGGACGATCTGGCGCCCACAACGGGAATCCAGAGACAACTGTCTCTACAGCTGCCCACCAGTGCCGAAAAGAGCGGCGCTTTTGCGGCCAGTGAAGCACCGGCTTACCCATGAAACAGGTTGACCTCGCACTGCAGCGGCTATCCCTCCTCACGGCCTGGAGTATTTCCCTGCTGATCGCCATGGGAGCGCCAGCGGCATATTATCTGGTGTCGTACCATAACCTGCGGAGTACGCTTGAATTACAGGCATTGCTGGCCATAAAAAGCATTGACGCTATCATTGTTGCCAATCCGAAAATGTGGTATTTCGAAGAGGCGCGACTGTCCGAACTGCTTGAGCATCGTGCCTACGACGCTGTTTTAGAGAGAAAACGTATCCTTGACGCCAGCGGTGCCGTCATCGCCAGCAACAACGTAACCATACCGCCGCCAGGTGTGTCGTACACTCGTGAGCTTTTCGATGCCGGCACCGCGATTGCCCGCATTGAGGTGTCCCGTTCTCTGCGTCCGTTGCTGTATATGGCGTTCCTGGTCGCCATCTGTTCAAGTATGTTTGCCGCACTGCTGTTTTTCGTATTCCGCTTGCTGCCGATCCGAGTCATTCACCGGGCATTTCAGGCGCTGGCACGAAGTGAAAAGAAATACCGTTCACTCTACGAGACCATGAAAGAGGGGATGGCGCTGCACCGGATGGATTGTGACGACAGGGGCAACCTGCACTCCCTGTCCGTGATCGATGTCAATCCCAGTTGCGCAGCCATGTTTGACCGTGATCCGGGCAGGATTGTCGGCGGCAACAGCATCACCCTGTTTGGCGATGGATTCAGCACGGTGCTCTCGCAACAGCAGCAACTTGAACAGGGAGATTCCATTTCGTTCGAACTGCAGCTGCCCGATACAGACAACCATTACATTGTGCGGGCTTTTTCTCCTGACCAGGGGGTGATTGCAACTCTTTTTGAAGATGTTACCGAGCGCAGAAAATCGGAACAGCAGATTCGACATATGGCGTATTTCGACCCGCTGACAGATCTTCCAAACCGCACGCTTTTCTTTGACCGCCTCAATCAGGCCATTGCCGCAGCAAACCGTGAACAGGCCAAGCTTGCAGTACTCTTTCTGGACCTCGATCACTTCAAGAGCATCAATGACACCCAGGGGCATGACATCGGAGATCAGGTGTTGATCGAGGTTTCCCGGCGTCTTCACCGACAGATCCGCAGCTGTGACACCCTGGCCCGCATGGGAGGAGACGAATTCGTCCTTGTCATCACCGGAATCGGAGAAACGCTGGATGCCAGTTGCGTTGCCCGGAAACTGATTGACTCGATCCACTCCCCCCTCAGTATCAGGGGCAATGAACTGCACATTTCCATGAGTATGGGGATTGCACTCTTTGCGGACAGTGGCGCCGATGCGGAAACACTCATCAAAAACGCCGACCTTGCGATGTATCATGCAAAAAAATCGGGCCGGAATACGTACAGATTCTACTCACCGACCATGGGCTCCTCCTCTGCCCATGGAGGCTGACAGGGGCTGAGACGACACCCAGGAGCGCTGAGATCCGTACTGCTCCAGGGCAATCCACTGCAGGTACGCGGGGAGAACGGAGGTGCTTGAATGATGAAAATAACAACGTCCCCATGGGGCGCTTGGTGTGCGGCACTGCTTTTTCTGGTGCTTCCCACGGTATGCACGGCAGCCGATACGATCCGCATTAACGGCTCCGGCAACGCGCTCGACATGATGAGGCCGATGGTGGCGGCATATGAAAAGACCAACCGAGACGCACGCATCACCATGGAAAAACCGTTGGGTAGTTCCGGCGCAATCAAGGCGCTGCTGGCCGGCGCCCTGGACCTGGCGGTAACCAGCAGGACCATCAAGGCGGAAGAGGCGGCGAAGGGTGCCCGGGCCAGAACATACGGCACGACACCTCTGGTCATCGTCACGGGACATAACGTGGGCCTGGCGGACATCAGCACGAAACAGCTGGAGGACGTCTATGCAGGGAGGGTGAGAAAGTGGCCGAACGGGGAGCAGATCAGGCTTGTCCTGCGCCCCCGGGAAGATACGGACACCAGGGTGCTGAGCAGACTCTCTCCCGGCATGGACAGGGCCATCTCCGCATCCCACGCTCGGCCGGGAATGATCGTCGCCATTACCGACCCGGAATCATATCTGACCATAGCGAAAACGCCGGGAGGCATCGGGACGGCCAGCCTGAACAGCATCCTCACCCAAAAACCGCGTGTTACGGTTCTTTCGCTCAACGGCGTCAAACCATCTCCTACGGCTCTGGCCAGCGGAACCTATCCCCTGGTCAAGGAGATCCATTTCATATTCACTGCCGTGACCCCGCCATCAACCCAGAGATTGATCGACTTCATCTTCTCACCCCAGGGGCGTGCCATAGCACAGAAAAACGGTGTGCTCGTCCTCCCCAGACCCGTGCCGAACAACTAACACCATTGAATACCGGCCACATTTCCATACAGCAGTTTACCCAGGCCATGGCCTGGACTCTCTCGGCGATGATCACACTCCTGGCGCCGGCCACCTTTTTCCTGGTCTCCTGCGAGCACCTGCGAAGCGAACTCCACGTCCAGACCGAATTGAGCGCTAACGACCTGAGTGCTATGATCAGCTCCAATACGCAGTTGTGGAGGTATGAGGAGCTCAGGCTTTCGGAACTGCTACGGCGGCGGTCGAACAGTGTTGTTGCCGAGAGCAGAATCCTCTACGACATCGGCGGCGAAGTCATCGCCAGAAATCGGCAACAGGTGTCCATTCCCCGTATCACGGACGTGCATGACATCTTTGATGCCGGAACTGCTGTTGCCCGCATCGAGGCTTCCCGTTCCCTAACCCCCCTGCTGCTCAGAACGTTCGCCGTGGCGCTCTGTTCGGCGATAATCGCCGCAGTAGTGTTTTACATGCTGCGTACGCTTCCCCTGCGCGCCACATCCAGGGCCTATCAGGCCTTGGACGAAAGTGAGAGCAAATACCGTCTGCTGTACGAAAGCATGCGGGAGGGGATGGCGCTGCACCACATGGATTTCGACGAAAACGGTGATTTTGCTGCCATCTCGGTTATCGACGCGAATCCGAGCTGCGCGGCCATGTTCGGCTGTGATCCGCAGACGCTCATCGGCAGCGACAGTATCGCGCTGTTTGGGGAAACCTTCCGGGAGTACCTCTCGGAGTTGCTGCGACTGCTGGAACAGGGCACCAGCATCCAGTTCGAGCTGACCCTGCCGCGCACGGACAACCTTTACAGCGTACACGCCTTTTCTCCCGACCACGGCTTGGTCGCCACACTGTTCGAGGATATTACCGAGCGCAGGAAATCCGAGCAGCAGATCCAGCACATGGCCTACTTCGACAGCCTCACCGATCTTCCCAACCGGGTCCTGTTTCTTGACCGCCTCCGGCAGGCCATAGCCCATGCACTTCGGGATGAGAATTCCCTGGCGGTGCTGTTCCTCGACCTGGACCGGTTCAAGGATATCAACGACACCCTGGGACATTCGGCAGGGGACCAGCTGCTGATCCAGGTCACCCGGCGCCTGGGGCGGCAGATCCGTTCCTGTGACACCCTGGCCCGCCTGGGAGGGGACGAGTTCGTGGTCATCGTCACCGATCTGGGTAAAAAAATGAACGCCACCCGGGTTGCCCAGGACCTTATCAATGCGATCCAGCCCCCCTTCCTGATCGCCGGACGCGAGCTGCACGTGACCACCAGCATCGGTATCGCGCTCTTCCCCGACGATGGCAATAACGCGGAAACGCTCGTCAAGCACGCCGATCTGGCAATGTATTCATCCAAGGAGTCGGGGCGCAACAGGTACAACTTCTACTCCGCCTCCATGAACCAGAAGGCGCTCATGCGCATGGAGACCGAGGCCGGCCTGCGCAACGCGCTGGAACGGAGAGAATTTTATGTGGAATTTCAGCCCATCATGAATGCAGCTGACTCTACCGTTGTGGCTGCCGAAGCACTCGTGCGCTGGAACCACCCCACCCGCGGCAGGATTCCGCCAGACCAGTTCATCGACCTGGCCGAAGAAACCGGTCTGGTCGTTCCCCTGGGGGAATGGGTGCTGCGCACCGTCTGCTCGAGGATAAAAACGTGGAGCGATGCCGGACTCCCGCTGATCAGGTTTTCGGTCAATGTCTCCAGCAGGCAGATCGAGCGGCAGGACTTCGCGGAAATCGTCAGGAACGCGCTGCGCGAATCGGGCGCCAACAGCGCCCAACTGGAGATCGAACTTACCGAGAGCTGCCTGATCCGACACTCGGACACGAACATCAGCGATCTCTTCGGACTGAAGGAGTGGGGCGTTTCCTTCGCCATCGACGACTTCGGCACCGGCTATTCATCCCTGGGATATATCAAGACCCTGCCCATCGACCATATCAAAATCGACCGGTCGTTTGTCAGGGACATCAGCACGGACTTCCACGACCAGGCCATTGTGGAGGCGATCATCGCCATGTCGCAAAGGCTGGGCATCCGCAATATCGCCGAGGGGGTGGAGACCATCGAACAGGTCCGTTTCCTTCAGGAGCGTGGCTGCGAAGAGATCCAGGGGTACTACTTCCACCGCCCCCTGTCGGCTGAGGCGCTGGAGGAACTGCTCAGAGCCCAAGAAAACTAGGCATAGGCGCCGGGCATTGGGGCTTCCGGTGCCTCGCTACGGGCTGGTTGATTTCCACATCTGGTCACCGGTTACATGGTACGGAATGGAGCGTATGGAAGGAGAACGACAAGCGACGGAGCAGGAGCAGTGGCTCCCGCTTCCGGTCGAGACAACAGGGCAACCGAGCAGGCGGCAGGCGGAAGTCTGGGCGCTGGTGCTGGATTCACGCTCCATACCCTGGCGTCTGGAGCAGACGGGAGCCGGCCGGCAGTTGCTGGTACAGCGCCGCCACCTGGAGAGCGCCCGGGCGGAACTGCGTCTGTACGAGGAACAGAACCGGAACTGGCCTCCGCCGCCACCGGCGATGCGCTCGCTGGTGGGAAACACCCTGGCCACCCTTTCGGTACTGATCCTGCTGGCCACCTTCCACAATCTGACCCTGCTGGAGATCTCCCTGCCGGGACAGGGAGTCGTGGACCTGCGCGATCTGGGGGCGCTGCATGGCGCGGCCGTCCAGGAGGGGCAGTGGTGGCGGCTGGTCACCTCCCTGACCCTGCACGCAGACCTCCCGCACCTGCTGGGAAACCTGTGCATCGGCGGGGCGATCATCGTCCTGCTCTGCCGTGAGCTGGGGTCGGGGCTGGCCTGGAGCCTGCTCCTTGGCTCGGGGATGCTGGGCAACCTGATCAACGCCTGGATGCAGGCGCCGGACCATCGTTCCCTGGGGGCATCCACCGCCCTGTTCGGCGCGGTGGGGATCTTCGCGGCCATGGGCACGGTGCGCTACCGCCACCATCCCCTGCGCCGCTGGCTCGTACCGTTGGCCGCCGGACTGGCTCTGCTGGCCATGATGGGAAGCGAGGGGGAACGGACCGACCTGGGGGCCCATCTGTTCGGCTTTGGTGCCGGTCTCGGCCTCGGGCTGATAGCGGAACCGCTCGTGGAGCGCCAGGGCCGACCGGGCCGCCTGGTCAACACCCTGCTGGCCCTGGCCGCCGCCCTGCTGGTCATACTGGCCTGGTGGGCGGCCCTGACACTCTCCTGAAACCGGCTTGTGCTCCCTCTGTTTTGTGATATTTCCCTACTACCCCGTAACGCTTGGGTTTTCGTACCAAACCCCTTTAAGCCTCCCCTTGTCAGGGGAGGCTTAAAGGCTTCCCCCCTGACAAGGGGGGACTGAGGGGGGTTGGTTTTAGATGTTACGCAGTACTACTGTCCCGTCGAATATTGAGATTCTTACCCCAATAAAGGAGCACGCCATGACCAACGAAAAGCGATGGATCTGCACCCTCTGCGGCTATGTCCATCAGGGAAGCACGCCCCCCGACACATGCCCGATCTGCGGAGCCACCCCCGATCTGTTCGAACTTCAGACGACAACGGAAGCACCGCGCCAGGAAAGCGCTAGTGACCAGTGGGTCTGCCTGACCTGCGACTACATCCACCAGGGAACCTCCCCTCCGGCAACTTGCCCGATTTGCGGCCAGGGCGCGGAGCAGTTCGAACCGCACAGGGCTGACCAGCAGGGCGCGGGCGCGGCAGAAGCTGTTTCCGTCGTCATCGTCGGCGCCGGCATCGCCGGGGTCTCCGCAGCCGAGTCGATCCGTCGCGCATCTCCCGCGGCGCGAATCACCCTGCTGGGCAAGGAACCGGACCTCCCCTACTACCGCATCAACCTGACCCGCTACCTGGCCGGAGAAATCTCCCGCGACGACCTGACCATGCACCCGGAGCAGTGGTACACCGACAACGACATCATTCTCCGCCTCTCCACCGAGATGCGCGGCTTCGACCCCGCGAGCGGGCATCTGACCCTGCACACCCACGAGCAGCTCGCCTTCGACCGCCTGATCCTGGCCATGGGGGCCCACCCCTTCGTCCCCCCCATCCCCGGAGCCACCCGCAAAAACGTGACGGTCCTGCGCACCCTGGGGGACGCCGACTTCATCCTCGGCCAGCTGCGCCCCGGCCTGAACTGCACCATCATCGGCGGCGGCGTCCTGGGGCTGGAGGCGGCCGGTGCCCTGGTCAAGCGCGGCGCATCTGTTACCCAGCTGGAAGGGTTCCCCTGGCTGATGCCCCAGCAACTCAACCGTACCGCCGGCGGGCTGCTGGCCAGACATGCCGAAAAACTAGGCATCACAATCCGCACCGACGCGCGCATCAAACAGATCGACGGCGACGAACGGGTGCACGGCGTCCTGCTGGAGAGCGGAGAGAGCATCGCTTCGGACCTGGTGGTCATCACTGCCGGAGTACGCTGCAACAGCTATCTGCCGCGCCAGGCACAGCTTACGGTCAACCAGGGGGTAGTTGTCGACGACCATCTCAAGAGCAGCGCAGGGAACATCCTTGCCGTGGGGGATCTTGCCGAGCACCGCGGCGTTTGCTACGGCACCTGGGTTCCGGCCCAGTTCCAGGGAAGCATCGCCGGGCTGAACGCCGTGGGAGGAAAGGTGGAGTTCGCCGGTATCCCCCGCTCCAACACCCTCAAGGTGCTCAACTTCGACCTGTTCAGCATCGGACAGGTTCACCCCGACGACGGCAGCTACCAGAGCTTTGAACAGATGGGCAACGATTGCTATCACTATGTCGTTTTCCGGGACAGCCGGCTGGTGGGCGCAATCCTGATGGGAGACATGGGACCGGCAGCAGCCATCAAGCACCTGATCGAAGCCAGGACGTCCTGCAGCGATCTGCTGCACAGAAATCCCGACATAGATGGGATCCTTGCCTTCATCGCGGCCGGTTCCCGCTAGGTTTCCTGGCTGCCCCTCCGCCCACAATCCGTTCGGAGGGCGGCGATGCCATTTCGGGGCGGACGCGTCCGGCGTATCCGCCCCGAACATCGTGGAGCCGCTTTCTCCCTACGCTGTGTAACAGTGAGAGTGGGTTGTTACTCTAACGAGTAATTCCCTGATAGCAAATACTCACACAAACCCCTTCCCCTGTCCGCCGCCATCCAAGCCACGCGCGCGCAACTGCCCAACAAAGCAGCATAATGCACAAGATAGCGGCGCCTGCCCGCAAAAGGGTACGAGCATTGCATGCATATTGAGCTCTTGCCTGGGTGGCTGCATATTTTTGCAACACCAAACACCGGAAGAGCGCTCAACGGAAGCTCTGGTCTGCCGATAAAATGTGCTCGACACCCCGGAACATGCCCACCCGGCAGGCACTCTTTGCTACCCAACGGGTAAAGCATCCATACACCAAAGGAGAAGAAAACGATGGTAAGCATGGCTAAAGTTGACGAAAAACTGCATGGCATCTATCAGGACGTCGTGAAGCGCAACCCTGGCGAAGTCGAGTACCACCAGGCAGTTGCCGAAGTTCTGGAGACTCTCGGACCTGTGGTTGCCAAAAACCCGGAATACCTGGAGCGCAAGATCATCGAGCGCATCTGTGAGCCAGAGCGTCAGATCATCTTCAGGGTGCCCTGGCAGGACGACAAGGGCGAAGTCCACATCAACCGCGGCTTCCGCGTCCAGTTCAACTCGGCCATCGGCCCCTACAAGGGTGGCATCCGCTTCCATCCTTCCGTCTACCTGGGCATCATCAAGTTCCTCGGCTTCGAGCAGATCTTCAAGAACTCCCTCACCGGCATGCCCATCGGCGGCGGCAAGGGCGGTTCCGACTTCGATCCCAAGGGCAGATCTGATGACGAAATCATGCGCTTCTGCCAGAGCTTCATTACCGAACTGTTCCGCCACCTGGGCGAGCACACCGATGTGCCGGCCGGCGACATCGGTGTTGGCGGCCGCGAGATCGGCTACATGTTCGGCCAGTACAAGCGCCTCACCAACCGCTGGGAAGCGGGCGTGCTGACCGGCAAGGGGCTCAAGTGGGGCGGTTCGCTGGTTCGCCCGGAGGCCACCGGCTACGGGGCAACCTACTTCGTCAACGAAGCCCTCAAGGTGCGCAATGACTCCCTGGAAGGCAAGACCTGCCTGGTTTCCGGTTCCGGCAACGTGGCCATCTACACCATCGAGAAGATCCAGCAGCTGGGCGGCAAATGCGTTGCCTGCTCCGACAGCAACGGCGTGATCTACCATGAGAATGGTCTCGACCTGGCGCTGATCAAGCAACTCAAGGAAGTGGAGCGTCGCCGCATCGCCGACTACGCCAGCTACCACAAGGATGCCAGGTACACCGCCAACGGCAATATCTGGGAGATCCCCTGCCAGGTGGCCATGCCCTCCGCGACCCAGAACGAGATCAACGGCAAGGACGCCGCAATCCTGGTCAAGAACGGCTGCATCGCCGTAGGCGAAGGCGCCAACATGCCGACCAATCCGGACGGCATCAAGGTGTTCCAGGACGCCAAGATCGCCTACTGCCCGGGCAAGGCCTGCAACGCCGGCGGCGTCGCCACCTCTGCCCTGGAAATGCAGCAGAACGCCCAGCGCGACTCCTGGACCTTCGAAGAGACCGAGAAGAAGCTGGAGAAGATCATGGTCGGCATCCACAAGCTCTGCTACAAGACCGCCGAAGAGTATGGCCAGGCCGGAAACTACGTGCTCGGCGCCAACATCGCCGGTTTCATCAAGGTTGCCGACGCAATGGTTGCCCACGGCCTTATCTAGCCTTTGCGCAGCATTCAGTTCCTGCCACAAAAAAACCCCGCTCTCTGCGGGGTTTTTTTGTGGGCGCCGCGACCGCAGGCCGGGATCAGGTCTACGGGTTGCCCGAGCTCGTCAGGCCTCCCGTCGTTCACGGCGCTTGATGTTCGGACAAAACCGGATACAGTTTGTGACAGAGGTTCAGCTATTCCCGTGCGAAAGGAGTCAGGCCATGAAAGCAGCCATACGCAGCACGCTCCTGTTTTCCCTGTCCCTGACCTGCATGCCCCTTGTGCTGCAGGCGGCAGATAACGGAAAGGAATTTGTCGGCTCTGAAAAATGCCGGAGCTGCCATATCCAGGAGTACAACAGCTGGAAGGAGAGCTACCATGCCAAGATAGTGCGTCCCCGGAAGGCGGGAATGCTGAAGGAGGCCTTTGAAAAGTGGACATCCGACGGAACCGGTCCAGGGCCCACCAAGGGCAACATCACCGGAAAGGCCCACACGCTCGATGACGTACAGTATGTGGTTGGCTCCAGGTGGAAGCAACGCTACCTGGTGAAAAACGAGCAGACAGGCAATCTGCAGTTCATGGACAAGCAGTTCAACCGCCTGTCGGGCATGTGGGAGAACTACGGCCAGAAGAACGACTGGGACACCCAGTGCGCCACCTGCCACACCACCGGCTACCGCATCACCAGCTATGACGAAAAAGCGAAGAGAACCACCGGCAGCACGTTCTCCGAGCGCGGCATCGGCTGTGAGGCCTGCCATGGGCCGGGGGCAAAGCATGTGAAGGCGAAAGGGATACAGCGGAAGAGAACCATCTTCAATCCCGCCAACGTAGACAGTCAGGCCCAGTCAAAGGTCTGCGGTTACTGCCATGTCAGGGTTGAAAACGAGACATGGCACACCGCCCAGGGCAACCCCCGCGAAGACATGCCGGCGCCCAAACGGGGAGACAGTTACCGGGCGGGTGAAGACTGGACAACCTGGACCGGCATCATCATGCCGGGGCTGCAGGCCGAAAACCCCTTCACCAAGGAGTATACCGGCGACCTGAAAGGTCTCTTCAAGACCGACGAACATGCCAGGGCCAACGGTATCTATGAGGAGGCCAAGCATCACCAGCAGTACCAGGGGTTCATCCAGTCGCAGCATTTCAAGAGCGGGAGCCTTTCCTGCATCACCTGCCACTCTCCCCATGCGGGGAAAGGCAAGCTGAAGAAGGTGGCCAGGAACAGCTGCGGAACATGCCATGCCCCGTCCTACACCGTGGAGAAGTACATGCCAAACACCGGCCAGACAGCGGGCGGCCTGTTCGTCCGTTCCCACACCTTTGGCAAGAACCCGCGCACCGGGGGAGCTGGCGCTGCGGATCTGAAGGAGCCCAATTACTACGAATAGACGGCAGTTCGGGAATGCGGTTACACAAAAAGCGCCTGTTTCAGGCGCTTTTTGTGTAACCGCTCCCTGTTTACCTTAAGGAGATCAGAGACCCTGGAGCTGCTGGTCCAGCAGATGCCGGGGATGGACGTTGGAGAGCGCCTTGAGCATGCTGCTCCTGATATGGGGGATCTCCTGCTCCAGTTCTTTGAGCAGTTCCTTCATACGCCTGCGCTTGAGGTCGGTGGAATCGCTCACCGGGCAGTTGCAGCTGACCACCGGCAGCCCGACCTGGCCCATGAAATCGACGATCTCCTCCTCGGACGCGTACACCAGCGGCCTGATGACGGTGGTGCGGCCGTTGTCGGCCAGCATGTTGGCCGACATGGCCTTGAGCGAACCGACGAAGAACTGGTTCAGCAGCAGCGTCTCGATGAAGTCGTCGCCATGGTGCCCCAGGGCCAGCTTGTTACACCCCAGGCTGTCGGCCAGTCCGTACAGTGCCCCCCGCTTCAGGCGGGCGCAGATGGAGCAGTAGGAGGAGCCGGGGCGGCGCTTCTCGGTGATGATCTCGTAGTGGGTGGTTGTTTCCAGATGGCAGGGGATGCCCAGGGAGGTCACATAGTCACGGACAATATCGCCCCGGTAACCGGGATAGCCGGAGTCGATGATCACGGCCACCAGCTGGAAGTCGATGGGCGCCCGCCGTCGCAGTTCCTCCAGCAGCAGCAAGAGGGTGTAGGAGTCCTTACCCCCCGAAACCCCCACCGCGATACGGTCCCCCTCACGGATCATGGCGAAATCAGCCACCGCTTTTCCCACGGCATGGCGCAGCCGCCTGAACAGCGGCAACTCACGCATCTCCTGCTGCGTCAAGGTCATAGGGTCACTGGCCGCCTTTGGCGTACGCAGCATCCAGGAACCGCTTCACCAGGGGGGAGAACGCCTCGTGTTCCAGCAGGAAGGCGTCGTGGCCGTAGGAGGAACTGATCAGGTGGTACTCCACCTCCTTGCCCAGTTTCCGCAGACAGCTGACCATCTCCTCGGTCTGGCCGGGAGGATAGAGCCAGTCGGAGGAAAAGGCGAAGAACTGCAGCGGAGCGCTGACCCTGGCAAAGGCCTCGGCCATGGATTCGTAGCCCCAGGAGACATCGTACAGGTCCAGTGCCTTGGCCAGGTAGAGGAAGGAGTTGGCGTCGAAACGGCTGACAAAGCTGTAGCCGTTGTAGTCCAGATAGCGCTCCACCTCGAACTGGCCGAAGAAGTCGAACTGGCCGTCACGGGCAGAGAATTTGCGGCCGAACTTGGCCTGCATGGATTCGTCGGACAGGAAGGTGATGTGCCCGATGGCGCGGGCCAGCGCCAGACCGTCCTTGGGGTTGTTCTTGTACTCCCCCTTGCGCCAGGTGGGGTCGTTGAAGATGGACCAGCGGGCGATGGCGTTCATGGAGATGGCCAAAGGCGAGGGGCGGGGGGTGGTGGCCAGCAGGACGGCCGAAGCGATGGCGTCCGGATACTGGGTGATCCACTCCAGAGTCTGCATGCCGCCCATGCTCCCCCCCATGACGGAGAGCAGTCGCCGGATGCCCAGCATCTCGATCAGCAGCTTCTGGGCGCGCACCATGTCCCGGATGGTGATCACCGGAAAGGTCAGGTTGTATCGTTTTCCGGTCTTGGGGTTGATGGAGGCGGGGCCGGTGGAGCCGAAACAAGAACCGATCACGTTGGAGCAGATCACGAAGTAGCGGTCGGTGTCCAGCAGTCGGCCGGGACCTACGATGGCATCCCACCACCCCGGCTTGGTATCGTTCTCGCTCTGTTTTCCGGCCAGGTGGGCGCTGCCGGTCCAGGCGTGTTCCACCAGGATGGCATTGGATGCGTCGGTGTTGAGGGTTCCGTAGGTCTCGTAGGCAATGGTGATGGGGGCCAGGATTCGTCCGCTATCCAGCCTGATGCCGTCACTGATGGTTATGGACTGTTCCCTTACGATGCTGACGGACATGAGAAAACCCCTTCACGGAAATGAAAAGGGGCTGTTACGACACGATCACAGCACACCCTCTCATCTTTGCCTGACGGCAGGAATTAGCACCTGGCGCCATGACGGCCGGTTGCTGTGGTTTCACAGGGCCTTTCCCTCCACCACTCTTGATAAGCAAGGTTTATGGAGCATAACAATACGGAAGAAGAGGATTATTGTCAACGAAATATGCCGGCCACCCCACGCGAGACAGCCTGAAAAGCTCTGGAAAACAGGGGGGCCATCTGCTATAGTCCGCAGCTGTAATCACCCATGGAATCAAGCTGTTTACGAGGAGGTTCTTCATGAAAAAACCGCTGATGCTGCTGACCCTGCTGATCCTGACGTTCTCCTACGGTTGCGCCCAGAATCATTTCAATGTGCCCGAGGAGAATTACGCCAGCAGGGTGCGGATACTGGGAGTGGCCCCCATTATCATCGATGAGGAATCTGACATACGGCACCCCCAGAAGGAGCAGCTGATATCCCTGCTGGCCCAGTTCAACCGAGCAAGTGAGCGGCAGATGGTCGCCCGCTTGAAGGAAACCGGCAACTACTACAGCGTAGCCCTGCTGGAGGGGGACCCCAGCTCCATGCTGCCGAACATGCTCTTCCGCCGCGAGAGGCGCGACGATGCATCCATCCAGTACAACAAGTATTTCTGGAAGAGCGAAGAACTACGCCGTTATATCCGCGAAAATAAGCTGGATGCAGTCATGCTGATGGTTGTCAGCGGACTGGCCAAAAACGACAAGGTCTACTCCAACACCAGGCTCTCGTCATTGGCCGGCGACTACAACTACCTGATCATGTCCGCGCAGATCCTGGACGCCAACGGTACGGTACTCTGGGAGTACCCCAACTTCCGCGGCCGCACCATCTCCCATGAGCCGATGATCGCCCTGCAGTACCCCGATTTCAGCGAAGCAGAGGCCAATGGCCTCGAAAAAGCCAACATCAAATTCAAGACCATCGAGGGGATCAGGCGCAGGTTCAATGAAAAGCGGAAGGATTTCCTGCGCCGCGAAACCAGAGAGGGCGAGGTCTACGCCCGGCAGTTCGATGACATGATTTCACTCCTCAAGTATGACCTGCCCAGAGACGAAAAAGGCGCGCCCTTGCCGGAAAAAGCCAAGCCGGCCGTGACGCCCCAGGCGCTACCGGCCACGACTCCGGCCGTTCCCGCGGCGAAGCCGGTGACGGTCCCTGCCCCAACAGCGGCAACGCCGGTTGCCCCTGCCCCGCGGACAACCGAACCCAACGTCCCGTCGACAGCGGTGGACGATGCCGCCGCTCTGGAGGAGATCGTGCCGGCACCAGAGGAGAGCAAGTAGAAGAGCGCCCTGCGGACAAGAACGAAACACAACGCCCCTCCGGATGAAACACCGGAGGGGCGTTGTGCGTTGCGGTTCTGGTGAAAAGCTACGGTTTCCTGATGATCATCAGCGACAGGTAGTCGGGGGTATGGGTGGCCATGGCATCGATGCCGGTCAGAATTTTCTGGCGGGCGCTGCCGACCCGTTCCACGAACAGCGCACTCTCCGAGCGTCCGGTCTCCTTCAGCAGCTTCAGAATATCGGCGTAGAGCGGCTTGACCTTCAGCAACACCACTGTTTCGAACTCCTGCAGCGCACTAGCTATCGCCTCGATACCGGCCGTGGCCGGAATGACCACGATCTTCTCCTCTGCCTCGGCCAGGGGCACTCCCGCCACGGCAGCGGCGGTATTGATGCTGGATATGCCCGGAACGATCTCCACCGGGAGTGCGGGGTAGCTCTCGCGGAAGATGCGCAGCAGGTAGATGAAGGTGGAGTAGAGCAGGGGGTCGCCGATGGTTATGAAGGCCACGTCCTTGCCCGCCTGAATCCGCTCGGCCATGAGTGCCGCAGCCTCCTGCCAGGCCGGGATCAGCCGCGATTTGTCCGACGTCATGGGGAACTGATGGATGATCAGTTCCTGGCGGGTCTCATCCACGAATTCCCGCACCGTTTCATGGGCCACGCTGGCGTCGCCGGGGTGCGATACCGGTGCCAGGATCACATCGGCCTGGCGCAGGATGCGCTCTGCCTTTCTCGTCAGGAGTTCCGGATCACCCGGACCGACTCCAACTGCAAAGAGTGTTGCCATCAGTGTGTGCTCCCCTTGTGGGCTGTGATGATGTAGACCGGGTTCTGGGCTTCGAACAGCTTGAACTCGGTCAGCTTACGGGTTCTGGAGATGTTGACGCAACTGGCCGCCACGTCGTAGCCATGGTCCTCCAGGTATTCCACCGACTTGGCCAGGGTATCCAGGGTGACCGCGTTCAGCACGATCAATCCTTCCGGCTTGAGGCGCCTGTCCACCGCATCGATGATATCCTCAAGCTGCCCGCCTGCTCCGCCGATGAACACCCGGTCCGGATCGGGCAGTTCGTCCAGCCCTTCCGGGGCATAGGCCTCGATCAGCTTGACATTGCGGGCGCAGAATTTCTTCAGGTTCTCCTGGATATAGCCGACGCAGGCCGGGTTGCGCTCCAGGGCGAAGATACGGCCGTTGGGCATCAGGTTGGAGGCCTCGATGGACACGGAGCCGCTCCCCGCGCCGATGTCCCACATCACCAGGTCGTCCTGGATCTGCAGTTTGGCCAGGGTGACCGCCCGCACCTCCTGCTTGGTGATCAGCTTCTTGACGGTCTGGAACTCGTCGTCGGCGATGCCGATCAGCGGATACTGCACCAGGTTCGGTTCATAGGTCTTGATCAGGATCAGGATATTCAGGTCGGAGGCTTTAAGCTCCAGCAGGCCGCGCACGTCGGTGCGGGTGAATTTTTCACTGTCCAGCCCCAGGTCTTCGCACAGCCAAGCCTCATACCCTTCGGCGCCCCGCTCGATCATCTCCCGCGCGATGGCGGCGGGGGTGTTGACCTTGTCGGTCAGGACGCAGGCCTTCTCGGAAGCCACGATCTTGTCCACCGCCGCATGCAGCCCCCTGCCATGTGCCGATACGAAGATGGCGTCGTCCCAGGGCTCCTTGATGCGCGAAAAGGCATACTGCATGCTGGTGACGTTAGCGAAGATGGCAATGCGCTCCTTGGGCAGGTTACGCAGCAGGAAGCGGGAGATACCGAAGAAGTTCGGGTCGCCGGAGGCCAGTATGACCACCCGTTTCTCCGTTTCCCTCAGGAACTCCAGCAGCTCGGAGAGCGGTCCCAAAACCATCTTGCTGCCGCCATAGGCGGGAAAGATGTCCAGGTGCCGCTGATGGCCGATCATGACCTCGGTCTTGTCGATAACCGCCAGTGCGGTGGAGCTGAACCCCTCCCACCCCTCGATGCCGGCGCCGACCAGATATATCTTGTGCTGTGCCATGTAGTAGCCCCAGATGGGTTAGTGAGTCAAACGCGGACACTATAGCATCTCACGGGGGAAAAATCACCGCAAGAATGGGCGGGCGTTTGGAAGTGTTGCTTTTTCAAAAGGTGTGCAGGGGGCACCAGAAGAGAATGCGACGTAAAATATTCACGGTCTGACCAGGCCCCTTGCCTTTTGTCCCGGGTCCTGGGGGTGGGGCCAGATAGTGAGCGTGAGATTCTTCAAGAGGAGATTAAGATGGCATGTGAGAATTGCGGAAGAGATCAGGGAGTCAGCGCATGGACTGGCAAAGTTATACGGCCCCCCGTACAAGACGGGGGGCCGTTACGATCACCACAAGATGTGAGCGTTTCTAGGAGTCTGTCGGGCTTGACCTCAGGGGCGCCCTCTTTTGTGGCCAAGCCGATTAAAAAAGTTCCGTATGTGTTCGTCTTCCCACCGGCAACCTGGTTAATTCAGCCCTTTCAGCGATGACTGCGGTTATTACAGGCTGATTTTCGCTATTTCTCATTCTATCCGGCCAAGACATGCAGCCGTTTGATGTTGTAGGCCATGCAGACGAGGTTCCATTCGCCTTTTACTGCTTCAAAGCCACGAAGAAGAAAGCTTCTGAATCCCATGACCGCCTTGATGATGCCGAAGACCGGTTCCGAGGTGACTTTTCGCTGGGCGTAGATCGCCTTGCCGGAAGGTGTCTTCAGGCGATGCTTCATTCTGGCCACGGAATCGGCATCTTCGGGTAACGGCGGCGGTTCGGCAAAGCGCTCCATCAGTGGCACGTTGTGACTCTGCCGGTCTACGGCAATGTAGGGAGTTATCCCGTTCTCCTCACAGGCAGTTACATTGGTTTCGCTGAAGTAGCCACTGTCAGCTACCAGATCGGTTGCCTTGCCAAGCTTCTCAGGCAGCGCCGCCAGGTTCTCCAGGGTCGGTGTCAGCTCCTGTTTGTCATTGGGATTCTGGGTAACATGGGCCGAAACGATGAGCTTTGATGCTGTATCCACACCGGCCTGGGCGTTGTAAGTCTGCTCGAATCCGCCACCGGAGGTCGGCATGATCCGCGACTCTTCATCGGTCAGATTGACCTGATCTTTGGCAGTGGGGCCGGATTTGGGCGGTTTCGGCTCTTTCCCCTTGGCCTTCTTGCCCGTTGCCTGCTCCTTCTTGGCCCGTTCGGCGACTTTCTTCTCATAAGCGGCCTGTTCACGAGCATGGCGCTCAGCGGCTCGTTTTTCGATCTCGACCTTGGCTGCGGCAATGGCGGAAAGACGCTTTTCCCGACGTTCCAGTTCTTCGGGGATGTTCATGCCGTCCGGAATATCGGCACGGTCCGCTGCCTCGGCCTTTTTGAGCAGTTCGCCAACCTCAGCCTTGATCTGCTCTTCAAGCTTGCAGGCATGCTCATAGCTCAGCGCCTTGTGCTTGGAGGCGTTCGCCTTGATTTTGCTGCCATCCAAACTAACGTTGCCCAGTTTCAGCACCTCCATCTGATGAGCGATCAGCAGAATCTGGGCAAACAGCTTGTTCAGTTGCGGCAGAAAACGCCGGCGGAAGGTGGCAATGGTATCGTGGTCAGGATGACTGTTTGCCGCTATGAACCGGAATGCCACGGAGTCGTAGGTGCTGCGCTCAAGCTTCCGGCTGGAGAATACGCCTGTCGCATAACCGTAAAACAACAATGCTACCAGCATCTCAGGGTTATAGGGCTGCGAGCCTCGGCCGGCATAGGTAGCTTTCAAAGAGCGCAGGTCGAGCTGTTCGACAATTTCGACCACAAACCGGGCCAAGTGCTTTTCTGGTAGCCAATCCTGCAGCGATGGCGGGAGCAGATAGGGTGTTTCCCGGTCAACTTCAATAAACTTTGATTTCATAGTCAACCCCGATACCTAACCAGTTGATATTACCGGACAAATATACGGGATACACCAAGAAAACGCAAGCTAAAGCTGACGACTTATTCAATAAATACAGCAGGTTAACCAATTGAAAACGCCCTGGAGATGACGGCTGAATGCGTTAAGCCCGACAGACTCCTAGAAATAGCGCTTGAGCAGGCCAGCGAAAACCTGTCCGTGACGGGCTTCGTCCTTGCACATTTCGTGGACGGTGTCGTGGATGGCGTCGTAGTTGAGTTGTTTTGCCCTGGTGGCCATGTCCTTCTTCCCCTTGCAGGCACCGTTTTCCGCCTCGACGCGCGCGGCAAGGTTGGCCTTCGTATCGGCCTTGACCACCTCACCCAGAAGTTCGCCAAACTTGGCGGCATGCTCAGCCTCTTCGAAGGCGATGCGCTTGTAGGCTTCAGCCACTTCAGGGTACCCTTCGCGATCAGCCTGACGGCTCATGGCCAGGTACATGCCGACTTCCGTGCATTCTCCCATGAAATGGGCCTTCAATCCTTCAACAAGCTCCGCATCGATCCCCTGGGCCACGCCGATTCTATGCTCATCGGCCCAGCTTAAGGTTCCTGTTTCCCTCGCGGAAAACTTGTCGGCAGTAGCCTTACACTGGGGACATTCAGCGGGGGGAGCAGTGCCTTCAAAAACATAACCACATACAGTGCACACAAATTTCTTCATGAATTCCTCCTTTGGGGGTGTTGTTTTATTTGCATCAGTGTTCGGGTTCGTTATCCGGCTCAACAAAAGACAAAATCAATATTTTATGTCTTTTTACGCCCGTTTTTTCACCATGTCAACAGATAAATCGCCACCTGCCCAGCTCTCTTTCGGATGAGCATCCCCACAACAGCCTGCTGTGTCAGCTTCCACGGGCTGACGGGCCGGGAAACAAACTGTGAAACGCCAAAAAACGAAAACGCCATGAACCCTTGCTTGGCAAGGCTCCACGGCGTTTTGTGCATCAGTTTCAAAATTCTTTATGGCGATCAGCGGAGAGGCCGGGGGAGGCGAAACAGGCGGTCACCCCCCTCACCCCTCACCATCTAACCCTTGGTGGCGCGCTTACGCTTGGTGGGGTCCAACTCCTTCTTGCGCAGGCGAATGGAGAGCGGCGTCACCTCCACCAGCTCGTCGTCGTCGATGAACTCCAGTGCCTGCTCCAGGGTCAGGAGGCGCGGCGGAGTCAGCTTGATGGCGTCGTCGGTTCCCGAGGCGCGCACGTTGGTCAGCTTCTTACCCTTGCAAGGGTTGACGTCCAGGTCGTTGTCCTTGCTGTGCTGGCCGATGATCATGCCGCCATAGACTTCTGTGGCGGCACCGATGAACAGGATGCCACGCGGTTGCAGGGCATCCAGGGAGTAGGCGGTGGTCTCGCCATGCTCCATGGCGATCAGAACGCCGTTCTTCCTGCCCGGGATGTCACCCTTGTAGGGAGCATACTCGTGGAAGGTGTGGGTCATGACCGCCGTGCCGCGGGTGTCGGTCAGAACTTCGCCGCGCAGCCCGATCAGGCCGCGGGCCGGGATGATGAACTCCATGCGCACCATCTCTCCCATGGGGGACATGGCGGCCAGCTCCCCCTTGCGCGGTCCCATCTTTTCGATGATGGCGCCCTGGAATTCGGAGGCCACATCCACCACCAGGTATTCCATAGGCTCGGTCTTGACGCCATCCTTGATGCGGGTAATAACCTCCGGCTTAGAGACCGCCAGCTCGAACCCCTCGCGCCGCATGTTCTCGATCAGGATGGAGAGGTGCAGTTCGCCGCGGCCGGAGACCTTGAAGGTGTCCGGGCTGTCGGTGTCCTCGACCCTGAGGGAGACGTTGGTGCGCAACTCCTTGGTAAGGCGCTCGCGGATGTTACGCGAGGTAACCCATTTCCCCTCGCGACCGGCAAAGGGGGAGGTGTTGACGATGAAGTTCATGGCCAGTGTCGGCTCGTCGATGGAGACGTAGGGGACCGCGATGGGAGTTTCAGCCGAGGCCAGGGTCTCACCGATGCTGATCTCCTCGAAACCGGCCACAGTAACGATATCGCCGGTACCAGCCTCCTCGATCTCCACCTGCTTGAGCCCCTGGTAACCAAGAAGCTTGGTAATGCGGCCTTTCGTAATCGAACCGTCGCGCTTGATCATGGCCACGGTCTCGCCGGATTTGACCTTGCCGTTGAAGATGCGGCCGGTGGCCATGCGGCCGATGTAGTCGTTGTAATCGATGTTGGCGATCAGCATCTGGAAGGGTGCCGTTGCATCCCCCTTGGGGGGGCGTACGTTTGACTCGACAACGGCGAAGAGCGGCTCCATGCTGGTGGATTCGCTGGCCATGTCCAGCTTGGCATAGCCCACCTTGGCGCTGGTGTAGACCACCGGGAAGTCAAGCTGTTCGTCGGAGGCGTTCAGCTCGCAGAACAGGTCGAAGACCATGTTGAGCACCTCGTCAGGACGGGAACCGGGGCGGTCGATCTTGTTGATGACAACGATCGGCTTGAGCCCCAGGTCCAGCGATTTCTTCAGCACGAAGCGGGTCTGGGGCATGGGACCGTCCAGGGCGTCCACCAGCAGCAGAACCGAATCCACCATCTTCAGCACGCGCTCCACCTCGCCGCCGAAATCGGCATGGCCGGGGGTGTCGACGATATTGATCTTGTAGCGGCCGTGGTGGATGGAGAGGCTCTTGGCCAGGATGGTGATGCCGCGCTCCTTCTCCAGGTCGTTGGAGTCCATGACCCGCTCGGTGATGGCCTCGTTTTCGCGGAAAACGCCGGCGTGACGCAGCATTGCATCCACCAGGGTAGTCTTGCCATGGTCGACGTGGGCGATGATGGCGATGTTTCTGATTCGTTCCTGCATGGGTAAAACTCCTCGATCAGTCAAAATAAAACGACGGGCATTACTGCCCGTCGTACGGTATGCAATATGTCAGCTTTTTCCAGATCTGGCAAGCGTTTATGCGCTACAAACCAAAAGCGTCCCCTTTTCCCGGAGATTCAGTGCTCATGGTACCCCAGCACCACCAGCAGGCAGCTGCCGTCGGCGATGATATTGACACCCTTTTCCCGGCAGAGGGCCACGGCGGCGGGGTGTTCAGCCCCCGGCTGCATCCAGATGCTGGTGATCCCTTTCTCGATGGCCAAAGGCACCAGCTTGGCCGTGACCGCGGGAGGGGTGATCATGGAGAGGCTCGTCACCTCTGGCGGCAGTTCGGCGATGGTGGCGACGCAGGCAACTCCCTCGATCTCATGCTCGTGAGGGTTGACGGGAATGGCCTTCCGGTCGTTCTGCTGGTAGCAGCGCAACACCTTGTTGCCGTACTTCTCGCGCCTGACAGAGGCGCCGGCAACCCCGAATGCGGGAGAGGCCAGGAAACGTTCGATCTGCTGGTCGATGGTCATGTAGTGCTCCTGAAAAGAGGTATGCCGGATGCGCGAACCGGGAGGTCACTCCCTGACCTGGCCGTCGCCGTAGACGATGAACTTGGTGGTGGTCAGGTCCTCCAGCCCCATGGGGCCGAAGGAGTGCAGCTTGGTTGTTGATATGCCGATCTCCGCACCTAAGCCTAACTGGTTGCCGTCGGCAAAGCGGGTGGAGGCGTTGACCACCACGCAGCTGGAATTGACCTCGCGGATGAAGCGCTGGGCCCGGCCGTAGTCGCTGGTGATGATGGATTCGGTGTGCAGCGAGCCGTAGCGGTTGATGTGGTCGATGGCCTGGTCCAGGTCGTCCACCACCCGGCAGGCCAGGATCAGCTCCAGGTATTCGGCGTACCAGTCCTCTTCGCTGGCCGGCTTGGCCTGGGGGGCCAGGGCGCGGAAACGTTCGTCTCCGCGCAGTTCAACCTGCATGCCGCCCAGGATGGATGCGATGCGGGGAATGAAGGCGGCCGCAACCGATTCGTGGATCAGCAAGGTCTCCAGGGCGTTGCACACACCGGGGCGCTGGGTCTTGGCGTTGATGATGATCCGTTCGGCCATGTCGAAGTCGGCACTCTCGTCCACGAAGATGTGGCAGACCCCCTTGTAATGCTTGATCACCGGGATACGCGAGTTTTCGGTCACGAAACGGATCAGCCCCTCGCCGCCGCGGGGGATGATCAGGTCGATGCACTCCTCCTGCTTGAGCATCTCCAGCACCCCCTGGCGGTCGGTGAAGGGGATCAGGGCCAGGGCTCCGGCCGGAACCCCCTTGGAAACCATGGCTTCGCGCAGGATGGCGGCGATGGCCCGATTGGAGTTGATCGCCTCCTTGCCGCCGCGCAGGATCACGGCGTTGCCCGCCTTGAGGCAGAGCGCCGCGGCATCGGCGGTCACGTTGGGCCGCGCCTCGAAGATAATGCCGATCACCCCCAGGGGGATGCGCATCTTGCCCACCATCAGGTTGTTGGGGCGCTTCCACATTTTGGTGACTTCGCCCACCGGGTCGGGGAGAGCGGCTACTTCGCGCAGGGCGTCGGCCATGGCGGATATGCGCTTGGCGTCCAGCATCAGCCGGTCGAGCATGGCGCTGGAGAGCCCCTTCTGTTTCCCCTCCTCCAGATCCTTGGCGTTTTCGGCTATCAGGTGGGGGGCCTGCTGTTCCAGAGCCTCAGCCATGGCCAGCAACAGCTCGTTCTTGACCCTGGTGCTGAGTCGCGAAAGTACGAACGAGGCCTGGCGCGCCTCATGGGCAATCTGTGCAACCTGTTCGGCGATAGTCATGAAATTATTCCCCTTGCGTGCAATAGTCGGGGTTGTATTGTAGGGCAATTCAGCGGTCACTTCAAGCGGAATGAAGGCGGAACAGACACGGGGGAGTCCTGGCAGGCTCCCCCGTGGTTATGGGCAACGGTATACGTGACGGGCTACTTCTTATGGCACTCTTTGCAGCTCACCGGCCCCTTCTTCATCTCGACATGGCACCCCTTACAGGTTTTGTGGGCCCAGTCCTTGTCGAATCCGGCTATCGTACCGCCCGCCGGACTTGCGTGGCATTTCTGGCAATCCTTCAGCAATTCCTGGTGAGCCTTGTGGGTAAAGGTCACTTTGCCGATGGATGAGGGGAACTCGATCACATCGGAGGCAAAGGCTGACGCGGCGAACACTGAGAGGGCAAGCATGGCAATAACGGCTCTTTTCATCTGTTCATCTCCTTTGGGATGTGTGATAGTTATACGCTCTGATTTTCGGGTTGCTGCTTAAAACGACACTACTGAACAATGAATAAAATGTACCCGTGGTGGAAAAATCACAAGTTTTTTTCTTGGATGGCAGCTCTTTTTCCATGGCCCGGAATGGCGGCAGGAGAGCCGTTTTCACCTCCCCTATCAAGACCGACACAGCATAACATATTAAAATAATATGTATTAATTGCCTGGCACGGCAGACGAGCCCTTTTTCTGGCCGCAATCAGGGTTTCGTGGAGCGCATGTGAGGCGGCATGCGACGAATCTTAAAAATCTTGCCATGCTCCTCAGTATATGTAAAATCCTACAGTTGCTCTCGAACGGAAACATCGGGGACGTCAGGGAGCACGAACAAAGAAAGAGGGTCCGGTCTCCGTACAATATCACCGGAAACAGGTCTGTACCGGCTTGACAGCCGAGTTTGATTGAAATACAAGGTTTTAGTCTAAATAAAAATGGCTGAAAAACGCTTCTATTCAAACACTGGTGAGGAGGATTTACCGCAATGGCGCAGCAATACGTGTATTTCTTTGGTGGCGGCAAGGCTGACGGCCGGGCCGACATGAAAAACCTGCTGGGGGGCAAGGGTGCCAATCTGGCTGAAATGACCAGCATTGGTCTGCCGGTTCCCCCGGGATTCACGATCTCCACCGAAGTATGTACCGAATTTTATAAGAACGACCGCACCCATCCTGCGTCCTTGGCTGCCGAAGTGTCCGCCAATCTGAGGAAAATCGAGGAATTGATGGGCAAGAAGTTTGGGGATTCCGGAAATCCGCTGCTCCTCTCGGTCCGCTCCGGCGCCCGCGCCTCCATGCCGGGCATGATGGATACGGTCCTCAACCTTGGCCTCAACGACACCACCGTCCAGGGGATCATCGCCCAGAGCGGGGACGAGCGTTTCGCCTACGACGCCTACCGCCGCTTCGTCCAGATGTATGCCGATGTGGTGCTGGGGATGGAAAAGGACATCCTCGACCACCTGCTGGACCAGAAGAAGGAGGAGCGCGGGGTCTATCTGGACACCGATCTCACCGCCGCCGACTGGAAGGACCTGGTGCTCCAGTACAAGGGAGCCATCAAGGCCGAGCTTGGCATCGACTTTCCCGAAGATCCGGAAGAGCAGTTGTGGGGAGCGGTGAACGCGGTGTTCGGCTCCTGGATGAACCAGCGCGCCATCACCTACCGCAAGCTCAACAACATCCCGGCCGAATGGGGCACGGCGGTCAACGTCCAGGCCATGGTCTTCGGCAACATGGGCCAGGACTGCGCCACCGGCGTGGCCTTCACCCGCGACCCCTCCACTGGCGAGAACTACTTTTACGGCGAATTCCTGGTTAATGCCCAGGGAGAGGACGTGGTGGCCGGCATCCGCACCCCCCAGCCGATCAACCGCGCCAAGAACAAGGATGGCGAGCTTCCCTCCATGGAAGAGGTCATGCCGGAATGCTACCAGCAGCTGGTACGCATCCGCGAAACCCTTGAAAAGCATTACCGGGACATGCAGGATATCGAGTTCACCATCGAGAAGGGCGTTCTGTACATGCTGCAGACCAGAAACGGCAAGCGCACCGCGCCGGCCGCCATCAAGATCGCCGTGGACATGGTGAACGAGGGGCTGATCGACAAGAAGACCGCCGTGCTGCGTGTGGAGCCCAGCCAGCTGGATCAGTTGCTGCACCCCACCCTTGATCCGAAGGCGGAGAGAACCATCATCGCCAAGGGACTGCCGGCCTCACCCGGAGCGGTTTCCGGTGAAGTGGTCTTCTCGGCCGACGAGGCCGAGGCCGAGGCCAAGACCGGCCGCAAGGTCATCCTGGTGCGCATCGAAACCTCGCCCGAAGATATCCACGGCATGCACGCCGCCCAGGGAATCCTCACCGCACGCGGAGGCATGACCTCCCACGCTGCTGTCGTTGCCCGCGGCATGGGCAAATGCTGCGTGGCCGGCTGCGGCGACATCAAGGTCGACTACGCGGACGAGAGCTTTATCGCACCCAATGGCGTGGAAGTGAAGAAGGGCGACCTGATCACCCTGGACGGCGCCACGGGAGAGGTCATGCTGGGTGTGGTGCCCACCGTGTCGGTTCAGCTGACCGGAGATTTCGCCACACTGATGGGCTGGGTGGACCAGTTCAGAACACTGAAGGTGCGCGCCAACGCCGACACCCCCCATGACGCCCGGGTGGCCCGGGAATTCGGCGCTCAAGGGATCGGACTCTGCCGCACCGAGCATATGTTCTTCGACGCCGAACGCATCGCAGCCGTGCGCGAGATGATCCTCTCCGACGACCTGGAGGGCCGCCAGAAAGCACTGGCCAAGATCCTGCCCATGCAGACCAGCGATTTCAAGGGGATCTTCCGCGAGATGAAGGGGCTGCCGGTTACTATCCGCCTGCTGGACCCGCCGCTGCACGAGTTCCTCCCCCAGACCGAGAAGGATATCGATGAACTGGCCGCAACCATGCGGGTGCCCGCCAGCACGCTCAGGCACAAGGTAGAGTACCTTCACGAGTTCAACCCCATGCTGGGGCACCGCGGTTGCCGTCTCGGTATTACCTACCCCGAGATTTACGACATGCAGGTGCGCGCCATCATGGTGGCTGCCTGCGAACTGATCAAGAACAACGGCTTCTCCATCGTACCCGAAATCATGATTCCCCTGGTGGCAACGGTCAGGGAGTTGGCACTGCTCAAGCGGAACGCCGTAGCGATCTGCGAGGAGGTCATCGCCGACTACGGCGTCACGATGGAGTACCTGATCGGCACCATGATCGAGCTCCCCCGCGCCGCCCTGACCGCCGACGAGATCGCCAGTGAGGCCGAATTCTTCTCCTTCGGCACCAACGACCTGACCCAGACCACCTTCGGCCTCTCCCGCGACGATGCGGGCAAATTCCTTCCGTTCTACATGGATAACGGCATCATCGAGCAGGACCCCTTCGTCTCCCTGGATCAGACAGGCGTCGGCCAGCTGGTCAGGATCGCCAGCGAGAAGGGGCGCGCCACCCGGCCGGACATCAAGCTCGGCATCTGCGGCGAGCATGGCGGGGACCCTGCATCGGTCTGCTTCTGCCACACAAGCGGGCTGGACTACGTCTCCTGCTCACCCTTCCGGGTGCCCATCGCCCGCCTGGCAGCAGCCCACGCCGCACTCTCCTGAGCATCGGGAACAGGGTTGACACAAAAAAAGGATGGACCGGAAACGGTTCATCCTTTTTTTATGCGCCAGGCAAGGGGGAGCGGCTATCCCTCCCCGAACACCAGCGCCGTGAAGGTATATATCTCACACTCGTTCTGCCAGGCATCCTCAGGCAAGCCCGCCTTGACGCAGGTGTGGCGCAGGAAGGTCTCCCGGTCCCAGCCGTACTCCGTGGCCACCTGGGGGAGCAGCACGCCACGGTGGTGGTTCTTGATGATGTAGAGCCCGTGCTTGCCCACCACGATGCTCTCCACCGAGCCGATCAGTTTGAGCGGCGAAAGCACCGAGATTTCCAGATGGAAGTCGTCAAGGTCGGCCGGTTTCATGGGATAGAAGCGGGGGTCGCGGGTGGAGGCGGAAACGGCCATCTCCTGCACCAGCTGGTACAGCGGCACCTCGGAGACAAAATTGCCGATGCATCCCCTGAGCTGCCCCTGCTGTTTGATGGTCACGAAGCAGCCGTGCTTGTGTTTCAACCCCCGGGTGGGGTGGGCGACAACAGGGATAGTGCTGCCGGTGACGTGGGCGACAATGGTCTCGCGGGCTATCCTGAGCAGTACCGTCTGCTCGTCGGGTGTCAGCAGTTCAGGCATGGCGATCTCCTATGCGTAGGTTTTCCTCCGGAACAGACCGGTCTTGACGCTGACGATCCGGTCCAGAAACAGTATGCCGTCCAGGTGATCCATCTCGTGCTGCAGGGCGACCGCCTCGAAGCCACTGGCGGTTATCTCGCGCAGCTCCCCCTCCGGCTCCAGGAAGCTTACCCTCAGCTCGGTGGAGCGCTCCACATCGCCGGTGTAGTCCGGCACGCTCATGCACCCCTCGCGCATGACCGCAGAACCCGAGCGGGCGATGATGCGCGGGTTGATCATACGCAGCAGGCCGTGATTGTTCTCCCTTCCGTTACGGCTGTTCGAGACGTCAACGACGCAGGCCCGCAGGGTGACGCCGATCTGGGGAGCCGCCACCCCCACCGATCCGGGACCGGCCCGCATGGTGTCCAGCAGATCCTGAATCAGGGCATGGATCTCCCGGTCGATCCCGGTAACCTCGTGGCAGATTTTTTTCAGCAGCGGATGGGGATACCGCAGAATGGGATGAATGGCCATGGATCAGAGGGAAACCGGGGTGACGATACGCACACCGATCTCCACATCAAGCTCCTTCTTCAGGTTTTCCAGCAGCTTTTCCAGCTGATGCGGGGTCTGGCCGTCGGGGAGGGCGGCTTCCAGCATCATGACGTACACCGGCTGCTCTTTTGTCCCGATCAGCTTGGTGGTCAGATCGGTGATATTGATCCCCTGGCAGGCCAGCTCGCGTGTGACCCGGAAGACGATCCCCGGCTGGTCCGCTCCGTAGACCGACACCAGGCAGATCTCCTGTTCGTTCTCCCGGGTCGGCACATCGGCCATGGTCAGGGGGCTCACGGCCAGGAACATGCCCAGTCGGTCGCAGGCCGGCTTCAGTTCCTCGCAGAGACGGCTCTTGCTGAAGGGGCGGGGGTGGGACACGATCAGGATCATGGCGAATTCGCCGGCCAGCATGGTGCAACTGGAATCGGCGATGTTGCACCCCAGGTGGTAGAGCCCCTCGGCGATGGCGGCCACAATGCCTGGCCGGTCCTTGCCCACTACCGAAACGGCGTAATGCAGGGTTTCAGGCTGCTGCGTCATGAAAACTCCCCAAGAAATAATGTACAGAACGGTTACCACCATTCCCCGTGATCTGCAAATGTTTTTTATAACGGGATTTGGCCTGGAGCCATCTCTCGTCCAGGCTCGCACGACAGGGATTGAGGCTTGCCTTTCCACTGCAACGGGAACTATGATCAACATTCACCCGAAGCAGTCAGCGGGGCGATAACGTGAGCACCGCTCCCCGCACCACGATAAACCGGTTCACCCCCTTGAGACCCCTACGGAATGAGGAAAACCAAAAAGCCATGGCACACGACAAGATCATCATCAAAGGCGCCTGCGAGCATAACCTGAAGTGCATCGACGTGGAGATTCCCCGGGACCAGCTGGTGGTCATCACCGGCATCTCCGGCTCGGGGAAATCGACCCTGGCCTTCGACACCATCTACGCCGAAGGTCAGCGGCGCTACGTGGAGTCGCTCTCCGCCTATGCCCGCCAGTTCCTGGAGCAGATGGAGAAGCCGGACGTGGAGTCCATCGATGGGCTCTCGCCGGCCATCTCCATCGAGCAGAAGACAACCAGCAAGAACCCCCGCTCCACCGTGGGCACCGTCACCGAGATCTACGACTACCTGCGCCTGCTGTTCGCCCGGGTCGGCCATCCCCACTGCGTCTCCTGCGGCAGGGAGATCACCTCCCAGACCGTTTCCCAGATGGTGGACCAGATCATGGCGCTGTCGGCAGGAACCAAATTGACCCTTCTCTCCCCCATGATCCGCGGTCGCAAGGGGGAGTACAAAAAAGAGCTGGGCCAACTGCGCAAGGAGGGCTTCACCCGGGTGGTGATCGACGGCCGGCAGCTGGAGCTGGCAGATGAGATCGTGCTGGACAAGAAGAAGAAACACGACATCGACATCGTGGTTGACCGCATCGTGGTCAAGGAGGGGGTGCAGCGCCGCCTGGCCGACTCCCTGGAGACCGCCCTGCACCATGCCGAGGGGGTGGTCAAGGTGGAGGTGGTCACAGCGACGACATCCACGGATGCCCCTTCGAGAGTAGGGGGGAAGCCCGCACCACCCAAAACCCTGATTTTATCCGAGAAGCTGGCCTGCGTGGAGTGCGGCATCTCCTACCAGGAGATCACCCCCAGGCTCTTCTCCTTCAACAACCCCCACGGCGCCTGCCCGGAGTGCACCGGCCTGGGCACCCGCATGTATTTCGACCCGGAACTGGTCATACCCAACCCGGAGCTGTCGCTTCGGGAGGGGGCCATCGCCCCTTGGGAGAAGCGGCTCTCCGGCTGGTTCCACCTGATCCTGGAGGCCCTGGCCAAGGCCTACGACTTCGACATCCGCACCCCCTTCAAGGATCTCCCCGAGCAGGTGCGCGACGTTATCCTCAACGGATCAAAGGGGGAAAAGATCGAGTTCTGGTGGGAAGAGGAGGGAGACCGCCGGCACACCTATTACAAGGAGTTCGAGGGGGTGCTGAACAACCTGCAGCGCCGCTGGCGCGAGACCGAGTCGGAATCGTCCCGGGAGGAGTTGGAGAAGTACATGAACGTCATGTCCTGCCCCACCTGCCAGGGGGCGCGCTTAAGGCCCGAGGCGCTGCACGTGCTGGTGGGGGGGAGGAGCATCCGGGAGGTGACCGCCCTCTCCATCCGCGACTGCCTGGTCTTCTTCGAGACCCTGGAGTTGACCGCCAAGGAAGGGGAGATCGCCCGGCGCATCCTCAAGGAGATTCGCGAACGGCTCTCCTTCCTGGTCAACGTGGGGCTTGACTACCTCTCCCTGGAGCGCACCTCCGGCACCCTCTCCGGCGGGGAGGGGCAACGCATCCGCCTGGCCACCCAGATCGGTTCCAGCCTAGTGGGGGTGCTCTACATCCTGGACGAACCCTCCATCGGCCTGCACCAGCGGGACAACTCCCGCCTGCTGGAGACCCTGAAGAGGCTGCGGGACCTGGGCAACACGGTGCTGGTGGTGGAGCACGACGAGGAGACCATCCTGGAGGCGGACCACCTGATCGACATGGGGCCGGGAGCCGGGGTGCACGGCGGCGAGGTCGTGGCCCAGGGGACGCCGGCCCAGGTGATGGAAAATCCCGACTCCCTCACCGGCCGTTACCTGTCGGGCAAGCTCTGCATCCCGGTGCCGAAGGAGCGGCGGACGGCTGACAGGTTTCTGGAGATTCTCGGCGCCACGGAGAACAACCTGAAGAACGTCAATGTGACGATCCCGCTGGGGGTGATGACCTGCGTCACCGGCGTCTCCGGTTCGGGCAAGTCCACCCTGGTGATCGACACCCTGCACAAGGCGCTCTGCCAGCGGCTCTACCGCAGCCGGGAAAAGGGAGGGGCGGTCGGGGACGTGCTCGGCCTGGAGCACCTGGACAAGGTGATCAACATCGACCAGTCCCCCATCGGCCGCACCCCGCGCTCCAACCCGGCCACCTACACGGCCGTGTTCGGCGACATCCGTGACCTGTTCTCCAACCTGCCCGAGTCCAAATTGAGGGGATACAAGCCGGGTCGCTACTCCTTCAACGTCAAGGGGGGGCGCTGCGAGGCCTGCTCCGGCGACGGGATCATCAAGATCGAGATGCACTTCCTGCCGGACGTATATGTGGAATGCGAGGTCTGCAAGGGGGCGCGCTACAACCGGGAGACCCTGGAGGTGCTCTACAAGGGGAAATCCATCGCCGACGTGCTGGACATGACCGTCTCCCAGGCCCTGGAGTTCATGGGCGCCATCCCGCGCATCAGGAACAAGCTCACAACCCTGGAGGAGGTGGGATTAGGCTACATCAAGCTGGGGCAGTCGGCCACCACCCTCTCCGGCGGCGAGGCCCAGCGGGTCAAGCTGGCCAAGGAGCTCGCCAAGCGGGCCACCGGCCGCACCATCTACATCCTGGACGAGCCGACCACCGGCCTGCACTTCGAGGATATCCGCAAGCTCTTGGAGGTGATCCAGCGCCTGGTGGACAGCGGCAACACGGTGCTGATCATCGAGCACAACCTGGACGTGATCAAGACAGCCGACTGGCTGATCGACCTGGGGCCGGAAGGGGGAGACCGTGGCGGGGAGATCGTCGCCGTCGGAACCCCGGAGCAGCTGGCAACGGTGAGCGGTTCCTACACCGGCCAGTATCTGCGCAAGCTACTGTGAGGTGCCTGAGCCGACCTGTCGCAACGACTCTTTCCGTCATCGTTTCACTATCGCCTGGAATTTGCACGCGTCGATGCAGGCGCCGCACTTGATGCAGGCTGCCTGATCGATGACATGCACACCTTTGACCGTACCGGAGATGCAGTTGACCGGGCAGACACGGCTGCAGAGGGTGCAGCCGACACAGCTTTCGGCCAGGATGACAATTTCCAGCAGGCTGACACAGACCCCGGCCGGGCACTTCTTGTCAACTACATGGGCACGGTATTCATCCATGAAGGTCCTGATGGTGGAGAGCACCGGGTTGGGCATGGTCTGGCCGAAGCCGCACAGCGCCGTGTCCTTGATGGTTGCGCCGAGACATTGCAGGTTTTCCATATCCTCCAGTGTGCCCTCGCCCTGGGTGATCCGGCAGAGGATCTCATGGAGCCGTTTTGAACCGATGCGGCAGGGGGTGCATTTGCCGCAAGTCTCATCCATGGTGAAGTCGAGGAAGAACTTGGCCACGTCGACCATGCAGTTGTCCTCATCCATGACGATCATGCCGCCGGAGCCCATCATGGAGCCTCTGGCGATCAGATTGTCATAGTCGATGGGGACATCGATATCCCTGGAGGTCAGCGCGCCGCCGGAGGGGCCGCCGGTCTGCACCGCCTTGAACTGTTTGCCATTCGGGCAGCCGCCGCCGATCTCGAAGATGATCTCACCCAGGGTTATGCCCATGGGAACCTCGATCAGGCCGACGTTCGTGATCTTGCCGGCCAGGGCGAAGACCTTGGTCCCCTTGGAATTCTCCGTACCGATGGAGGAGAACCAGTCAGCCCCCTTGACGAGGATAGGGGGGATATTGGCAAGGGTCTCCACGTTGTTGACGATGGTAGGTTTGCCCCAGTACCCGGCGCTGGCCGGAAAGGGGGGCTTGGTGTACGGTTCGCCGCGGCTCCCTTCCATGGACCTGATCAGGGCGGTCTCCTCGCCGCAGACAAAGGCGCCGGCGCCATACTTCAGTTCTATGTCGAAATTGAAGCCGGTACCGAGAATGTTCCTGCCCAGGAGGCCGTAGTCACGGGCATCCTCGATGGACTTGATCAGCCGTTTGATTGCTAGGGGGTATTCGGCCCGGATGTAGACGACGCCGATGGATGCGCCGATGGCGTAGCCGCAGATGGCCATGGCCTCCACTATGGAATGGGGATCCCCCTCCAGCAGGGCCCGATCCATGAAGGCGCCAGGGTCCCCCTCGTCCGCATTGCAGACGACGTATTTCTGGTCAGCCTGATTCGCGGCGGCAAATGCCCACTTGACGCCAGTGGGGAAACCGCCGCCACCCCGCCCCCTCAAGCCCGATTTTTTCATCTGCTCGATCACTCCGGCAGGCGTGCCGTTGGTAATGGCGCTGGCCAGCGCCTCGTAGCCGCGCACCCCGATGTAATCCTCGATATTTTCCGGATCGATGAAACCGCAGTTCCTGGTCGCTATCCGCAGCTGCTTTTTGGGTTCCATGCTCTATCTGCTCCCCGACATCATAGTTCTACCCTGGTGTAGTTCACCGGAATCACCGTGCCGGTAAGCTCGCCTTTTTTCAGATATTTCTGGACAAGTTGGCGTGCCCCGTTCTCATCCAGCTTGCCGAACACGAGCGGCTCCCGTCCGGGCAGGCTGACCTCCACGGTCGGTTCGGAATGGCAGTAGGTCATGCAGCCGACCCTGATGAATTCCACGTTGTCGATTCCCTGCCTAGCCACCTCATCCTTCATGGCCTCCATCACCATGTTTCCGCCCGAGGCGATGCCGCAGGTTGCCAGGGATACACTGACGATGATTTTCTCCCGGGAACGCGCCTCTTTTAGTGACCTGTACTCTTGCTGAAACTTCTTCAGATCGGCTATGGATGTAATCTTTGCCATGGTGAACTCCCTGGGGATAAGGGTCAGTACTCAGCGATAATTTCCTTGACCTGGTCCGGGGTGACGTGGGCGTAGACCTTCTCGCCCACCGTCAGGATCGGGGCAAGGGCGCAGGCGCCCACGCAGCGCAGGACGTCGATGGAGAATTTGCCGTCCCCGGTAACCTCTCCGATTTCAACGCCAAGGATATCCTTGAACGCGTCCACAATCTTGTGGGCCTGCTTGACGTAGCAGGCAGTCCCCATACAGATGGAGATCGGGTATTTCCCCTTGGGAACCATGCTGAAGAAGGTGTAGAAACTTGCCACGCCATAGACCTTGGCCAGCGATACACCCATCAGGTCGGCAACGTACTGCTGCACCTCCCGGGGGAGGTAACCGAACAGCTGCTGGGCCTTGTGCAGCACCGTTACCAGATGCCCTTCCCTGGTGGGGAGGTCGGCGACAAAGTCGTCCAACTCCTGACACAGCGTAGCCGGTAACGTTGAACGGCCCGGGGTTGTGCATCCACCGGTAAACTGGCACGTTGAACCTGTTTGCATATCTGTACATCCCTTTTCTGGTGGTTTCGTATGTTATGACCTGTTCCTGCACATCAGCGGATCAGCATTCAGCACTTCCTGCCTGATGCGGAAGTATTCCTCGGGAGTGTTGATGTTGCGGAAAGAGAGAAAGGTCGGATCAATAGCGGCGATGTCCTGGTGGGAAACAACATCTACCTTGAGCTGGTCGAAACAGGCAACAATCTTACTTCTTCCTGAAGAGAGGGCATCATTCATAACCCCCAGGCAACCCCTGCCGTAGGCGGCATGGAGCGGCTCGAGGCCGCTGTCGCTCTCCGGAATGACCACATCTACACCATCAGCCCTGGAGACCAGATAACGGACAAGCTGCTCGTCCAGGTCAGGCATGTCACAGGCAACCACAAAAATGTACGGCGTCGAACTCTGCGTCAGCCCGGCCTGGATGCCTGCCAGAGCCCCCATCCCGGGGTACAGGTCCGCTACGATGCGGCAGGGGAGAAATCGGTACAGCTCCGGACTGTTCGTGACCAGGATGACTTCCGGGAAGACCTCGGATAACTTGCGGAAAATCCTCTCAATGAAGCGCTCGCCACGGTAGGGGAGCAGCGCCTTGTTGCTCTTCATGCGGGAGGACATGCCTCCTGCCAGGATCACGGCGGTTACCCTGGCAGTCATGGCGCCTTCTGCCGCCAGTGTCCCACCTCCGGTAAGGACAAGGAGTTCGTGAGGATTCTCAGTCATGTTCTCCCCCCGCGTTCCCGTTGCCCAACCTGGCTATATTCACCGCACAGACCTTCAATTCCGGAATATTGGCCAGCGGGTCAAGGGCGCTGTTGGTCAACAGGTTGGCCGCACCGTCGGCGAAGTGGAACGGCATGAAGACGATATTTCCCTCGATTCTGTCGGTTACCCTGGCCGTGGAGGTGAGTTCGCCCCTCCGGGAGGTTACGGTGACCCTGTCTCCATCCCTGATGGCAAGCCGTTGTGCCGTCAGCGGACTCATTTCGATAAACGAACGGGGGTGGAGGTTCATCAGCCCCTCCTCCCTGCCGGTCATGGTATTGGTGTGGTAGTGGTAGAGGATCCGGCCGGTTGTCAGCAGGTAGGGATAATCACCATCGGGCAGCTCCGCGCTGGCCTGATATTCCACCGGCTTGAACAACCCTTTTCCCCTGGTAAAGGTATCCTTGTGCAGATACCGGGTGCCCGGGTGATCGATGCTGGGACAGGGCCACTGCAGGGTCTCCTTTTCCAGCCTGTCAAAGCTGATTCCGCCGTACTGGGGAGTGACGTCCGCAATCTCTTCCATTATGGAAGCGGCGTCCCGGTAGGTTTTTCCATGCCCCAGCCTGTTCATGATCTCCATCAGGATCACCCAGTCTGCCCTGGCCTCTCCTGGAGGATCGACGGCCTTCCTGACCCTCTGCACCCGCCGTTCGGTGTTGGTGAAGGTACCGTCCTTCTCGGCAAAGGAAGCGGCCGGCAGAACCACGTCCGCCAGGTGCGCCGTTTCGGTCAGGAAGATGTCCTGGACAACCAGGAACTCGGTGTGTTTCAGAGCCTCTTCCACATGGTTGAGGTCCGGATCGGAGATCATCGGGTTCTCACCCATGATATGGAGGAATTTGATCTCCCCCTTGCCCGCCCTGTCGATGATTTCTGTTACCGTCAGCCCGGGTTTGTCCGGCAGCTTCACCCCCCAGGCCGTTTGGAATTTCTCCATGACTCGCGGATCGGAAACCTTCTGATAGCCGGGCAGGTCGCCGGGTAGGCAGCCCACATCGCAGGCGCCCTGGACGTTGTTCTGGCCGCGCAGCGGATTGACCCCGGCCGATTCCTTGCCCAGATTTCCACAGAGCAGGGCTAGGTTCGATAGAGCCATGACGCCAGCAGTGCCGGTGCTGTGCTGGGTCACGCCCATGGCATAGAAGATCGCGGCCCTGTCGGCCCCTGCGTACAGCCGCGCCGCTCTCCTCAGATTTTCCGCGTCAACGCCGCAGATCAGCGCTGCCTCTTCCGGCCGGCATTTCATTACCACTTCACGCAGCTCAGCAACCCCCTCGGTCCGCCCGGCGATGAACTCCCGGTCCTCAAGGCCTTCTTCCAGGATGACGTTCATCATGGCGTTAAACAGGGCCACGTTCGTACCGGGGGTGATCTGCAGGAAAACGTCCGCAGTTGCTGCCAGGTCAATCCTGCGCGGCTCAGCCACTATCAGTTTTGCCCCGTTCAGTCTGGCCTGGCGTATCTTTGCGCCGATGACCGGGTGGGTCTCGGTCGTGTTGGAACCGGTCACGAAGATCACATCGCTCCGCAGCAGCTCATCGATGCTGTTGGTCATGGCGCCGCTTCCCAGTGTTGTGGCCAGACCCGCGACCGTGGAGGCGTGGCAGAGCCGAGCGCAGTGATCCACATTGTTGGTGCCGAAAACGACCCGCACCATTTTCTGGAACAGATAGTTCTCTTCGTTGGTCACCCGTGCCGAGGCAAGGCCGGCAAAGGCCTCAGGGCCATAGGCCGCTTTTGTCGCCTCGAATTTTACGGCTATCAACCCGTAAGCCTCGTCCCAGCCGGCCTCCACCAGCCTGCCGTTCTTCCGGATCAGGGGTGTTTTCAACCGGTCAGGATGATTGATGAAATTGTAGCTAAACCTCCCCTTGACGCAGAGCAGGCCGCTATTGGCAGGACCGTTGGAGGGCTCGACCCCCACGACCCGGTTGTCCTTGACCAGAAGGTCCATCTCGCAGCCAACCCCGCAGTAGGAGCAGGTGGTCCTGGTTCTAGTAACCTCCCAGGTCCGGAATTTTTCCCTCGATTTGGCCTGCAAGGCTCCCACCGGGCAGACCGACACACAGTTGCCGCAGGAGACGCAGGAGGAATTCCTGATCTGGTCATCGAAGGGGGCCGCAACCCGCACGCCGAAACCCCGTCCCGCAAAGTCGATGGCTTCGCTGCACTGGTAGGCGGAACAGGTCGTGACGCAACGCCTGCACTTCACGCATTTGTTCATGTTTCTGCTGTAAAACTCGTTTGATTCATCCAGGGGGAAACTGTTCATCATCCCCCTGTAGCGCGACTCTTTTATGTCGTACTCGAAGCAGAGGTCCTGCAGCGTGCAGTTCCCCGCCTTTCCGCAGATCAGGCAGTCCTGCTCATGATCCGACAACAGCAGTTCGATCATCGTCTTTCTGGCAGCGATAACCCTTTCACTGGCTGTAATGATATCCATGCCGTCCGTAACCGGTGTAGAGCAGGCCGCGGCAAGGTTTTTCCTGCCGGCCACCTCCACGACGCAGACCCGGCATGAGGAATTCAGACCGCTCATTTTTTTATGCAGCTCAAGGAAGCACAGGGTGGGAATCTTGGCCCCTGCTTTCTTCGTTGCATCGATGACGGCAGATCCCTTCGGAATTTCCACAACCCTGCCATCAACCGTCACATGAACCATAAAAACATCTCCATTTTTTTGGGGTAAGCGTTGGTTTCAAGAGTGAAACAGAGCGTGAAACATGGGCTGTATGCTCACAGGGTAATCCATCGGGACGGGTCACGCTGAGTAACGAGCTCTGGTGTGGAAGGGCATACAGGGTGGCGCAGGCATTGTCCGGCTTGTGGGGATAGTTCTCTGCAAGGATATCGATATGGGTACGGATTGGAGTGGTGCAGCAGCATCAAGGACAAATAAATACACTCAACTAACCAAATTATCAACAAAAATAAGTTACTCAGCCTTGTCCGTGCGACAGCGTTTCCCCATCAAAGGTTGCTGATTCCAACACGGGTTTCCGAGGCGTTGCACGGTCGCACTCACCCATAACAGTATGCAAAAGGCGCATCAGGCGTCTGACGCCCTTCCTGACTTCCGGGGTGGGACTATTCCCAAAATCCAGGTTAGCGGGCTGGATTCCTATCACCGATACAATGGCTCCGGTCACCCTTCCAAGGTAGTCAACGATTATTTTCAGCGGAAGCGTGTGGGTGGAAAAGCAGGTGTCGGGAATCTCATGGGGGAGGATCTCGCGGAACTCTCCCACCGCCGCACCGATCTCGGCCGCATCCACGAGCACGATATGGGTCGGCTTGAAGGCGGCGATGAAACCAGTGGCGTTCTCCGGGGCGTTGCCCCCCTCGAACCCCTCGAATGCAATGGAGTTGAACGGCTGACGGCAGATCAGGGAACGCAGGCTGCGCACGAGCAGGATGCCGGCCCCGTCGTCGGCGCAGAGTTCCGAACCGATTCCCAGCAACGCCAGCCGTTCGCACCCCTCAAGACGGCTCTTCAGGCTTGTCTTCACCCTCTTCCCTCCTGCATACAACCCTCAGCTTCTCCTTGTCGATCTGGGCCAGTTCAAAGTCAGGGGTCAGCTCCAGGGCATCCTTGGGGCATGAATCCACACACTGGCCGCAGTAGATGCAGCGGTCCAGATAGAACTTGGCCTCGAAGACCTTGTCAGCCACCTTGAAGATCTCGATGGCCCTGGCGGGACAGTCGCGGACGCAGAACTTGCAGCCAATGCACTTCTCGGCCTTGTAGCGAATCCTTCCCCGGAAATGCTCCGGCATCTTCTGCTTCTCAGCCGGATAGTTGCAGGTGGCCGGTTTCATTACCGAGTGCCGCAGCACCTCGTGTGCCATCTTCCCCGGTATCTTCATTGCGGCAACACCCCCTTGGCAATGATGACGATCACAAGCTGGAGCATGGCAGCCGAAGCCACGTAACGCCAGCAGAAATCCACCATCTGGTCGATTCGGAAGCGAGCGAAGATGGTCCGCAAAAAGCTGGTCATGGCGATGATCAGGGCTATCTTCAGCAGGTAGAGCAGGAAACCGGCCAGGGGTCCCAGACCAAGCCCAAAGGGAAGGAATACCGCCGCCAGCAGGGAGGCCAGAACTATCATTTCAATGCTGATGGCCATCCGAAACAGGGCCAGCAGACGGCCGCTGTACTCGGTGAAGGCACCGGCAACGATCTCGGTTTCAGCCTCGGGGGTGTCGAAGGGGACCTTCTCCAGTTTACCCAGCATCACCACCAGCCCTACGCCAAAACCGATCAGGTTCAACAGCCAGCGCCAGGGGTGGGCGCCATAGTAGGCGGCCATACCGGCCAGGGACCAGCTGTCGGCCAGACAGGCCGGCGCCAGCAGCGCCAGGTAGAGCGGCACCTCGTATGCCAAAAGCTGGGTCAGGGAGCGGACCGCGCCGATCATGGAGTAGAGCGAGGCCGAATACCACCCGGCCAGGAAGAAGGTCATGGTGGGGATGGTCAGCAGGTAGACTACGATCACCAGATCCCCCTCGAAGGAGAGCAGCGCCCCCCTTCCCCAGATGGGGATGTAGAGGATGGCGCATACCGAGGCGGCCAGCGCCACCAGTGGCATCAGCCTGAACATGAACGGGTCGGCCTCCTCCGGTATGATGTCCTCCTTGGAGGAGAGCTTGATGAAGTCGGCAAAGGGCTGGAACCAGGGAGGCCCCTGCCTGTTCTGCATGCGGGCGTACAACTTCCTGTCGCAGAATTCCGCCACCATCCCGGCCAGGCTGAGGAAGAGAAAACCGGGGAATATCAGAAGATTGAAGAGTGCCTGTGTCATGGCCGTCTGTCTCCACGCAGCATCTGCAGCCTGCGGCTCGGGCCGCTGAAATCGATCCCCCGGTTGCGGCGGTACCATTCCACGCCCCGACGGCGCAGCTCGCTCCATTCCATCAGCTGCCTCCCCTCACCCAACAGTTCCAGACAGCGATCGGCACAGGAGAAGCAGGGGTCGATGGCGGCAACGATGATCGGCACGTCCGCCAGGTTGTTGTTTTCCATCATCTTGGCCACCGCCTGGATGTTGGCGAAGGTGGAGGCACGCACCTTGACCCGCTCCGGTTTATCCGTGCCGTTGGCCCTGATGTAGTGGAAACATTCTCCCCGCGGGGCTTCGTAGCGGGAGCAGGCCTCGCCGGCCGGTATCTTGCGCGGCGCCTTGACCGACACCTCTCCCTCCGGCAGTTCGTTCAGTATCTGGCGGATCATCCTGAAGGACTCCATTAGCTCCCCGACTCTGACCAGGGTCCGTCCGTACACGTCGCAGTGGTCGTCGGTGATCACCCTGAAGTCCAGGCTCCCGTAGGCGGCGTAGGGGTCGTCCCTGCGGATGTCGCGGTCCACGTTGGATGCCCGCAGGGTTGGTCCAACCGCCGAGAGCAGCAGGGCATCCTCGTGGGACAGGTAGCCCACTCCGGCGAGACGAGCCGCCAGGGTCGGTTCTTCCGTTGCCACCTCGATGTAGTACTTTGTCCGCTCCTCCAGGGTGTTCACGGAATTACGAATCATCTCGATCTGTTCCGGCGTGATGTCGCGCCGCACCCCTCCCAGGGTGTTGATGCCGTAGTTGACCCGGTTGCCCCCCAGTTCCGCCAGTATGTCCATGACCAGTTCGCGGTCGCGCCAGCTGTACATCAACAGGGTGTCGAAACCGATCTCGTGCCCGGCCACCCCCAGCCAGAGCAGGTGACTGTGGATCCGCTCCAGCTCTCCCACCAGTGAGCGGATGTAGTTCGCCCGTGGCGGAATGGTCAGGCCGGCGATCTCCTCAACCGCCTGGATGTAGGCCGTGGAGTGGGTGTGGGAGCAGATTCCGCAGATCCGCTCCAGCAGATAGAGGCACTGCAGGTACGAGCGTTCTTCGCACGCCTTCTCGATCCCCCGGTGGTTGTAGCCGAGACGCATGCTGGTGGTGACAATCTTCTCGCCGGTAACGGTAATGGAGAAGTTGGCCGGCTCCTTCAGCGCGGGATGCTGCGGGCCGATGGGGATGGTGACCGGTGACATGGCAATCACTCCTTCCTGTCAAGCATTTCCGTCTTCCACTCCTTGCGCAGGGGGTACTGGCCCTCGGGCCAGTCATCCGGCAGCGGGTAGCGGGGGCCGGGGGGCAGACCCTCGATTCTGAAGCCGAGCAGGTCCACCAGTTCTTTCTCGTAGTACTCCGCGTTGGGGAATTTCCCGGTCATGGTGGCGATCACCGGATCGGTCTTCGGCTGATAGCGCCTGACGGTCAGCAGGATCCCGTCATCGGCGGCCAGCACGTACATGACCCCCAGAGTCTCCCCCTCGTCGGTTCCCACCAGGGATACCAAGGAGATGAACCCAAGTTCGCTGTAGGCGAAATCGATCAGGCTGTTGAGGGTCTCCGCAGGGGTGTCCACAAAGATGCGTCGTTCCCGCTGGACCCGGATACTCTCCTTGAGCCCGGGAAAACGTCTGGCCAGCTCCTCGGCAATGGTTGTTTCGCGTGTCATGTCCAGCCTGCCTTCCTGGTGATACCACTGTTGTTTAGTATATCAGTCTGCTTTCAGAGTTGACAGCAACTTGACCACGCCGTCGATGATCGCCTCGGGGCGGGCGGCGCAGCCGGGGATGTAGGCCGAGACGGGCAGCACCGTATCTGTCCCCCCCAGCACGTTGTAGCACCCCTGGAAGACGCCGGCGGAGCAGGCGCAGGTTCCCACCGCAATGACAAATTTAGGGTCCGCCATCTGCTCGTAGATGCGCAGCAGGCGGTCCTTGGTCTGCCTAGTTACCGGGCCGGAACAGAGCAGCACATCGGCATGCCGGGGAGTTCCCTTGAGCTGGATTCCGAAGCGCTCCAGATCGAAGCGGGGGGTCAGCGAATCGACAATTTCGATGTCGCAACCGTTGCAGGCGCCGGTATTGAAGTGGATCACCCAGGGGGATTTGATCCGCGCCCATGTCACCAGTTTGTCCAGTGCTTTCATGTCAGGCATCCTTCCTGAAGAGTGCCGCCAGCCCCGTTGCCGCGGAGATGGTGAACAGTGCGGCAAACAGCGAATCCGGGAGGGAACCGGAGGGGACCGTGGCGATGATCATGGCAACCACATGCATGATGGTGAAGAAGAAGGCGAAGGAGAAAAACTGGCCGTAGTCCGGCTGCAGGCGATGGTGTTGCACATCCTCGCCGCAGGCATAGGGCTTGCTCTTTCCCTTGCGCTCGGTCCCCTTGTTGACGATGATTCCCAGCAGCCAGAAATCCACCAGCGCCGAGATCAGCAGCAGCACGAAGGCAATGGGCGGAGACAGAAGCAATGACGTCGTATCCATGGTCGGCCCTCCCTTCAACCCTTGAGGTTGTTCATCCGGCGGCTGTCCAGGTCGCCGTTTTTCCTGAAGTGGCCGATGACCACTCCCGCGGCCGCCACCAGGATCACTACCTCCATGACGATCAGGGTGATGATGAATGCCTGGGAGATACCGGTGTTTCCGGTCAGGTAGCCGGCAGCGGCCAGGATCAGGGTGACCCCCTTGGTCATCAACTCCACGCCGATCAGGACGCGGATCAGGTTATGGGTTATCCACATGCAGTAGAAGCCGGTTACGATCAGCATGGCCGAGACGATGAAGTAATCTCCGAATGCGGATCGGCTGAGATTGATCCCCTCATTTATCATGGCTGATCCCCTTGAAAAGAACAATTACCCCGTAGATGCCTGCGAACATGGCCGCCAGTTGCCCGAATACATCGGTTCTGCGCAGGTTCCAGAGCGTATGGCGGATATCCTGGCCGGACAGGGCATGGGACACCGGAACCGGGTTATCGTTGAAAACCGATTGTGCAGCCCAGGCCATCAGCAGGACCAGGATGACCATGGGAAAAAAGCGGGAGTAGTGGTTGACCTCCCCCTTCTGCTGCTCCCTGGGCGATGCGGGTTGGGTGAGGCTGATCACGCTGACGAAAACAACCGTTATCAGGCCGGCGCAGACCGAAAGCTCGAACACCGCCGCCAGGGGGGAGTTCATGGTGAACAAGAGCGCCGTCAGGGTGGCGCTCACCAGGGCCAGCCCAATGGCCATCCTGAGCAGGCTCTTGGAGAGCACGGTGTAGAAACCGAACAGGACCAGCAGGGGGAGCAGTAGCGTGGTGATGTTCATAAAAGCCCCCCCAGCGGCAGGATGATGGTATCGAACAGGAACGGCAGCAACAGCCCCACCGCGATGATGATCAGGCTGAAGAGTATGCTCGGCCCGGTAATCAGGCTGCCCGCCTCGTTAATGCCCTCCCACTCCGGGGCCAGTTTCCCGAAGAAGACCTTGCGCTGCAGGATCAGGAAGTAGGCCAGGGTCAGCAGGCTAGCCAGGATGGCAACGGCCATGTAGCCGCCGTGGCCGGCCCTCCAGAGGGCGACCACGATCACCAGCTTGCTCCAGAAGCCGGCCAGGGGAGGGATTCCGGCCGCCGACAGGAAGGCGATGACGGAGGTCGTACCGGTGATCGGCATCCTGGCGCTAAGACCACCCAGACGGTCCAGGTCGCGGATCCCGGTACTGGCCTCAACCGCGCTGGCGTTCATGAACAGCTGGGTCTTGAAGAGGGTGTGGTTGAAGAGGTGGAAGATGGCGCCAGCCACCCCCAGTTCGGAACCAGCCCCCAGACTGAGTATGATGTAGCCGACCTGGCTGATGCTGGAGTAGGCGAGCATGCGCTTGAAGTCCCGCTGCCCCATGGCAGCCAGGGCACCGGTGACGATGGAGAGCGCCCCGACGAAGAGCAGCATCTGCTCGGTCTTGGGAGTGAAGCCGAACACATCCCTGACCAGGCGGATCAGGGTATAGATGCCGGAGACCTTGGTCACGATGCCGGCCAGCAGCATGGAAACCGGCGCCGAAGCCGACGTGTAGGCGTCGGGGAGCCAACCGTGGAACGGCACCAGCCCCCCCTTAATGAACAGTCCGGCAAGAAAGGCAAGCACGGCGAACTGCACCAGGAAGTTGTCGTGGTGGCTGGCTATGGCCCCCGCCACCAGCGGGAAATCCGTGCCGCCGCCAACCAGCAGGAAGATTCCGTTGGAGGCCAGCATCAGTATGGTGGCGATGGCCGAGAGGATGATGTATTTGAACGACCCCTCGAAGGCGTCGTGTTCGTGCCGGAAGGCGATCAGGACGAAGGAGGTAACCGAGACGATTTCCATGAACACGTAGAGCGAGAAGGTGTCCCTGACCAGCACGACCCCGTTCATCCCCAGCAGGGAGATCAGCAGCAGGCTGGCAAAGTTGTGCCGCTCCCGCTCATCGGTGATCAACTCCCGGGCGACGATGGACGAGGCACAGGTCACCAGGCCGATGATCAGAAGCATCAGCTGACTGAGTCCGTCGGCCGGCGCCAGGGGGATCAGCGCGGATGGCATCCCCCACACAGCCGCCTGGGGAAAGAGGGAGACCACAACCTGGGCAGCTCCCAGCAGAAGCGGCCAGAGCGTCAAGGCCCGCCTCGTGGAACGCCCCAGGGGGAGGTTCGATGCGATTACGCCTAACAACGGAAGAACAAGCAGAAGCGAGCTCATCCCACTATCCTCCTTGTGTCACACATTCAGGTACAGCCCCATCAGGATCAGGCCAATGGCCACCCAGGCCATGTAGGTGGCGTAACTGCCGTTATGCAGCGCGGACAGGGAACGGGAGCAGAACTGCGCCGTCCGCACCGCCATGACATTGAACAGCCAGTCGTTGGCGCGATCGATCCACCACGCCAGCCGGGAGAAGCCCTGGACAACTTTCATGCCCAGGTCGTAGGGATCGAACAGGCGCCGTTCGGCACGCTCGTAGACCGGATGCAGCAGGGGCGAGTAGTGGATGTGATCGGACGCCCCGACTCCCGTGCCACTCTTCCTGACGCCGTAGAGGTGGTTGATCCAGGCAGCGAAGAGCACCAGCATGGTCATGAATACCAGGAAGCGGTTCTGGGGGAATCCGCCGAAATGGTGCCCGGCCGCCAGCTGGGGGCCGATGATTGGGACGATCAGGGTGTCCAGCGGAAGCCGGTTGGCCACCCCGAAGAGGACGCATCCACCGGCGATAGTGACCATGGGGATCAGCATGGAGAGCGGCGCCTCCCTGACCAGGGAGAAGGAAGCCTCATCCTCGGCCTTGCCGAGAAAGACCGCATGTCCCAGCTTGAGGAATGATGCCGCGGTCAGGAACGATCCGGCCAGGGCGCCCGCGTAGAAAATCCAGTGCCGCTCCAGGGCGCCGTCGTAGATCAGTTCCTTGGAGAAGAAGCCGTTGAAGGGGGGCACGCCGGATATGGCGGCGGCGGCGATGATGAAGCAGATGAAGGTGATCGGCATGCGCATGCCCATGCCACCCAGCTTCTTCAGGTCGGTGGTGCCGGTCTGGGCCTCCACCGAGCCGCTGGTCAGGAACAGGCAGCTCTTGTACATGGCGTGGTTAATCATGTGGAAGATGCCGCCAACAATCCCCACCGGGACCGCAGTGCCGATGCCCAGGATCATGTAGCCAACCTGGCTGATGGCGTGGTAGGAGAGCAGCCGCTTGTAGTCCTTCTGGATCAGGGCCATCATGACCGCCAGCAGGATGGTGACCACCCCCAGGGTCATGAGCAGCGGGCTGAGCCAGGAAGCGGGGGAGAGGGCGAACAGGTCCAGGGTGATGCGGGAGAGGAAGTAGATCCCCAAAAGCTTCTCCAGGGCCGCCGGCATCAGGGCCATGAAGGGGAGCGGTGCATCCACCGCCGCGTCCGGAATCCAGCTGTGGAAGGGCATGCTGCCGGCCTTGGATGTTGCGCCGATCACCAGCAGCAGGAAAGCGGCTCCGGCCAGTGCCGAATCGGGGCTGAGGTGGATGCGGCTGATGGTCATGGTGCCTGCCAAAAAGCCGGTCATGCCGATACCGACCATCATCAGGATGTCGGATACGCCGATCAGGACAAAGGCCTTGATGGCCGAACGGAATGATTCCCCGCTGCCGATGACGATGAATCCGAAAATGGTGCACAGCAGTCCTTCCCAGAAGAAGAGCATCAGGATCAGGTTGTCGGCCAGCACCGCGCCGTTGACCATCCCCAGGGAAATCAGCAGGTAGGCATAGAACTGGTTGGTGTGGCTGCGCCTGGCCATGAAGTGCAGGGAGTAGAGGGAGACCAGAAGGGCAAAACCGGCGGCGGCGGCCAGGATGAAGGCGCTGAAATGGTACAGGCGCAGCTCGAACAGCATGCCGAAACCGGCCCAGGGGAGGGAGAGCAGCACCTCATGGCCGAACATCCACAGACAGATCAGGAGGTTGGCGAGCGTTGCCAGCAGGGCCAGTGCGCCCTGCCCCCCCTTGGGGAGAACCAGTGCCACTGATCCACACAGGGCCGGAAGCAGTATGGCGCACATCATCATGCTTTCCGTCATGGCGTCACCCCCATGATCTGCTGTACGGCGGTCTGGACATAGAGCGAGGGATAACTGATCAGCAGCCCTCCTGCCAGGGAGAGCAGCGCCAGCAGGGCGACGCTCACCAGCATGACCGGGGCACCCTCGGCAACGGGAGTGGTCTTGGGCTCACCCAGGAAGATCATGGCAAAGATCCTGAACAGATAGATCACCGTCAGGAAGGCCCCCAGGATGAAGATGGTCGTCAGCAGGTAGTCGCCGCTCCTGATCGCTCCGGCGATGACCATGTACTTGCTGAAGAATCCGCCGAAGGGGGGAATGCCCATGACTGAAAAGGAGCAGAGCAGGAAGGAAACCGCGGTCACCGGCATGGTCTTGATCAGCCCCCCCAGCTTGGTGATGTCTTTTACGTGCAGCTTCTGCTCCACCACACCGGCACAGAGGAAGATGCCCCCCTTGGCGATGCTGTGCATCAGGATGTACAATAGTCCTCCGGCGAATCCCAGGGGATTGCCGATGGAAAGCCCCAGCAGGATGAACCCCAACTGGCTGACCGTGGAGTAGGCGATGATGCGTTTCATGTCGGTCTCGATCAGGGCAGCCCCGCCCGAGACCAGGGCGCTGATGCCGGCGATCATCGGCACGACGCTGTTCCAGGCCGGGTCCACCGTGAACGAGGCAACAAACAGCCTGGCATAGACGTACACGCCGATCTTGACCAGCACCGCGGCGTGCAGCAGGGCGGTCACCGGCGTGGGGGCCACGCCCGCGTCGGGAAGCCAGGTGTGCAGGGGGAAGGTAGCCGATTTGGAGAGGATGCCGAAGAGGATCAGCAGCACGGCCAGATTGGCCACCGGGTTGGCTGCCGAGGCGCTCTTGATCACCTGCAGGTCGAAGGAGCCGTACTGGCCGTGGATCATGATGAAGCCGATCAGCATGACAAAGGCGCCGAAGCCGGTCATCAGGAAGGCCTTGTCGGCCCTGACCACGCAGAGCGGCTCGCGGAAGAATCCGATCAGGCGCCAGCAGGCGATGGCGGTGATCTCCCAGAACAGGTAGATCAGGATCAGGTTGGCCGAGTAGACGATCCCCATCATGGAGCCGAGGAACAGCACCACCATGAAATAGTATTCGTTCTGGTTATCGTAATGGCTGATGTAGCCCATGGAGTAGAGCACGATGACGGCACCCACCAGCATGGAGACAATGGCCATGAAGACCGCCAGGCTGTCCGCCAGAAAGAGGTTGTTCCCCCCGAGAAAGGGAATGGAGATGCTCTCCGTCCCGCCGGCCAGCACCAAGGGAACCAGGGATGACGAGCAGATCAGGGAAGAGGTAACCAGGGCAAGGGCGCCCAGGTTTCTGAGCCCCTTGGACAGCTGGCCCATGAGGGGAAGTAGAAAAGCTCCCGCGATCGGAACGAAAACAGCCATCCACACAATGATGTTGGTTTTCATGACGTACTCCACCCTCCCCCGCAAGAGAACGATCTGGTTCCGTGGTTTCCCTGATGGTGAAAAGATGACCCGCTAAATGACGTGTGATTCCAATTCCAACTCAAAGCGCTCTCTTCGTTGGCTCGTCGAAGGCTCCTCAACGTACCATCTGTACGCCTCCGTCACCTTCTCACCGCCTTGATATCATCTTTGATTTGAAACGGGAATGAAGCCCTCTGCGCTACGGGCAGGTACTCGCGCCGAGACTGCCCGAGTAAGAGTATACATCCTTTTCAGTCTTTTTCATTTTTGGTACATCGCGTTCTGAGCCAAGCCGCTGTGTCACGGTTCGGACCGGGGGAGCTGTGGAAGAAAAAAGGGAAATGCCGAATAATGCCGGTATCCCCCGATGCTGCTTTACATACGAGTTGTGTGCCTGGATCAGTGTACGCAGCGCACCCTGGCCTGTCCCGCCTCTTCGGCGCGGGTCGGCAGCATGCGGTTTTTTCCGTCAACGAAGACCAGCTTCGGTTCGTGCTTGATGGCGGCCTGATTGCTCATGTTCACGAAACTGGCGATGATGACGACGTCCTTGGGTGCAACCAGCCGCGCGGCGGCTCCGTTGAGGCAGATGACTCCCGAGCCCCGCTCACCCTCGATGGCATAGGTTTCCAGGCGACTGCCGTTGGTGACATCCCATACAGCCACTTTCTCGTAGGAAACGATGTCGGCGGCATCCATCAGGTCGCGGTCGATGGTGATGCTTCCCTCGTACTCCAGGTCAGCTCCGGTGATCGTTGCGCGGTGGATCTTGCTCTTCAGCATGATTCTTTCCATGACTACCTATTCTCCCCTAGGAGTCTGTCGGGCTTAACGCATTCAGCCGTCATCTCCAGGGCGTTTTCAATTGGTTAACCTGCTGTATTTATTGAATAAGTCGTCAGCTTTAGCTTGCGTTTTCTTGGTGTATCCCGTATATTTGTCCGGTAATATCAACTGGTTAGGTATCGGGGTTGACTATGAAATCAAAGTTTATTGAAGTTGACCGGGAAACACCCTATCTGCTCCCGCCATCGCTGCAGGATTGGCTACCAGAAAAGCACTTGGCCCGGTTTGTGGTCGAAATTGTCGAACAGCTCGACCTGCGCTCTTTGAAAGCTACCTATGCCGGCCGAGGCTCGCAGCCCTATAACCCTGAGATGCTGGTAGCATTGTTGTTTTACGGTTATGCGACAGGCGTATTCTCCAGCCGGAAGCTTGAGCGCAGCACCTACGACTCCGTGGCATTCCGGTTCATAGCGGCAAACAGTCATCCTGACCACGATACCATTGCCACCTTCCGCCGGCGTTTTCTGCCGCAACTGAACAAGCTGTTTGCCCAGATTCTGCTGATCGCTCATCAGATGGAGGTGCTGAAACTGGGCAACGTTAGTTTGGATGGCAGCAAAATCAAGGCGAACGCCTCCAAGCACAAGGCGCTGAGCTATGAGCATGCCTGCAAGCTTGAAGAGCAGATCAAGGCTGAGGTTGGCGAACTGCTCAAAAAGGCCGAGGCAGCGGACCGTGCCGATATTCCGGACGGCATGAACATCCCCGAAGAACTGGAACGTCGGGAAAAGCGTCTTTCCGCCATTGCCGCAGCCAAGGTCGAGATCGAAAAACGAGCCGCTGAGCGCCATGCTCGTGAACAGGCCGCTTATGAGAAGAAAGTCGCCGAACGGGCCAAGAAGGAGCAGGCAACGGGCAAGAAGGCCAAGGGGAAAGAGCCGAAACCGCCCAAATCCGGCCCCACTGCCAAAGATCAGGTCAATCTGACCGATGAAGAGTCGCGGATCATGCCGACCTCCGGTGGCGGATTCGAGCAGACTTACAACGCCCAGGCCGGTGTGGATACAGCATCAAAGCTCATCGTTTCGGCCCATGTTACCCAGAATCCCAATGACAAACAGGAGCTGACACCGACCCTGGAGAACCTGGCGGCGCTGCCTGAGAAGCTTGGCAAGGCAACCGATCTGGTAGCTGACAGTGGCTACTTCAGCGAAACCAATGTAACTGCCTGTGAGGAGAACGGGATAACTCCCTACATTGCCGTAGACCGGCAGAGTCACAACGTGCCACTGATGGAGCGCTTTGCCGAACCGCCGCCGTTACCCGAAGATGCCGATTCCGTGGCCAGAATGAAGCATCGCCTGAAGACACCTTCCGGCAAGGCGATCTACGCCCAGCGAAAAGTCACCTCGGAACCGGTCTTCGGCATCATCAAGGCGGTCATGGGATTCAGAAGCTTTCTTCTTCGTGGCTTTGAAGCAGTAAAAGGCGAATGGAACCTCGTCTGCATGGCCTACAACATCAAACGGCTGCATGTCTTGGCCGGATAGAATGAGAAATAGCGAAAATCAGCCTGTAATAACCGCAGTCATCGCTGAAAGGGCTGAATTAACCAGGTTGCCGGTGGGAAGACGAACACATACGGAACTTTTTTAATCGGCTTGGCCACAAAAGAGGGCGCCCCTGAGGTCAAGCCCGACAGACTCCTAGTACGGTGTTATCGATAAGACGCGTTGTTCCAACGTTAACAGCCAGGGCGAACAGCGTGTCACCGGCTGCCTCGGATATGGGTTGCAGTGTTGCCTCGTTGCGGAACTCCAGGTAGTCGATCTTGAGCAGCGCCTCCTGGCTGATGATGTCCCGGGCCATGCGCGAGAGCGCCTCGACGGAGCGCTCTCCGGCGGCATACGCGTTGCGCACGGCGGCTATGGAGCGGGAGAGGGCCAGGGCACTCTGACGCTCCGGAGGAGCGAGGTAAGCGTTGCGCGAACTCATGGCCAGGCCGTCGCTTTCCCGGACGATGGGCATGCCGACGATAGTCACCCCCTGGCTCAGGTCGGCGACCATGCGCCTGATCACGGCCAGCTGCTGGTAATCCTTGCGCCCAAACAGCGCAATGTCGGGCATGACGATGTTGAACAGCTTGGTCACCACCGTTGCCACGCCGTCGAAATGCCCGGGCCGGCTGGCTCCGCACAGCGGCTGCGATACCCTGGACACGCTGATGGAGGTCTGGAATTCCTCGGGATACATCTCCGTGGCGGAAGGGGTGAAGACGATGTCCACCCCGCAGTCGGCAGCAACGCCCAGGTCCCGCTCCAGGTCCCGCGGGTAGCGGTCCAGGTCTTCGTTCCGGCCGAACTGGATCGGATTGACGAACAGGGAGAGCACCAGGATATCGCCCCGTGCGCGTCCCTCCCGCAGCAGCGAGGCATGCCCCTCGTGCAGGAACCCCATGGTGGGGACAAAGGCGATGCTCTTGCCCTGCTGTTTCAGAGAGCGGGCGGTTGTCTGCATTTCGTTGATGCCGGCGATGATGTTCATGGTTTTCCCCGAATACTAAAAACTCCGCCCGGGTCATGCCCTGGGCGGAGTCGTTGCATCAATTGAAGGAGTGTTCCTCGGTGGGGAAGGCGCCTGAGCGAACCTCCTCCACATACCTGTTGACGGCATCGGTGATGACCGGAGCCAGTTCAGCGTAGCGTTTGACGAACTTGGGTGAATACTTCTCACACAGCCCCAGAATGTCGTGGATCACCAGCACCTGGCCGTCGCAGTCGGGGCCGGCGCCGATGCCGATGGTGGGGATGGAGAGCTCCGCGGTGATGCTGGCCGCCAGGGAGGAGGGAATACCCTCCAGCACGATGGAAAACGCTCCGGCAGCCTGAACCGCCAGGGCATCCTCCATGATCCGCTCCGCCTGTTCCTTGCGACCCTGTACCCTGTAGCCCCCCATGCGATGGATGGACTGGGGTGTCAGGCCGATGTGCCCCATGACCGGGATGTCGATGGAGGTCACCGCCCGGATCACGTGGGACATGTTCATGCCCCCCTCGATCTTGACCGCCTGGGCGCCCCCCTCCTGGATCATCCTGCCGCAGTTGCGACAGGCCTCTTCGACGCTCACCTGGTAGGACATGAAAGGCATGTCGGTCACCAGCACTGCCTGCGGCTTGGCGCGGGCGACGGCCCTGGTGTGGTAGATCATCTCATCCATGGTGACGCTCAACGTGTTGTCATGACCGGAGAAGACAACTCCCAGGGAGTCCCCCACCAGGATGGCATCAACGCCGCCGCTGTCCACCAACCGCGCAAAGGGGTAGTCGTAGGCGGTCATCATGGTGATGCGCCGCCGCTCCTGCTTCATCTTGAGTATGTCCGGTATGGTCACTTTTTTTCGCATATCGCTCATCCCGTTTTTTCCCAAAAAAAAACACGCTCCAGGGGCGCGTGACGGACAGACTTTGCCATGGTGGCAGCATGCCTGAGGGGATATTCCCTTCCGTCCCGGTTCGCCTTCGAATCCGCGCGGTATGTGGTTACTGTATGGCCATCAGCTTCCAATCGGCTCCCGTGGGTAGCCGTTGTCGTTTGAAAGTGTAATTTATAGCAAAAAACGAAAGCTGTTTCCAGATAAAAATACACTGGGGCCGGGCGGGCAGAGCGCCAGCGGGCCTCAGAGTTGGCAGGTGAGGTTCTTCATGGACTCCAGGTCCTTGACCACCTCCGCGCTCTGGTTGCGGCGCTGTTCCATGTTGTCGAACATCTCCCTGACCATGTCGCTGACCGACTCCACGGAGTGGCGGATCTGGTGGCCATCCCGCACCTGGCGGGAGGTTGAATCGACCATTTCGTGGGCCATCTCGGTGATGGTTTCGATGGAGCGGGCAATGCTGCGGGTCGCCTTGGCCTGATCCGCTGAAGCCGCCAGTATCTGGGATGTCATGGAGCTGATCTCTTCCATGGAGGTGGCCACCATACGGACACTGGCCACCTGTTCCCGGGTGGCCTGTTTGATCTGCTGGGTCATGTCCATGGAGCAGGCCGAACTGTCGTGGATCGCCCTGAGCGCCTCGCCCGTGGAGGAGCCCAGCTCCACGCCGCGCTGGACAAGCTCTTTGCTGGCGGTGATGTTGTCGGCGGCGGTGCGGGACTCGGACAGGATCTCTTTGATGATGCCGGTGATCTCGCCGGTGGAGTGGCCGGTCTGCAGCGACAGGTTGCGGATCTCGTCGGCCACGACGCCGAAGCTCTTGCCGTACTCCCCGGCCTGGGCCGCGATGATGGCGGCATTGAAGGCCAAAAGATTGGTGCGCTTGGTGATGTCGTTGATAACGTTGACGACGTTTTCGATGCGGGCGCTGTTCTCCGCCAGACGGCTGATTGCCGTATAGGAGAGCTCGACCGAGGACTGGATCTCGGCCAGGGAATTGATCGTTTCGGTGACCACGCTGAAGCTCTCGTCGGCCCGGGACTTGACCTGGCTGGAGACCTCATGGGAGATGGCGGCGCTCTGTTCCACGTTGTTGATGGTTCTGGTGATCCCCTCCATGGCCGCCGCGGACTGCCGCACAATTCCGGCCAAGTGGTCCAGGTTGCGGGTCACCTGTTCGATGGCCACGGAGATCTCGTTGACGGCCATGCCGGTCTCGTCAACCGCCGCCATGACCCCCTCGGATGCGGAGGCTATGGCGCCAGACCCCTCGGCCACCGAATCCACCGCCTCCTTCAGCTCAACGACGTTGCGCGAATACTCCGGCCGACTGCCCAGCAGGAAGGCGAAGGAATTCTCCAGTTCGCTGGTCAGGGCATCGATGGAGGTGAGCAGGTTGATGCGGGTAATGGCCGATGCCACCTGGTCGGCGAAGAGCATGATGGTGTCCACGTCCGAGTCGTTCAGGGCGCGTTTGCTGGTCTTGTTGTCGATGCCGAAGGCGCCGATGGCCTCCCCCTTGACCACGATGGGGCAGAGGATGAAGCTGCGCGAGCGGAGGGGAGCCTGGCGACGGTGCGGTTCCTGGATCTGGTAATCCTGGGGATAGCGCGAGATGTCGTCGATCAGGAAGACCTTCTTCTCGCTGAGGCACTTGTAGATGACGCCGATGGAGGGATCCAGCGGCAGGGTGACGCCGGTTATGTCGAAGCTGTCGCTTCCGGTGGCGGTGACGAAGCGGATCCGCTGGCCATGCTGGGTCATCAGGATGTTGACCCGTTCGTACCCCAGGATTTCGTGCAGCCCCTCGGCGCAGAGCAGCAGGATCTCCTCCAGGTTGAGCGAGGTCTGGATTTTGCTGCTGATGTGATGGAAGTTCTTAATGTTGTTGTCCAGCACCTGGTAGCGGTTCTGGAAGAGGTCCTTCTGGGAGGCGACTTCCCGGTGGAGCTGGGCCAGTTCGGCGGAGCGCCTGCGCCGTTCGTCGCCGTAGGAACCGATCAGGAAGCCGAGCAGAGCAAGAACCAGGGCCGTGCCGATCCCCATGTATGCGTAGAGGGCGAGATGCTCGCCACTCAGCAGGATGTCACCCAGCGCCTGCTCCACGAGCGGCTTACCGCCTGTGCGGAACAGCAGCAGCCTCAGGACGATCCAACCGACGGGCGCGCCGATGCCCAGCATGAAACCGATCAGGGAGAAGAGGGTGGCGTGCCTTGTCATGGGACTGGTGCTCATCAACCGGCGACTCCCCTACTTCTGGTGGGCCAGCTTCTCGTCCATGGCGTGGTAGATCTCTTCCATCACCTTTTCGGAGTCCTTCATGTTGTAGGAGATGATGTTTTTCAGGTGGGTGTAGGAGTCCAGTTCGATCTGCTCAAAGGTAAAACCGATGCCGTCCTCAGTCAGCCGACAGGCCCTCCCGCTCAGGTTGACCTCGATCTCCGGTTCTGAACCGGTGAGCTGGATGCTGATCTCCACCGCTTCCCCCGTGGCAATCTGTTCGCCGGTGACCAGAAACATGCCGTTCATGCTCAGATTTTCCACACTGCCCTGGAACTGGCGCTCGGCTGTCCTGACGGTTGCGTTTACCCTGAATCTGACGCGGGAAAATTTTCTGGTGTTCATGGCTCAACTCCTCATGAATCGGGTACGACCGGGCCCGGCTTCGCTTCTTTCACGTCCCTGCGCTGGCAGGGGGGGCGTACCTGTCCTGCCCGCGGCGAGGGTCGGTGCTTTACGCATACCATGTAAGCCGAAGCGAATCAAGGAGTAAGCCATGGACTTTTCAGTTACTTCCCTGTTGTCAGCAGGGCGTGAGTAGCCTATACTCGCCGGCCGGAGAGTACAAGCAGATGCCTGAAACGTTATCATTCACACCGGAGCTGCTGGACAGCCACTGTATCGTCGATGTCAGGACGCCACTGGAGTTCATTGAGGACCACCTGCCGGGGGCCGTCAATGTTCCGATCCTGACCGATCAGGAGCGGGTGGAGATCGGCACCATCCACAACCGGATCGGGCCGCGGGAGGCCCGCATGCGCGGACTGGAGCTGACCTGCGGCCGCTTCGCCGACATGGTGCGTCAGGTGTTTGGCCTTGCCCAGGGGCGGCCGACACTGGTCTACTGCTGGCGTGGAGGGCTGCGCAGCCGCTCCATGGCAGTCCTGCTGGAGGCAACTGGCCAGCGGGTGTTCCAGCTTGCCGGCGGCTACAAGTCCTTCCGCAATCATGTCAACGATTACTTCCAGTGTTTTGAGCCGCAGGCTCCCCTGATCGTCCTGCACGGCATGACCGGAACCGGCAAGACGACCTTTCTCAACCGCCTCGACCGCGGGAAGTGGACTCCCATCGACCTGGAGGGGTTGGCCTGCCACCGCGGCTCGGCCTTCGGCTCCCTGGGACTCGAACAGGACCTGAGCCAGAAGCGCTTCGACACGCTGCTCTGGGAAGCCTTCCGTAAGGCGCCAGTCGACCGCCCCATCGTCCTGGAGGGGGAGAGCCAGCGCATCGGCAGGATCATGCTCCCCGGACGGCTGTATGAGGCCATGTCCGACGGCTACCGCATCTGGTGCAGCGCCAGCCTGGAGACCCGCGTCAAACGCCTGGCTGAGGAGTATGCCCGCGAGGAGTACCGTGACGAGATGGCCGCGTCGCTCACCCGCATCAGGAAGAAGCTGGGTGGTCCCCACTACGCCGAACTGTCCGGGATGCTTGAGCGCTGGGATGTGGAGGGGCTGGGACGTGGGTTGATCGAGCAGTACTACGACAAGCTCTACTACAAGCACCGCCCCTGGGAGCCGGATCTGGAGATAGACCTGGAGGATTTCGGCCAGGCTGAGCAGCGGCTGGAGGCGTTCCTGGCCGAGCTCAAGAAACCTGCGCCAGGGGATGGCGAGGGGTGACAATGGGCATGGATACGAGGATTGTGGGGCCGGAAACGGTGCGCATGCTGGAACTGGGACACCCCTGGATCATAGCCGACAGCCACACCAGGCGCTGGCCGTCTGGCCAGGCTGGCCAGACGGTGGCGCTGACCGATGCCACGGGACGTTTTCTGGCAACCGCCCTGCTGGACCCGGACGACCGCATCGTGGCACGGGTGCTGTCGCATGAGCGGATACGGCTGGATGCCGCCTGGATCAGGCGTCGCCTGGAGGCTAGCCTTACCCTGCGCCGCGACCACGCCGACCTGGGGGAGAGCGACGCCTTCCGGCTGGTGAACGCCGAGGGGGACGGCCTGCCCGGCCTGACGGTGGATTGCTACGGCCAGTTCCTGATGGTGCAGCTCTACTGCGCCGGCTGGCGCCCCCATCTGAAGACCCTGTCCGGAGAGCTGATGGAGCTGCTGCAGCCCCGCGGCATCTACGAGAAGAGCAGGCCGCAGAAGACAAGGGAGCTGGAGGCGGCAAGAGACGACAAGCGCTACGGCCGGCTGCTCTCGGGCGAGTCGGCGCCCCAGCGGCTGCAGGTGCGCGAGAACGGCCTCTCCTTCCTGGTCAGCCTGGAGCAGGGCCTGAATACCGGCCTGTTCCTGGACCAGCGCCGCAACCGGCGCGACCTGATGAACCGGGTGGAGGGGAAGCGGGTGCTGAACCTGTTCGCCTACACCGGCGCCTTTTCCGTGGCCGCCGCGTCGGCCGGCGCCCGGGTGACCAGCGTGGACGTGTCGGCCGGCTACCTGGAATGGGCCAGGGACAACTTCGGCATCAACCGGCTCAACCCAAAGCGCCACGAGTTCATCACCGGCGACTGCCTGGCGGTGCTGTGCCAGCTTGCCCAAAAAGGGCAGGGCTTTGACGTGATCCTGATGGATCCCCCCTCCTTCTCCACCACCTCCAAGAGTCGCTTCACCACCCGCGGCGGCACGGCGGAGCTGGTGGCGGCGGCGTTGCCGCTTCTGGCCGATGGCGGGCTACTGATCGCCTCCTCCAACCACCAGAAGCTGGAGGTGAACGACTATCTCAAGGAGTTGCGCCGCGGCGCGCTCATGGCCGGTTGCGAGCTGCGGGTAATTTCCCTGTCCGGCCAGCCGGAAGATTTCCCCTATGGGGTCTGCTTTCCCGAGGGGCGCTACCTGAAGTACGCGGTCTGCGTCGTCAGCCGGGAGCAGGGGCGCGTGCGCCGCTCCGTCTGACCTTTGGCACCATATCACGATAAAGGAGATCTCCCTGTGTTAAGTGAAAAGAGTAAACAGCTGCGGCTCTGGTTGACCAAGACCCTTAAAAACGCCCCCCCGCCCGCTTCGATCCAGCAGGCGCGGGCGATCGTCGAATTCGGCGCCTCCCGGGCCGTCCTGCCTGCCGGCACCACGGTGGAACCGGTCAAGGCCGGCGCGGTTCGGGCCGAATGGGTGCGCGCCGAGAATGTGGCCACGGACAGGGTGATCATGTACCTCCATGGCGGCGGCTTCAGCAAGTGTTCCTGCAATACGGCCCGCATGACCGTGGCCCAGATATCGGCGGCCACGGGATGCAGCGTCCTGTCGGTTGAATACCGCCTGGCGCCGGAGAACCCCTTCCCCGCCGCCCTGGAAGATGCCCTGGCCGCCTACCGCTGGCTGCTGGAGCAGGGCCATGACCCGCAGAAGCTGGTCCTGATGGGGGATTCCTCCGGCGGCGGTCTGGCGGTCTCCACCCTGGTCAGCCTGAAGGCCGATGGCGACAGGCTCCCCTGTGCAGCGGTGCTGCTCTCCCCCTGGGTCGACCTGTCCTGCAGCGGGGAATCCATCACCAGCCGTGCCGAGATCGACCCCTGGATGACCGAGCAAGAGTGCCGCGCCTGCGCCGAGATGTACGCGCCGGGCGCCGACCTGAAAAACCCCCTGATCTCTCCGATTCATGCCGACCTGCAGGGGTTGCCGCCGCTGTTGATTCATGTGGGGACCGACGAGATCCTGCTGGACGACTCCCAGCGCCTGGCCGGGAAGGCCAGGGAGGCCGGGGTGGAGGTGACCATGCACGTACAGGAGGGGATGTGGCACGTGTGGCACTACTTCGCCCCCCACTTGCCGGAAGGGGTCGAGGCCATCGGCCAGGTGGGCGACTACGTCCGCAGCCGCATGGTCGCCGGCGCCTGAGGCCGGGAAGCGCCGGGGCACACACCCCGCGTGGGTATAGGCTCTTTTGGCAGACAGGGAAAGGGGACTGTTGAGAGAGGGGCTGACTGAACCTAGAATGCGGCCCAGCAAATTATTATCGACGCAAGGAGTTTCGCCGGATGGATGGACGGAAGGGAATACTGGCCCGTAACAAGGCGATTGCCGGCGGGTTGATGGTGTCGGCCGCGGTACTGTTCGTCATTGCCCGCTCCCACGGGGGGAACGGCGTGTGGCAATGGGTCTCGGCCTTTGCCGAGGCAGCCATGGTGGGCGCCCTGGCTGACTGGTTCGCGGTGGTGGCCCTGTTCAGGCACCCCCTGGGGGTGCCCATACCACACACCGCCATCATCCCCAACAAGAAGGAGACCATTGCCGAGAGCCTGGCCGAGTTCATCCGCGACAAATTCCTGGCCACCGAATCGCTGCTGTCCAAGATGCGGGAACTGAATCCGGCCGAGCGCCTCTCCGCCTACCTGATGTCCCGGGACAATGCCGACGGCCTGGCAATGGGGCTCACTAGGATCCTATCCGAAACCATCGATTTCATCGACGACGAGCGGGTGCGCAGGATCCTGCTTGCAGCGCTGCACGACCGGATCGGGAAGATCGATCTGGCTTCCTCAGCTGGCCAGGTCCTGGAAACCCTGATGAAGAACAACCGCCACCAGGCGGTGCTGGACGACCTGTTGGCCCGAATCTCCGCCTGGATCTCCACCGCGGAAGCCCAGGAGCGGCTGGCCCATGGCATCGACAACTGGCTCAGCACCGATTATCCGCTCTTAAGCAAGTTCATCCCCAACCGGGACCAGTTCACCAAGGGGGCCGGCGAAAAGGTGGCCAGGAAGGTGGACCTGTTCCTCCAGGAGGTCAACGAGGATCCCAGCCACGAGCTGCGCTGCCGGTTCGACCAGGCGGTGAGCGACTTCATCCACCGCCTGCGCCATGACGCCGATCTGCGCTCCAGGATCGAGGAGATCAAGCGGGAGACCGTCAACAACGAGCAGCTGGCCTGTTATGTGACCGGCCTGGCCGGTGATCTCAAGGCATGGCTGACGGACGACCTGGGCCGCTCCCATTCCCGCATCCGCACGAGCATAGCCGAGGCTGCCATGGGGTTGGGAACCACCCTGTCGCGCAACCGCGACCTGATGGATTCCATCAACGAACACCTGGAAACCATCGTGGTCAACTACTCGGACAAGCTGCGCGCCGTGGTGACCCGGCATGTCTCCGGGACGGTCAAGCAGTGGAAAGAGGACGATTTCGTCAGCGAAATCGAGCTGGCCATCGGTTCGGACCTGCAGTTCATCCGCATGAACGGCACCCTGGTGGGGGGCGTCATCGGCCTTCTGCTGCACGGGATCTCGCTTTTGATCGGTTAGCCCCCGCCGACCGCCGGATTGGCAGCGTCTCCGACCGCGACGGAGGCTTGCGCCATGCCCTTCAGCCCGTATACTCGTTCCCATGGCCCGGCGGCTTTTTGCGAGCTCTGGGCACTGCATTACACCTCAAAGGAGAGCTGAACATGAGAAAGAGCGTTATCACCCTGCTGTGCGTCTTGGCCCTGCCGACCCTGTCATCCGCCGCGAACATGCGTGAGGGGCTGTGGGAGATACAGTCCCAGGTGGACATGCCCGGAATGCCGGTGAAGGTCAAGCCGACGGTGGTCCGGCACTGCTACACAAAGGAAGACGTGAAGGACCAGAAGAAGGTGATTGCCAGCGACAACAGCTGCAAGGTCACCCAGATGAAGAGCTCAGGCAACAAGGTGAACTGGACCATGAAGTGCACAGCGCCGAACGCGGCCACCATGACCGGCGAGACGGTTTTCGGCACCGATTCCTACAGTTCGGTCATGCGCATGAACAGCGCCGGACACTCCATGACGACCAAGGTGAAAGCCAAGCGGGTGGGGAACTGTCCCTAGACCACCCATCAAGACGACAACCGATGGGGAGCCCGAAACGGGGGGGCGATGTGTGCAGCACACCGCTCTCCCGTTGTCGTGTCCGGAGCAGGAAGACAGGGTGGAGTTATTATGAAAATCTGGATCGATGCCGATGCCTGTCCGCGGGTAATCAAGGAGATCGTCTTCCGCGCCTCGGAACGACTGGAACTGCCGGTCTGCCTGGTGGCCAACAGCGGGCTGTCCAAGCATCACTCGCGCCTGATCAGCTCGGTGGTGGTGGCCGAGGGCTTTGACGCGGCCGATGACTATATCGTCCAGCAGGCCAGCTCCCAGGATCTGGTGATCACCGCCGATATTCCCCTGGCCGCGCGCATCGTGGAGAAGGGGGGCATTGCCCTCGAACCGCGCGGCGAGCTGTATGACGAGGAGAATGTGGGCGAACGCCTGGCCATTCGGGACATGATGCAGGAGTTGCGCGGGGCCGGGATGATCCAGGGGGGGCCGGGGCCGTTCAGCACCACCGACCGGCGCAGGTTCGCCTCGTCCCTGGACAGCCTGCTGACCCGCATGGTCAGGGGGAGGCGCTGACCATGAAGAAACTGCTCACCTGGGCGGGAGTCGGCCTGCTGACCACGGCGATCCTCGATCCGCTGATCTATTCCCTGCTGGAGCTGCCGATCCCCTGGCCGCGGGATTGCGTGATGCTGGCGGCCGGCGCGGCCTGCATCTGGCTGCTGGTCAGGTTCCGCCACCAATGGTGACAGGCCGAAGATGAGCTCCCCTGAACCGAATATCGGCCAGCGCCCGGAGGGGTGGCTGCTGGGAGAGGCACGAGCGGTGCGCACCGAACTCACGGCCACGGTGGCCGGGGGCTGCGGGGCGGCCCTGATGATGGTGCTCCAGGCACGCCTGCTGGCCCTGGTTTGCCAGCGTCTGGTCATTGATCGGGTTCCCTTTTCGACCCTGCTCCCCCTAGTGGCCGGGGTTGTCGCCGCGGCAGCGGCCCGGGGGGGATTGGCGCTGTTCTCCGAGCAGCGGGCCGTGGCCGCCGCCGGCCGGGTCAAGCAGCGGGTGCGCAGCCGGCTCTTCCGCCGGCTTCAGGAGCTGGCGCCGACGGATGCGGCGGGCAGGGAGACCGGTGACCTGGTGGAGGTGGTCACCAGCGGGGTGGAGGGGCTGGAAGCCTACATCGGCCGCTTCCTCCCCCAGCTGGTGCTGGCGGGACTCCTGCCGCTACTGGCCCTGCTGCTCGTACTCCCCGTGGAGTGGCGCTCCGGGCTGGTGCTGCTCTTCTCGGCCCCTTTCATCCCGCTCTTCATGGTCCTCATCGGCCGCGGCGCGGAGCGGCTCAACCGCCGCCAGTGGACGCAACTCTCCCGCATGGCCGGACACCTGCTGGATCTGGTGCAGGGGCTGCCTGACCTGAAGATCTTCGGCGCAGCCCGCCGCGAGTCCCGGGTGGTGGGGCGCATGGCCGAGCAGTACCGCCGGGGCACCATGGCCGTGCTGCGGGTCGCCTTTCTCTCCGCCTTCACCCTGGAGTTCTTCGCCACCGTGGGAACCGCCGTGGTGGCCGTGGTGATCGGCTTCCGCCTGCTGAACGGCTCCCTCTCCCTGCTAAACGGCCTGTTCGTGCTGCTGCTGGCGCCGGAATTCTACCTGCCGCTGCGCAGCCTGGGGCTCTCCTACCACTCCCGCATGCAGGGGATAGCGGCGGCGGAACTGATCGCTCCGCTCCTTGACTCGTCGGTTGATGGGGGCTGCGCGGGAGCGCTTCCCGCACCGGCAACGGCGCCGACCCTGGTGTTCGAAGGGGTCTCCTTCCGAAGCCGGGCAGGGCGGGGCGGCCTGGAGGGAATCGACCTGGAACTGCCGGCCGCCAGCCTGACCGCCCTGGTGGGGGAGAGCGGCGCCGGCAAGAGCACCCTGGCACGCCTGCTGACCGGTCTGACCCGCCCCGACAGCGGACGCATCACCGTTGACGGCATCGACCTGCGCCGACTGGACCCGGAATCCTGGCGAGCCGGGCTGGCCTGGGTGTCCCAGAAACCGTTCTTCTTCCCGGGGACCATCCGGGAGAACCTGCTCTTGGCCCGCCCCGACGCCGGGGAGGACGAGATCCGCCAGGCCCTGGATGACGCCGCCGCAACCGGCTTCATCCAGCGTCTCCCCGACGGCATCCAGAACCGCCTGGGCGACCGGGGGGCCGGTCTCTCCGGCGGGGAGCTGCGCCGCCTGGCCCTGGCGCGGGCCTTCCTGCGCAGGGCGCTGCTGGTGGTGCTGGACGAGCCGACCGCCGGTCTGGACCGGGAGAACGAGCGGCTGGTAGCCGAGGCCATCCAGCGCCTGTCCATCGACCGGACCGTGCTGGTGATCAGCCACCGTGAGGAGACCGTGAGTCGGGCCGAACGTGTCATCCTGCTGACCGCCGGGAGGGTGGAGCGGGTGGTGACGCCCAGCGGGCGCGAAGCAGCGGGCGGGGTGGCGCCGTGAGGGCGCTCCGTTCCATCCTGGGGGTCGGCAGGCGTCAGTGGGGATGGATGCTGGCCGGGATCGTGCTGGGCGTGATCGTCATCGCCGCCAACGCACTGCTGATGGCGCTCTCCGGCTGGTTCATCGCATCCATGGCAATCAGCGGCGCCAGCGGGGCGGCCTTCAACTACTTCCTCCCCTCGGCCGGCATCCGCGCCCTGGCAATCCTGCGCACGGTGGGGCGTTACCTGGAGCGGCTGGTGACCCATGAGGCGGCCTTCCGCTTTCTGACATCCCTCAGGGTCTGGCTCTTCCGCCGCCTGGAGCCGCTGGCCCCGGCCGGGCTGGAAGGCTACGCCAGCGGCGACTTGGCCGGACGGCTGCGGGGGGACGTGGACAGCCTGGAAAACCTCTACCTGCGGATCATCGCTCCCCTGGCGGTGGGAGGCTGCTCGATCCTGCTGGCGGTCATCTTCGTGGCCCTGTGGGACCGCGCAGCAAGCTTCGTGCTCTGCATGGTGCTGCTCCTGGCCGGCGTGGCCCTCCCCCTGCTGGGGCGTCGTCTTGCGCTGGAACCGGGGCGCCGTTCAGCCCGCCTGGCGGGAGAGCTGCGCACGGCCGTGACCGAGGGGCTGCAGGGAGCAGAGGAACTGACCCTGCTGGGATGCATCCAGCGCCAGACCGAGCGGGTGGACGACCTCTCCAGCCGACTGGTGGCTGAGCAGCAGCGCCTGGGTAACATCAACGCCCTGACCCTGGCACTGGCCTCCGGATGTGGCGGCCTGGGCATGGCGGGCGTGCTGGCCGTGGCCGGTCCCCGGGTGACTGACGGCTTTTTGTCCGGGCCGGCTCTGGTCATGCTGCTGCTGTTCAGCGGCGCTGCCCTGGAGGCGGCCGGCTCGCTCCCCGCCGCGCTGCAGATGGCTCCGGCAGTGGCGGAGTCGCTGCGACGAATCTTCCAGCTGACTGGCGCGCCAGCACCGGTTGCCGAGCCGCGCAAGCCGGAGCCACCGCCCGCACAAACGGAGATCGTCTTCCGCGATGTCTCCTGCACCCCAGCCGCCGGTCGGCCACTGCTGTGGGGGTTCTCCCTGCTTGTCCCGGCCGGAACCCGGGTGGCGCTTTTGGGGCCCAGCGGCAGCGGCAAGAGCACGATCATGGCCCTTCTGCTCCGCTTCCGCGACTACGGGGGGAGCATCACCCTGGGGGGGACGGAACTCCGTTGTCTGGCCAGTGACCAGGCACGGCGGCTCTTCTCGGCCTTGCCGCAGCAGCCGCACCTGTTCAACGCCACCATAGGCGAAAACATCCTGCTGGCGCGACCCGAGGCATCGCAAGAGGAGCTGCGGCTGGCCCTGGCCGACAGCGGCCTTATCCGCTGGGTGGAGGGGCTTCCCCAGGGGCTGGACACCCCGGTGGGCGAGGGGGGCTGTAAGGTCTCGGGAGGGGAGGGGAGGCGCATCGCCCTGGCCCGGGCCCTGCTGAAGGACGCGCCGCTGCTGCTCCTGGACGAGCCAACCGAGGGGTTGGACGTCGAGACGGAACGGCAGGTGGTTGCCCGCCTGGCCGAGCGCACCCGTGGGAAAACGGTGCTGCTGGCCACCCACCGCACCGCCTGCCTGGCGATGGCCGACCGGGTGGTGCGGCTGCCGGATGTGCAGGAGAACCGATCATGAAGCGGCGGCTTTTCAACCCGGATTCGGCGGTTGAGAGCTGCCGGAGTTCGTGAGGACAGGGGAAAGGATGACGACCATGGTCGAGATCAGGGAAGAGGATATCAGGATCGAATACTACCGTGCTTCCGGGCCGGGCGGCCAGCACCGCAACACCACCGACTCGGCGGTGCGCATCCGCCACCTCCCCACCGGCATCGTGGCCCAGGCGTCCGAGAGCCGCTCCCAGTCGCGAAACCGCGAGAGGGCCATGGAACGGCTGACCGCGGCACTGGAAAAGCGTGAACGGGTTGTGAAGAAGCGCATCGCCACCAGGGTGCCCCGCGGCGCCCGGGAGAAGCGCCTGGGCGACAAGAAGATCGTCTCCCTGCGCAAGAGGGAACGCTCCACGTTGGACTGAATGGATGCAAAAAGACGTTGGAATAGCACCGCGGGCTTGCTATTCTGCTCTGCCAGCCGCAGGCTGTGCGTGTTTTTTTCTGAAAGGAACTCCGTTGCAACGACCGTTTGTGATCTATCATGGAGGCTGTCCCGACGGCTTTGCCGCCGCCTACGCCATATCGCTCCGCTTCCGCCAGGGGACGGAGCATGTCTGCGACCTGCTGCCGGGCGTGTATGGCCAGGAGCCGCCCGACGTGGCGGGACGTGATCTGTTCATCGTCGACTTTTCCTACCACCGGCCGGTGCTGAAGGATCTCTGCCGTTCGGCCCGCTCCGTGATCATCATCGACCACCATACCTCTGCCGAACAGGATCTGGCCGGCCTTGAGCTGGAACACGACAACCTGAAGGTGGTCTTCGACATGAACAGGTCCGGGGCCGTGCTGACCTGGGAGTACTACCATAAAAGCCCGCCCCCGCGACTCTTGCTGCACATCCAGGACCGGGACCTGTGGCGCTTCGAGCTGGAGGGAACCTGCGACATCTACGCCGCCCTCATGTCACGCCCCTTCGACTTTTCCATCTGGGAACAACTCTGCACCGGGGAAGAATCATTGAAACCGCTTCTGGAAGAGGGGAAGGCCATCAACCGCTACCGACGGCGAATGATCGACCTGCACCGGGAGAAGGCGGTCATGGCTACCATTGCCGGCTATCGGGTGCCGGTGGTCAACTGCTACGAGGACATCATGAGCGACCTGGTGGGAGAGCTGTCCCACGGCTTTCCCTTCGCCGTCGGCTACCAGGACCAGGGCTCCCTGCGCAAATGGTCGCTGCGCTCCAGTTCCGGCGGCATGGATGTGGCCGCCATCGCCAGCCGCTTCGGCGGCGGCGGGCACCTGCACGCGGCAGGCTTCACCACCCGTCTGCCGGCCACCCTGCTCTGCGTCCCGGAAGGTGAGTGCGCCTGACCTGTCGCCCAAGCGGGGTGACGGGAAAAAGGTGTTGCCGCACCGCGCATAAACGTGCTATAAATCTGGACAATATGTGAACCACAGGGATCACCCCTGTGGTTTTTATTTTTTCGGCAAGGGAGTACGAGCACCATGATAGCTGCAACAAACGTCACACTTTCCTACGGCAAACGGGTCCTGTTCAAGGACGTCAACATAAAGTTCACGCCGGGCAACTGCTACGGGCTGATCGGCGCCAACGGCGCGGGCAAGTCCACGTTTCTGAAGATTCTGGCCGGCGAGATCTCTCCCGACGCCGGCTCCATCAGCACCGGCCCCCGCGAGCGCATAGCGGTGCTGCGCCAGGACCAGTTCGCCTTTGACGAGGAGACGGTGCTGAACACGGTCATCAGGGGGCACGAGCGCCTCTACACGATCATGGTCGAGCGGGAGGCGATCTACGCCAAGCCGGACTTCAGCGAGGAGGACGGGGTCCGCTCCGCCGAGCTGGAGGGGGAGTTCGCCGAGATGAACGGCTATGAGGCCGAATCCGAGGCTGCCGTGCTGCTGAACGGCCTGGGTATCCCGGAAGAGCTGCGCGGCCGCCAGATGAAGGAGCTGGAAGCAGGGCAGAAGGTGCGCGTGCTCCTGGCCCAGGCGCTGTTCGGCAACCCGGACGTGCTGCTTTTGGACGAACCGACCAACAACCTGGACCTGAAATCCATCTCCTGGTTGGAGGAATTCCTCTTCCGTTTTTCCAATACGGTCATCGTGGTCTCCCACGACCGCCACTTCCTGAACCAGGTCTGTACCCATACGGCGGACATCGACTTCGGCAGGATCCAGGTCTACGTGGGCAACTACGATTTCTGGTACCACGCCAGCCAGCTCAACCTGCGCCAGCGCCAAAACGAGAACCGCAAGGTCAGCGACAAGGTGACCGAGTTGAAGGAGTTCATCCAGCGCTTCAGCTCCAACGCTTCCAAGGCCAAGCAGGCCACCTCGCGCAAGAAGCTCCTGGACAAGCTGACCCTGGAGGATATGCCGGTCTCCTCCCGCAAGTACCCGCACGTGGTGTTCAAGCCGGAGCGCGCCTGCGGCGACATCATCCTGGAAATCCAGGGGCTGTGCAAGCAGGTGGACGGAGTCGACGTGCTGAAAGATCTGGACCTGATCGTGCGCAAGGGGGACAAGATCGCCTTCGTGGGGGGCAACGGCCTGGCCAGGACGACCCTCTTCCAGATCCTGGCCGGCGAACTGGAGCCGGACAGCGGCAGCTTCCGCTGGGGGGTGACCATCACCAGCTCCTACTTCCCCAAGGAGAACAGCGCCTACTTCGACAACGATTTCAACTTGGTGGAGTGGCTGGGGCAGTTCGCCCCCGCCACCGAGGGGGAGACCTTCGCCCGCGGCTTCCTGGGCAGGATGCTCTTCTCCGGCGACGAGGCGCTGAAGAAGACCCGCGTCCTCTCCGGCGGCGAGAAGGTGCGCTGCATGCTGTCGCGCATGATGCTCACCGGCGCCAACGTGCTGATCCTGGACGAACCGACCAACCACCTGGACCTGGAGTCCATCACCGCCCTGAACGACGGCCTGATCGCCTTCAGCGAGGTCATCCTGTTCGCCTCCCACGACCATGAGTTCGTCTCCACCATCGCCAACCGGATCATCGAGATCACCCCCCACGGGGTCATCGACCGGGTGATGGGTTTTGACGAGTACCTGGAAGACGCCGATGTGACTGCGGAGCGGGACAGCCTGTATGAGGGGCATGCGGAGCTGACGCTGTAGGGAAAACTGCTACCTCAGGAAGACGGGACGGGCGCCGATTGCGGCGCCCGTTTTTTTATACGCTGGCACGACCGACGACAGGCCTGCATCTGTGTGGTAGCGCACAGGGATTGTTCTTTGGATGTTCCCGCAATCCGGCGATATTCCTTGACTCTCCCGATTATGGTGTGAATCTTATAAAAATCATCCATGAAGTGTCCATGAGCAGCGGTGTGAGGAACGGAGAGTTTGTTCAAGAGAGTCGTTTTGTCAGCATGGGTACTGATGGAACTATTTTTTGTTGACAGGGCATTGAATACACTGTCCCCAGAAAGGATGTTCAATGGAAAACGTGTACCGTGAATTCGCCCTTCTGTTGCTTGCCTCAGCCGGGGCCGGTTTCCTGGCGCTGCGCATGCGGCAACCGCTGCTTATCGCCTACATTGCTGTGGGCATCATCGCCGGACCAGCAATGCTCGGTTGGGTCACGGCCCACGATCAGATCGATCTGCTTGCCCAGATCGGCGTAACTGTCTTGTTGTTTGTCGTCGGCCTGAAACTTGACTTGCACAGTGTGCGCCATATCGGACCAGTCGCATTGGCAACGGGACTCGGCCAGCTCACGTTCACGATCCTCATCGGTTTTGCGCTTCTGCTTGCTTTCGGCAAAGATATGCTCACGGCACTGTATGTTGCCGTAGCCCTCACCTTTTCCAGTACGATCATCATCGTCAAACTCCTGTCAGATAAAAAGGAACTGGACTCCCTTCATGGACGCATTGCCGTCGGCTTTCTCATCGTACAGGATATTGCCGTTGTTCTGGCCATGATGGTAATGAGCGCCCTGCGCAGTACTACCGGCTCGGCAGCTCCCGGGGAAATCATCCTGTCACTGGCCACCCGCCTCGGCGGTGCCGGCATCATCCTCTTCCTGGTGATGCGCTATGTCTTTCCCTGGCTCATGGAACGCATTGCCCGCTCCTCTGAACTGCTGCTGATATTTGCCATCGCCTGGGGCGTCGCCCTGGCAGCCCTGGGTGAATGGTCGGGGTTCAGCAAGGAGGCAGGAGCATTTCTCGCCGGATTTTCCCTGGCATCAACCGGCTACCGGGAAGTAATCGGCTCGCGCCTCTCCAGCATGCGCGATTTTTTGCTGCTGTTCTTTTTTGTCGAGTTGGGCTCAAAACTCAACCTGTCCACCCTCGGCGACCAAACGGTGACGGCAATCGTACTCTCCTTGTTTGTCCTGATCGGCAATCCGCTCATTGTCATGGCCATCATGGGGTTCATGGGCTACCGCCGCCGTACCGGTTTCCTTGCCGGGCTGACCGTTGCCCAGATCAGTGAGTTTTCAATTGTCTTCGTAGCCATGGGCATCACCCTCGGCCATGTGGGTGAAGCAGCATTGGGCCTGACAACATTGATCGGTCTGATCACCATAACCCTGTCCACATACATGATTCTCTACTCGGAGCCGCTTTATCAGCGGATGAAAGGATTCCTCGGCATCTTCGAGCGATACAAACCATTCCGGGAAATGGCCATGGAACAGGAGCACCAGGATACAAGTCTCCCTGAAATTGTCGTATTCGGTCTCGGCCGTTATGGTGGAAGACTTGCCAGGAAACTGAATGATGCCGGACTCGATGTGCTGGGAGTCGACTTCGACCCGGAGGTGATAGTCTCTTTAGAGCGAGAAGGGTTGCACGTTCATTTCGGCGACAGCGAAGACATTAACTTCCTGGAAACATTACCCATTGACGCTGCAAAATGGATCGTCACGACCCTGCCGCAGCCGGATTCTCATCAGATTCTCATGTCCGGACTGAAACACATTGGTTATGAGGGAAGAATAGCCGTGCTTGCCAGAGATGAAAATCAGGTAGCCGTTCTGGAGACCACGGAAACTGACAAAATTCTGTACCCGTTTAACGACGCTGCCGATTTCGCGGCGAAGGAACTGGCCGATCTGCTGCGGACAGCAGACAATGCAGCCTGACGGCGCGCACCATGGCAATTTTTGGCTGGGTGATTGCCACCCACATGAGCACCAGAAACGTCACTACGCCATTGCGTCACTAATCTCCTGCAGTTCACCCGTAACGATAGCGCGGCCGACGGGCGGTCCGCTTTAAAGAACGACTCAAAACTGGCTGTTACTAGTAAAAGCAAGGCTTTTATGTTGCTCCAGCGGTAAAGCATATGAATCAAACAGGACAGGCGGCCAATCGCCGCCTGTCCTGTTTCTACGCAAACCACCCAACTAATTGCCACATTTCAGCAGACAGTTGTCATGCCTGCCGGGAAGCATGCCGGCACCGTCGTGACGACCTATGGATTCGGCTGCGCCTGCTCTGGTTCTGCCTCGTTGCACCGCTCCACAACCTCCCGCAGCCAGGCGATTTCATCGGGAAGAAACCGTTTCGAGTATTCGGTGCCGACGTTCAGCGCCATGTGGAGCGGCGGCATGGCCGTGGCAGCCAGAACGTATCCCGGAACCCCGACCCACTTGACATCGTCTCCTGCCCACTTCTTCAAGCGCTCTTCGGTGTTGAAAAGCATCAGGTAATCATTCCCCTCACATTCGATGATCAGGGGAAGAATCTGCCCTTCCTCAACCGCCGATTCTCCGTCGAGTTCCTGCTGGTCAAATGTAGGGACACAGAAGATCGTATTGAGGAAGGTATCGTAAAACTTCGACTGGCGCTTGGCGTCGGCCATGTCCTCGCGCAGTGTCAGCAGCGCCTGATCGAGTCCATTCGTCTCCTGGGGTGTTTCCGGTGATGTTTCCATCAGTTCTCCTTGGCATGAGTGAAAATTTTCCGGCATCGTAACCGAAATGGGGGAACAGGGCAATCGGCAACTTCCGCAACGCCGGATGGCGCGAAAAAGGTCGGGGCGCACGCAAGGGGTGAGTTCGACGTTTTAGAACGGACACATTCAGCGCATCCACTGAGCATTCATCGACGGAATGAGTCTGTTCGGACAAACTATAACCGGCCACCGCCGTGGCGCATGGGTTAGTCGTGCTTACGCGGCATGAGGAGGATATGGAGCGATGCAGGGCCTGGGTGTGCATCCCCCAGGTGGGGGTGGAGTGTGGCGTTAGAACCCTCCGCATTCCTTGACTATCATGGTTACGATGTGTAACTTATGAAAACTTCGCATGAAGTGTCCGAGAGGGGCGATGTTTGAGTTGATCGGTTGTTTGATAGGGCCGTTTTGTCAGAGTATGTACTATTGGATCGGTTGTTTGGTTGAATAGTATTGAATAACTGCCCCCCGAACACACCCCACAACCGCTTATTTCGCGCTCACTATCCGCCGCATTCACGCCCACGCTGTTCATCCTGGTGTACATAGATGATCCCATGAAACTTTTTTTTGCCGCCCTGGCCCTACTCTTCGGACTCCATAGCAGTACTCCACCGGTTTTTGCCGAAGACCTGGTTGTGTCGCGCGCCGTGCTGGAAGACAAGGCCGGAACGCTGACGATCGCCGATGCGGCGAGAAGCACGTTCAAACCGGTCGGACCCACGCTTTCCAGGGGTTTCACCAACTCCGTGTATTGGCTGCGCCTGCGTGTCAGGGCACCCGCCAAAGAGAGCGAGGTGGATCTTTTTATCCGCCAACCCTTTCTCAATGAAATCCGCCTTTACGAAGCCGATGCGGGGCCCCCGTCAAACTGGAAGACGCGCGTGACCGGCAACCACTACGCGTTCAGCGAGCGTGACCGCGCCAGAAGTTCCCTGGGATTTGTCGTCAATGTTACCTCCCCCGAGGCCACGTACTATCTTCGTCTGAAGACCAGGTCCACGTTGCAGATGAGTGTGGAAGCCCTGCACCCGGACGAGGCGGAACATAAGAGCCATCAGTTCGATCTGCTGGAAGTGTTTTTCGTGACCTCCATGCTGTTGTTACTGCTCTGGGCGATCCACAGCTATCTGCTGGACCGGTTGCCGGTGGTTGGGCTGTTTGCCATTCACCAAGCAGTGTACACACTGTATGGCATAGCCATTACGGGCTACCTGGCTCCCCTGCTTCCCGCCGGTTTTCCTCAACTGGCGGATTTATCCACCGCTGTTTCCTACTGCGCGGTAAGCTTCACGACACTGCTCTTCTGCCGGACTCTGTTCACCCCCTATCAGCCACCTCCGCTGCTGATGCGCGGGCTCAACCTGTTTCTGCTGGTGTTTCCTTTTCAATTGGCGGCAATGGCTTTTGGATATACTACCTTTGCCGTCATCCTCAACGCCGTGCTGATCCGGGTCAGCTGGTGGTATTTTGTCGTCATGACCTTTACCCTCCGTAAGGAGCACTCGCCAAGCCGGCGTTTGCTGCAACTCTTCTTCGTTGCAATTACGATTATTTTCACCCTGTTCTGGCTTTCCAGTCACAGCAGCCCGTTAGGCCCGATCAACAATATGGGCAGACAGATACTGATTGCCAACGGCCTTATCATTGGCGGTTTGTTTGCCATGATCTTAAACTCGCGTTTACGCAGCTTGCAGCAGGAGGCGCAGCAATCCGCCCTTGACCTTCTCGTGGCACAAAAAACCCTTGAGCTCGAACGCACTCTCAAGGAAAAAGCAGAGATACAGGCACGCACAGACTACCTGACCGGGCTCCACAACCGACGTCACTTCATTGAACAGGCCGAGCATGAGCTCGCGCGTGCGGTGCGCTACCATAGGCCGCTATCGCTGCTTATGATTGACATTGACCATTTCAAATCGATCAACGACACCTGGGGACACAGCACCGGCGACGCAGTTCTTCGGAAAGTGTCACTCCTGATCCGGAATACGCTTCGCAAGGTGGATATCATGGGTCGTATGGGTGGAGAAGAGTTCGCCGCAGTTCTGGTTGAAATCGACGTGGAGCAAGCCATGCAGGTGGCGCAACGTCTCTGCACGACGGTCGCGGAAACCAGCTTCGCAAGGTGGATATCATGGGTCGTATGGGTGGAGAAGAGTTCGCCGCAGTTCTGGTTGAAATCGACGTGGAGCAAGCCATGCAGGTGGCGCAAAGTCTCTGCACGACGGTCGCGGAAACCAGCATAGTTGTGCAGGAGGGCGAATCGCTGCAGGTCACCATCTCGCTTGGACTCACAGGATTGAAGGGACGCACCATCACTTTTGACAGCTTGCTGAAGGAAGCAGACCTGGCCCTGTACCGGGCAAAGCAATCGGGACGCAACAGAGTTGTGTGCAACGATTAGTGTCACTGTTCCTTGAGGGGCCTGCACCGCACCAGTGACATTATTTTTCAACCAGGATGGACAGGGCACAGACGTGACAAGAGGAATGGGCGAACATGTTTGACGGGATTTTCTGGGACAACGACGGGGTGCTGATGGAGACACAGCAGCTCTACTAATCAGGCCAATACCGGGGCGCTGGCCCGGGCGGGGGTGGAGCCTACCCTGGAAGAGGGGGCGATTTCGGCGTCGCCCGCTGGCTTCTGGAGGGCATCCACCAGCTCCCGGCGCTGCTGAGCCGGGACTGACGGCCATCCGCGGGCAGGCGTTATGCAGTGCAGGACATGCTTCGCAAGGCGGCCAAGCAGCCTCCTTTGCCGTTCGAAGCGGGACAGGCGGCGTGATTCCCGCTCTGCCGGTTAAGCAAAAAGGGGTTACGCCTGATGACGTAACCCCTTGATTTGTCTGGTCGGGATGACTAGATTCGAACTAGCGACCCCCTGCTCCCGAAGCAGGTGCGCTACCAGGCTGCGCTACATCCCGAAGAACCACTTTTTTAGCCGTTCCGAAGAGTTTTGTCAACAGGAAAGACGACCGCTCAGCCTGGAGAACAGGCGAAAATGTGCCGCCACGGACAGTTTGCCCATGTACTACAAGAATTTTTCGTAACGCCCATTCAGCCCACCATTGCTCGGCAATCCCCGCACCATCAGCCATACCCGGCAAACGCGCACAATCCGGACCGGAGGGGGACCGGTAGTCAGAGTGATCTGGTGGTCGTGGCCGCTGTGTTGTCACTAACGGTTAAGTCACAATACGGGGTTGTCGTTGATTTACACCGGGGGATTTGTATTTTTGAATAATATTTCATGCATTCTCATTTGACAAGAGTCGTGGTCAATCATATAGTACGTTTAATTTGCGATTTCTTACACGCTCTCTTCAACTGGACAGCCCAAAATGCTTCTTGAAGAGACTTTAATTTTCCAACGCGGATTTGTCTATTAGCGAGTGGATAAATACGTTTAACATAATTACTGTAAATAATTAATCGGTAAAAAAGGTGTAATCATGGAATATGAATACAAAGTAATAGATGTTGCTGATGGTGCAATTAGCTCTCTACTGCTCGGAGAAGGAAGAATTGAAACAAACGTACTTCAAGCGTACATAAATGCAATGGCGTCAGAGGGCTGGAGATTGGTATTTATGGTAAACGTGATGCAGCGCCACCTTGTTGTTGCTGATCGTGAAACTCTAATGATCACGTTTGAGCGTCGAGTACCTGAGTCAGAAAAGGCTGCTCGTGCAGCACGTTGTATTGATGACGTAATTGCTGCAGAAGATGAGGCCAAAAAGAAAGGGTATGTAGCAGCGGCTGGAGCTACTGGGATGGCAGTTGTCGGTAGCGGATTAATCGGCGCATTAGTAAATAGCATTGGTAGCGATGAGTAATTACAGTTTAAAGAGGTGAATAATGGACTTGAATGAAAAAATAGCCGCACGCAGGAGAGAATTGGCTGCTGAGGACGAAAAGACCAAGCAAGCAGAGAAAGCTAGAGAGGCAGAGCAGCAAAGATATGTTCGTAATGAAGCAATCAAACAACTTTCAGAAAATGGAATTGAATTGCCTGATTACAAGGGAATTCCTTTGGAAAAAGTTGATGCAGAAGTAGAAAAACTTCTTGATAAGGCAGCCAGTGATAGAATGACTTCAGGTGAAAACACAACACTTATAGTACTTTTTGTTTTTGGCTTATTGAGCTTTTTAATTACATGGTGGTTGGGTGTTTTTTTCATAATAGGTGCTTTTGTTTACTCTTCTAAAACAACAAACCGATACAAGGAGCAAATTAAAGCTGAAGGAAAGGTACAACTCGAACAGAACCAGCGGAATTTGGAAGAGCGATTGAAAAACTCTTCGTCATTTTGAGTGGTACCATTGAGGCCATTTGGAAAACTAGACTACCTTCCAATTTCACCGTGGTCATATTCAATATTGCGCGACACCAATCAACTTGTTCAATATCAGGGCGTTACAGGTAACTTAGTCTAACAGGGGGGTAAATATTTGACTCTTGTCTGTAAGCCAGCTTATTCAGTAACCGCCCAAATGACGAAGAACCCATATCACCCTCACGAAACAACGAAGAACAAATTTTAAAGGAAATCTTACCTCATGCCTGCTAACACATCTAAGTTACTTGTCTTGCTTGTCCTTCTCACCGTAGCGTCCAATGCTCAAGCTACGTTATATGATCGTGGCGGTGGCTTGCTATACGACGATGTACTTAACATCACTTGGCTTCAGGACGCTAATTACTCCAAGACAAGTGGTTACGACACAGATGGGTTGATGAACTGGAGTTCAGCGAACACTTGGGCTAACACTCTTTCCTACTATGACAGTGTACGCAATGTAACGTACGATAACTGGCGCCTAGCAAGTTATACACAGCCAGGACGCCCTGTTCATTATAGTTGGTGGTATAGTGTTTCCGATTGGATACCAGATGTCGATAGTGAATTGAGCTATATGTTTTATTCGAATCTTGGACAGAACCACTCTGGCATTTTCGGCAATTATCAAATCGGAGGTCAAAGAAGCGTCGGGCTGGTGAACAACATTCAATCAGACAGATATGTGCTTGGTGATACCGCGCCTGATGGATACCGGAATTTAATACCATGGGCCTTTTTATTCAACGACGGTGAACATATTGAATTTAACGAATATGCAAAAGCATATGCTTGGGCTGTACGTGACGGAGATGTTGCATCCATGGCTTCGCCTGTTCCAGAACCTTCAATAATGATCCTTCTAGGTGGTGGTCTTGCTGTTCTTGCCTTCTGGAGAAGAAAGTAAATTCATATTCAATAAACTATCTAGACAATAAAGAATTTCCAAAATCAGTTAGTCATACTTTATTCAATCAATACAAAGGAACAACATTGAAAAAATATATTATAATAATACTTGCCTTACTATCATTATTCTATATTTGCGGTTGCTCTAATAGTGATTATATGACTGAGGAAGAATTGAGCGAAATGAGTCTATATTCACTAAATGAGTACGCTTATAAGCTTGAAGGTAAAATGTTAAGCTTGGATGGAGTACCTAGTGAAATAAAATCATCAATAGTACTAAGAAGATCTTGTACGCACCAAAATAGTAGATTACTCACAGAATACATCATATCTCTACAAAAATTAATTGTTACGCACAAGGCTATTATTAATCACTGAAATAAAAGCGAGGTTAAATATTAATATTTAAAACCTAGCACGAAAACTAATCTTAGCCTTTTACCAAAATTAGAAGTGCATGGTGCTCAAATAATTATTATTTAACTGAGCCAGACTTTAACAAAATATAATATCAGATCAAAGGAGCAATTTATTTTATCATAACAAAAATAATACTCACAGAATAGATTTTGAACAATAAACGCTCAAACTGACTAGGCTATCATCAAGTTGTAATAAATTTTTTAATGATCTAACCAGCTCTGCGCACCCCTCTTAAGCCCCTTGGCCATCCCGGTCATGGGGCTTTTTTGTTTCCTCAAACCTCACAGAAAGGAGATTTTATGAACCACAACGAAATTATCTCTCATCTTTCCGTTCTCGACGTCAACCCCTCAGAAATCATCTATTCAATCACCATGGAAACTATTCTGTCCGCGATAGTGCAGCGCTTGGGGGAGGATGCGCTCACCTTGTCCTTAGAGGATCTGCACTTGGCACGAGAGGAGGTGAAGGAGGCCCTCAACCACAATCTGGATGAACGGGACTACATAGATATGGGTCTTGATTCCTGGGAAATCATCCGGAATCTGTAAGAAAAACGTCATACTATCGAGTTGTGTCACTGGAGCCCTTCGGGGCTATTTCTATTTCAACCACAAAGAAAGGAAAAATCTATGTTCATGTCATTCATAATCTTTGTCGTAATGGGCATCATACTCTTCAATCTTGGCGCATTATCAATCATGGTCGCACTCTTGCTACCGGCCTTCAAAGCAGCTTTGTTGATCATCGTACTACTGGCAGGGGTACTCATATGTCTACGGCGTAGAAGCAACTAGAAGCCGACATATCAATCAAATTCACAGGCCACCTTCGGGTGGTTTTTTCGTTTCAGGAGACAAAATAAATGACACAGCCTATATGGTTCAAGGATCTTATAAATCGCTTGGATACCGATTTTCTGGAGGACTATGAGGAACGCGCTGCGATCATGCAATTTGACGGTGGCCTATCTCGGGATCATGCCGAATGTCTGGCTCTGCTGAACATTTTCAGGAAGCATCCCATGGCACAGGCTGGCTTGAGTGTAGTCAAGGCAGAACTGGATGGCGACACCGAATTCATTGTAACTACCAACAAAGAGTCGGCATGCCAGCTCCTTTCCGCTATTGGATGCGAAATCACAGTGCAAAACGACCTGGCTTCCGTGGTGGATTCAGAATTTGATGGCACTGCAAGGCTCGCAAAGTTTGCCATCTTATTTGAAGGATGAGAAAAGAGGAGATTTATCAATGGGTGTAATACTGTTTATTGCCATAATGGTGCTTCTCTTCAAGTTCACAGAGGTGGACAAATGGATTTTATGGTTTGTAGTACTTATTGTATTGCTTACAAGATTAGGGTGCAATTTCGGCATGCTAGGAATCATGGTCCTGATTGTAGTTTTCAAGGTACTGAAAGATATATGCACGTATAGCCGCAACAGATAATTGGCGACTGGTTAACCTGAATCTGGCTGGTATCTCAATCGAGGTATCAGCCTTTTTATTTCTGGCAAGTGAATAGAAAGCAGATTTGTATGACCATACTTAGAGTAAGCCTGAATAATACCAACCGAATAAACTACACCGTCAAGATCTTTGGTGCTCACTTCCCATTCCGACTGGAGCCGTTTATATATGACATGGCTGGGGGCTGTCAAAAGATTACCATGGTGGGTACTGGTATATGTACTCTCTAAGTAACGGAGGATTCTATTTGGCACCCGAATCTGATACCCCTTTTCAAGTGTCATGCATGAACGGATACGAAGGGACACTGTCAGCGGATGCTCTGGGCATCACGGTTTGTATGTACGCATACAGCCAGTGGTCATTTTCCGACATCCCGGAATTGGCTGAAGCATGTGCCGGGCAGTACCACCTGCTGAGGGAGTACATGTTCGAGCACCGGAGGTGAAGGGGATACTGGGGGCGATCGACTGACCAATCGCTAGGAGAAACTGAAAAACTGCGGTTCTGGAACACTGTGTCTAGCGACGAGAACTGAAATCCTGCGAAGTTGGAGCGTAGGGGGCTAACACCTCGAAAATATTAATTTTTTAGACATAAGAGATGGCGCTTCCCCAGTTTTTCAGTTTTATAGGTCCCCGCGCTCCCCCCTCTTTTTCCCACCTGTCACTCGGTGCCACCTTTCATTTATTTACATCAAATTTCAGGTAACTCGAAAAATAGATTGGCAGACAAATATAGCCTATTCACCCACTTAGTTTTGGTTTGTTTGCTACCTGTTAACTTAAACCATAAATACAGAAAGCAATAGCCAAATTTCAATTACAATTCAGTCGTTGCTCATATTACTGTCAAGACATGGCCTTTTATCATATATAACATATTTTTTTGTTTTTGGTTGACGTGTTGGGTGTAATTCTATCTTGTTTTTATTATCAAATACCCAATCTACTACTTGTTTTCCTGAGTAATATTTAAAATCATCACGTATCAGTATCACGTGCTTATTTAATCCATTTATCAGTGCCTTCAAAAATTTTATCTGCTTATCTTGTGTATATTTACCCTTAATAAACATCCAGTGCTCTTTACCTTTATTGCTAATAACGTATATCAACGATAGTTTCGGTGATCTGGAATTATTTTCAGATGTCGGTTTTTTGATAGTGTCAACTGATTTTTTGTTTATCCAGTAAATGCCAGCATTTTCTATTTTAGCGCGTTCTCCAATTTTTTCGTAATTTTCATCGAGCCATTTTTTGACATGTTTAGAGCACAGCTCTTTTGGCTGCTGATGCCGTTTCATCGATGAAAAACCCCATCGTTCAAGATATTTAGCCACACATCGTACTGATAACCTGACTCCACACTTCTGTTCAATCAATTGCATGACTGCATCCCGATTCCACAAGAATAGTTTTCGTGAGGAGCCCCTGATACCAAGTTGCCATGGTCGCTTCGTGTAGAAAATGTTGCGTAATTCGTTTTCTTGCTCCTCAGTCAATGATCGACCTGTACCTAGTTTTCTGCCCCGTTGCGCAGGTTTGAGTGCTGATTCACCCCCTGCAGTGTAATGTTTGATCGCAGCATTCACAGCAGGCCAACTCAAGCCACTGGCCTCAACTATCTTCATCACAGGGACCTTCTCTTCGTAAAGACGAATCACCTGCTGACGCCTTGCAAGCAATTCCTCTCTCGATTGTTTCCTGGCATCGATTTTTTCCATGGCAAAAAAATATTACAATTTGCGTCTAAAATCAATTATAAATCGTGCCATATAATTGTAATATAAATAATGAATATCAACCTTTTGCAGAACCCGTTACATTAAATTTATAGCACATAAAATTTGGACTCTGTAAATTATTCCGATATGTTGCGATCGTATTGCTACGAAATTATTTACAGGAGTCGAATGTATGTACACACAAGATGAACAAAGCAAGCAATCTACCTCGCTGATTGATCCCAGAGACATAGTAATTCCATCACGAAAAAGGACCCCACAAACTATGGGGGTTTCTCAAGCAGGTTCGCTAGAACCTGAAATAGTCAGTAAAGAGTGCGATTTCTCACATGTCACTAACGCCGAATTTATAGCTGCTGTTTTTCCACAACTACCCGAAGGCGCATTTGCTGCGGTCTGCTCAAAAGCGGGGGATCCAACTGAAGGTGGATGGTTCGCAAGGAAAGTTGATTCCAATATTACAGAGCTTTCAGCCAGCAACAACAATTACATATCTTGCTCAAGCTTCTATCCTGGCAATGAAGGTATCTTTAATGTCCGCAAGCCTCAGTTTGCAGCATGCCATTTTCTGATGCTCGATGATCTCGGCACAAAGGTTCCGTTGGAGAAACTCGGCGATTTTGAATTGTCCTGGCTGATCGAGACGAGCCCTAATAATTTTCAAGGCGGGATTATTCTAACTTCTCCAATTACCGAGGGTAATGTAGCTGAAGAGTTACTCAAATCTTTGATTGCAGCAGAGCTCTGCGATGCGGGTGCTTCCGGCCCACTGACTAGATGGGCACGCCTACCAAATGCAATCAATGGCAAACCCAAACACAACGATATAAACGGGGCCTCATTTTGTTGCCGATTGATTCAATGGCATGCTGAGAAGCGTTACACGGAACAAGAGATTGTGGAAGGCCTAAAATTAGAACTGAGACAAAAGAATGAGCCCAAAACGGCTATCGAACGTCAACACAACCTGGGTTTTGACAAACAAATTGACCAAGAAGCAAATGATACCTCGATTCAAAAGATAGAAGCACTGCTGAATAGAATTGATGCTGATTGTGGTTATGATGACTGGCTGCATGTGGGCATGGCTGTATTCCATGAAACGTCAGGTAGTGATGAAGGCTTGGCTCTGTTTGATCGTTGGAGCAGCAAAGGCAGCAAATACAAGGGAATCAAAGAAATCGAGTACAAGTGGCGTTCATTTCGTTTTGATGAGTCCACCCCCGTGACCATCGGCACACTGATCAAAATGGCCCGCGATGCTGGTGCTGATGGCTTTGAGCCTTGTGGATATGAGGTAATAAGCAACACCAATGAAACATCTTCAAACAGCGTAGATATAGGCAACCCGCTGGCAAAGTATTTTCTGAATAACGTTGATGAACTCGAAGAAAAGGCGGTGGAACAAGTGCCGATTTTGGGCAATATTGTGCTCTTAGGACAATCAACAGCTATTTTCGCCAAACCAAACACAGGCAAAACTCTGCTCTCTCTTTATCTTATTGTCCAAGGCATTAAGGCAGGAATGTTTGACCCGGCGAAGCTCATATATATCAATATGGACGACGACAGTAATGGCCTTGTTGTGAAGGCAAGACTCGCAGAAGAATATGGTTTCAAAATGATTGCTGATGGTCATAAGGGGTTTGAGGCGAATGTATTCCGAGAGGCCGTTATGAATATGACCACAACCGACTCAGCCCGAAACGTGATCATTGTCCTTGATACACTAAAGAGGTTCGTAGACACCATGAACAAGGGTAAAAGCGCATGTTTTACCAAATTCATCCGCCAATTCACCCTCACTGGTGGCACTGTCATAGCACTGGCCCACACCAATAAGAAACCAGGCTCCGACGGCAAACCAGTTTACTCCGGAACCGCTGACATTGTAGATGACTTTGACTGTGCATATACCCTGTTTAGCATTTCAGAGCAAACTGATGCAAACCAAAAGGTAGTTGAGTTCACCAACATTAAGCGCCGTGGAAACGTCGCCTTGTCTGCTTCCTACAGCTATTCTCAGGAGAGCAATATCTCATACTACGAACGCCTGTTGTCGGTGCAAGAGGTGGATCCAGAACAGTTGGTTCCAATCAAACACGTAACTGAATATAAGTCGGATACCGAAATGATTACAGCCATTTCAAACTGCATCACAGATGGTATCAATACCAAAATGAAGCTGGCAGAGGAATCTGCTAGGCATGCCAAAGTTAGTAAAAGAACCGCCCTTAGGATCATTGAGAAGTACACCGGAGATGATCCAACCATCCACCAATGGTCCTTTGTGGTACGCGAGCGTGGAGCCAAGGTTTTCAAGTTGCTAGAGCGCCCCACAGAGCACCCACCAGCCCCAGCCATCACCACCCCCTAGGCGGCACCCCGGTTGGGGGCCAGGTTCGCAGTTTGGCAGTTTCTCAGGCCCCGCAGGTCTGCACCTGCCGCCCCCTTACTGGCCCCCTAACGTACCCCTTTGTGTACCCCTTAGGGATTTTCTCCAAAACAGCAACTGCTTGAAAAACAAAGAAAAGACAAGGTGAAATAATGGTTGTACGCAATTTCAGTTACCATCAGATTATGCCATTAGGTCGTCAACCTGAAACTACATTCTGTGTATCCGGACCGGCCGAGGACCAGAGCACCCTTTAGATTTTGCACAAGATGTTACAAGGCAATGATCCCCGGCCTTAGTGCATCTGCTTACAAAGGGGATGCGCCAAAAAAAAATAATATCGAGAAAGGAAAACAAATGAAGCCATACAGATCAAACACCAGCAGAAAATTTCCGTTCACTAAAAAGGCCATAGAAGCACTGCCAGCACATGATCCAGCAAGTCCATCCAGGGAAATGGAGTATGCCGACATAGAATGCATTGGCCTTCACCTGAGGGTATCCAAGAATGGTCGCCGCTTTTTTCAGCACAGATACCGATACCTCGGAAGAAAGATGTGCCTGTCACTGGGAGAATTCCCTGCGGTTAGCGTACAGGATGCCCGATCGCGGGTGGCAGAACACAAGGCGCTTCTGGCAAGGGACAAAGATCCTGCAGCAGAGAGAGGAAAAGTACGTGCCGATCTGACGTTCGAAGAGTTTTCGACCCAGCACTACCTACCACACGCCAAGGCTCACAAACAGACCTGGGACGACGACAAGAACCAGATCGAGCGCCGACTGAATCCGATTCTGGGTAAACTTCGACTGCAGGCAATCACCCCCAGAGATGTGGCGATGGTTCACTCCAAAGAGAAGGAAAGAACCACTGCTTGCACAGCAAACCATCTACTGGCCACTCTGAAGAGAATGCTGAATCTTGCCGTCAAGTGGGGACTGCTGGAGAAAAATCCTGCTGGTGGTCAGGAAAAGTTCAAGGAAGGTCCACTGAGAGAGCGCTACCTGAGCAAGGAAGAATTGCCGAAATTCCTGAAGGCACTGGAAGATCAAGATGACCTTCTCTCGGTGGCTGCATTGCGAATGCTGCTGTACACAGGTTGCCGACGTGAAGAGATCATGTCTCTACGCTGGGAAAATGTACGCCTTGATGAGGAGCGTATTTTCTTACCCAAAACAAAGAATGGCCGAAGCAGGACGGTACACCTGAATGCCAGGGCAAAAGAAGTGATACAGGACCTTCAGGCACGGAAAGATCAGGAGGACCGTACTCGTGGCAGTGAATATGTATTCCCTTCACGACAAGGCACCAAGAAGGGATACATCTATGACCTGAGAAAACCTTTTGAGAAGGCATGCCTGAATGCCGGAATAGACAACTTCCGCATACATGATCTCAGACACACATTCGCCAGTATGGCAGTCAGTTCAGGTGCTGACCTCTACGCCGTACAGCGGCTATTGGGACACCAAGATATAGCCATGACCCAGAGGTACGCACATTTGAATGCTGATGATCTGAAGAAAGCTACAGAGGGTGTATCAGAAATGTTTGATCGTGCTGCCTGACATTTGAGTTCCCCCTATCCGTTGTCACTGGGTAGGGGGCTTTTTGCGTGCTAAGACTGTTGAGCGTCACACTTTCAATTTTTTCGAAGGGTTACAGGGAGGCTCTGGAGCAAGCGTAACGGAAAAGGACCGGAAGAACCGGAGTAATTTTGCCCGATCAGCCAGCATGAGCGGACCTCTCATTTTTCACAAAGCCATGCTACACAAGGAATTGTACGGATAGGGGTGGACCGGCAGTTACCGCACCGGGAGAAAAACAGCTAACTATCTGCAATTATGAGGCGACAGGAGAACCGGAGGGGTACCGGAGGACCGGACAAGTAGTGGGGACAAAACTAAAAAACCTAACCATTTTATATGGTTAGGTTTAAATTGATTGTATGAAATTACGTCTCCCGAAGCAGGTGCGCTACCAGGCTGCGCTACATCCCGAAGAACCACTTTTTTAACCGCTTCAAGGAGTTTTGTCAACAGGAAAGACGCGCGGGCGGCCTACGAAACAGGCGAAACCATGCCCTGACGGACCGTTTCCCCATGTAGTACAAGAATTTTTCGTACCACCCATGAATCCCACCACCACGCGGCACTCCCCGCGCCATCAGCCATGATCAGCAAACAGGCTCACTCCGGACCAGAGGGGGACCGGACGGACCGGAGAGCGCACCTGTCCGGGCCATGGGTGTCCTGCCCCCACCCAGCAGCACGTCACCCCCCTCATCCGCCCCTTCGGGGCACCTTCTCCCCACGGGAGAAAGGATACCAATCACACCCTCTCCCGGCGGGAGAGGGTGGCAGAAGGCCGGGTGCGGGGATAAAGGCAGCGTTTTAACTCTGTTGCATTTACCAAACCGACAGTACTGTCGTCATAATGTCTTCCGAACCATCCATCTATTGGCTGATTGCCGACAGGCGCCACGGGTTGTTGCCGACAGACCTGGTAAAGGTCCAGTACTCTTCGAACTTCACCGGCTCCGACTTGCTGCCGGACACCACCGCGCCGGTGGCGTCATCGGTCGTGTAATCGAACAGGTTCGCGTGGACCAGGGCGGTGACGTAATCCTGGCCCGATTCCTGCCACACCTCCGTGATTTCAACCTTCCTGACGGCAATGTTCTCCAGCCTGTTGACCTGTCTGTCCCGCAGTAGCCGGTCCACATCCTCCTGGAATATCCGCTTCATCTCGTCCGTCAGGAGTGAGGAAACCGGTGCAAGATCACGATTCATCCAGGCCCCCTGGATTCTGAAGAAGATATCCATCACCGCGTCGTTGAAACTGCTTTCGTCAAAAGTGGGGTCCATCTGGCGAACATGGGAGATACCGCTCTCCACATCGCTTGAAGCCGGTACTTCGGCTTGGTATCCGTAAGAAACTGGGGCTACGGCTTCACGTTGATAGCCCCCCTGCCCGGAGGGGGTTGCCAGGCTGAGTTCCCTTTTCTTCTTGATAAACCGGTAGATCAGATAGCCCAACCCGGCAAGGAGAATAATTTCAAACATACCGATACCGCCGCCTCCTAAACCGCCCATTCCGCCACCTGCTCCGGCAAAACTGCTGAACAGCATACTGCCCAGCATGCCCCCCATGATACCGCCGGCCATGCTCCTCATGAAGCCGCCACCTGCCTGCTGCTGAAATGGGCTGGGGGCAGGAGCAGCTTGTTGCTGCCGTGTCTGGTGTGGCTGGGAGTAATTCGATGCCGGTTTGGAATAGCTGCGCGATCCACGGCTTCCGGATGAGCGGCTTCCGCCAGCCCTGGCTTCGGCATTCAGCTCAAGAACCGTGACCGACAGCATCATGATGGCTGCCATTAGCGTGAAAATCCTGACGATACTTTTATTCATCTTCTCTGCTCCTTTGTGTGATGTTCGGCCCATGGACGTTGTTGTGCTGCTACCGGGCCATTTTCTTCAGAATCTGTTCCAGGCTTCTCAATTCTTCGCCATAGGCGGCCCAGTTGCCCTGACGTTGCAAAGTGATGGCCTTCTCATAAATGCTCACAGCTTCCTTGGCAAGCGTGGCAGGCGATGCTTGTGTGTCTGCCGAAACTCCGCTGGTTGCAGCAGGTGCGGCTTTTTTCCCGCCGAAAATCCTTTGCAGCGCCAGTTCCAGGTTTTCCTCCATGACCAGTTGATCTCCGAAGGCGACAATTACCCTCTTCAATTCCGGAAGGCCGGCTTTGTCTGCCGCAAGAAAGAGCGGCTGAACATAAAGCAGCGACTTTTCGATGGGTATTACCAGCAAACTGCCCCGGATGGCCTCGGAGCCGCGTTGACTCCAGAGGGTCAACTGCTGAGAAATAAAAGAATCCTGGTTGATGCGCGCATCGATCTGTTTCGGTCCGTAGATCAGGCGGTCACGCGGGAAGGTGTAGGCACGGATTTTTCCGTACTGCGGTTCATCGCAGCGGGCCGTAAGCCAGGCAGCCAGATTGTCCCGCTTTGAAGGGGTAAACGGCAGCAGCAGTATGTACTCCTCCGCTTTTTCACCCGGCAGCTTCATGATCGTATAATACGGCTCCATCGCCTTATCGCCGAGCACGGGAATCTCCCAGAGGTTTTCCTTGTTGTAGAATACCTTGGGGTCGGTCATGTGGTAGGTGGCGAACATGGCTGCCTGGATCTGCAGCAAATGGTGCGGGTAGCGAACGTGCTTGCGCAGATCGCCCGGCATTTCCGCCATTGGTTTGAAGAGTTTCGGGAAGATCCGCCCATGAACCTTGAGAATGACGTCATCCGGATCGCTGATATAGAAGTCAACAGAGCCGTCATAGGCGTCCACAACCGTCTTGACTGAATTCCGGATGTAATTGATGCCGCCTTTGAGCGGCCTTGAATAGGGGAGCCGGGTCGAATGGGTGTAGGCATCAATTATCCACTTGAGCCGTCCCTTTTGATCCACCACTAGGTAGGGATCGCTGTCAAAATGGAGGAAAGGCGCTATGGTTCTGATTCGTTCGTTAATGTTGCGGTTGTAAAGGATGCGACTCTCTTTGGTGATATCCGAGGAGAGCAGAATCTTTTCCGTTCTGAATTTTGCGGCAAAGAGCGCTTTTTTCAGGAGCGAATCCATCGGCACCCCGCCTGTGCCGGCATACGTCGTAGTGATGTTGCCGGTGGCGGTCGGGTAGCTGAACTCCGGCACGTTGGTTTTGACGATCACATACTCATTGGACAGCTCGCCGTAATAGATTTCAGGTCTGCTTACCTTGATATCGGCCAGACTGACGGCTGGAATATCCTTGACGAAAAACTCGGGTAGTCCCTCTTTGCTGATTCTGCTGACCGGACCGAACGTAATGCCATTGCCGTGGGTGAAAATCAGGCGCTCGTTGATCCAGTTCTTGCTGGGCAGATCGGCGTAGGAAAGTTCACGCGGCGACAGCATGACCTGCGAGTAGCGCCCGTTGACCATGTAGCGGTCATTATCCACATCGAAAAACTTGTAGTAGGTCCTGATCTGCTGTAGCTGGCTGTACGTCTTCAGCAGCGGGGCATGGTCCCATAGTCTGATGTTTTTGATGGTTGCATCGTTGTTGGCTATATCAGCGGCGGTAAGTTTCGTATCAACATCGAAGGGCACCGTCTCGATTTTTTCCAGATCATAGCCGAAACGGGTTGCGGTAATGTTATTCATTATGTAGGGCGTCTCAAGGGCCATCTCGTTGGGCGCGACCTTGAATTTCTGCAGAACACCCGGATAGACACGGATGCCGAGCATGTAGAGTGCGACCACAATGGCAGGCGCCAGCAGCGCCATCCGCCAGACGCCTTTCCAGATCCCGATCGCCAGCATGGCTCCCGCCAATGGTGTCAGGAACGTCAGAACTCTGTAGGTCAGCAGTCGTGAGTTGACATCCACATACCCCGCGCCATAAAAAGCACCGTTATCGGCATACAGCAGCTTGAAGCTGTCCAGATAGAAGCCCGCGGCGACGGCGCACGCAAAGATTCCCACCAGAACAGCCAGATGACGGCGAACTTTTTCATCAATAGCCACACCTCGCTCGGTCAGCAGTATGCCACCCCGAACATAATACACAGCCGTTGCCAATGCCGCCGCAGCCAGAATGATAAAGCCCGAGACCCCCTTGACCGCATCCAAAAGCGGCAGACTGAACAGGTAGAACCCCACATCCTTGCCGATGAGCGGATCCACGGTTCCAACAGTCAGGCGATTGGCGAAGAAGAGCAGATCTTTCCATTTCATGGCGCCCAGATTGCCCGCAAGAAGCGCCAGGACAAAACTGACGAGCATGCTGACCGGCTTACAAAGACGAACCGCTTGATCCCGGTTTATCCCGAGGTTGCCTGCTCCCAGGAGATGCATGCCGGACAGGGGAAACTGCGCCCTGTTCGCAACGTGAAGGTTTATCTGTACAAACAGGAACAAGAGTCCGCCGAAGAGCAAACCGGCCCCAGTCTTTGCATACAGAGTCGTGGTGAAGACCGATGAGAATCCCGTTTCGTCGAAAAACAGCCAATCGGAATACAGATTCAGGAGATACGAAATCAGTGACAAAAGTACTGAAACCAGTATCAGGAGGGGGAAAAATTTGTTCTTTAACATTGTAACCTCCAGAAGAAGGGTGCCCATGGTTGGGCTCCCCTAGGGTACTGCCGCACAGATTCAGAGATGAACGTCAGTATGGGTTGTCGTGCGTCGAGCGATCCGGTTCCGGAGGCGCCCCCAAAAAACCCGCCACAAGTATGCATGTGATTTTTTACCTGCCCCTCCTTTTTGTATGGTGGTCACACATTTGCCGGCACCCCTTCCCGCTGGCGCGGCCCGAAGAAGAGCGAAGCCAGGACGGCAACGGCCAGTGACAGGAAGATGACCGTCAGCGACACGGTGATGGGGATATGGAAGCCGCTTGCGGCCGCAATCATCTTTCCGCCCACGAAGAGCAGGATGAACGATATGCCGAATTTGAGGTAGGCGAACATTTCCATGACGTTCGCCAGCAGGAAATACAGCGCCCGCAACCCCATGATGGCGAATATGTTGGAGGTAAAGACGATGAACGGGTCGAGGGTTATGGCAAAGATGGCCGGGATGGAGTCGATGGCAAACACCAGATCGCTCCACTCGATCATGAGCAGTGTCACCAAAAGGGGGCTTGCCACCACCATCCCCCGCCGCCGGGTGATGAACCAGTCTCCCCAGGTGCGCCGGGTAACGGGCAACAGTTTACGGATTGCCCTGACCATCAGGTTCTTTTCCGGTTCCACCTTGCCCTCGCCGCCAAAAGCCATCTTGAAGGCCGTCACGACCAGCAGGGCGCCAAAAAGATAGAACAGCCAGTGGAACCGCGCCAGCAACCCGACACCGGCAAAGATGAAGATCGCCCGCATCACCAGGGCGCCGATAATCCCCCACTTGAGGATGCGTGCCTGATGGTGGCCACGCACGCCGAAGTAGGAAAAAATCATGATAAAGACGAACAGGTTATCAACCGAGAGTGACTTCTCGATGACATAGCCGCTGAAGAACTCCAGCGCCTTGGCGCTCCCCATGGTCATATAAATCCCCATGTTGAAGGCAAGGGCCAGGGCAATCCAGACCATGCTCCAGGTCAGAGCCTCGCGAAACGAAACCTCGTGGCTTTTCCGGTTGAGTCCAAGGTCAACGACAAGCATGGCGCCGAAGAGAAGAGTAAAAACGGTCCACATGATGGTGGTTTCAGTCATCGGGGATAATCCTTTTCATGGTGTCGAAGGCAGCAATCGTGGTGTGTGCTGCCGCGGCATCAGGGCGACGGCAGGGCGGCTGACCGTGCCGGTGGCGTTTTCGGCCTTGCGGAAAAACCGCTTACCGCCCTCTCGTTCCCATGCTTTCCAGCCGGGCAATGCGTTCCTCCATGGGAGGATGCGTGGAAAACAGGTTCGCCAGAGAGCGACCGCTCAGGGGATTCACGATGAACATGTGGGCGGTCGCGGGTCGGGCCTCCTGCATCGGGATCATGTGGGATGCGGTATGGAGCTTTCGCAGTGCGCCGGCCAGAGCCAGAGGATTGCCGCATATCCTGGCGCCGGTCTCGTCGGCAAGATACTCCCGGGAGCGGGAGACGGCCATCTGGATCAGCATGGCCGCAATCGGGGCGACGATGGCCATGACAAGTGAACCGATCAGGCCTCCGGAACCCTCCTCGTCATCGCCTCTCCCCGCCCCGAGCAGGGCGCCCCACTGGAGCATGTTGCCGATCATGGAAATCGCGCCGGCAAACGTGGCGGCGATGGTGCCGACCAGAATGTCACGGTTCCGGACATGGGCCAGTTCATGGGCCATGACTCCTGCCAGTTCCTCGGACGAGAGAATGCGTAAAATCCCCGCGGTGGCGGCAACGGCGGCATGCTCCGGATTCCGGCCAGTTGCGAAGGCGTTGGGGCTTTCGGATGGAATGATGTAGACCTTTGGCATGGGGAGACCGGCCTGGAGCGCCAGCCTCCGCACCATGCCGTAGAAGGCGGGGTTATCGTGCTCGCTGATCTCCTGAGCGCCGTACATCTTCAGGACTATCTTGTCGGAAAACCAGTAGGAGAAGAAGTTCATGGCAGCTGCCATGAAGAAGGCGAAAACCATACCGGTCTTGCCGCCGATGGCGCTTCCCATCAGGACCATCAGCACGGTGAGGAGAGAGAGGAGAAGGGTTGTCTTGAGTTGATTCATCGTGATTACCTCCGACGATTGGGGTATCGCCGGGGGTAATAAAAAAGACCTTTACCCCCGGCATGTGAGCCTGGATAAAGGTCTTGTTGGCACATGAATGCCCCGGTCCCGGGTCTTTCGACCGTAATGACGGAATCCGGGTCGGCCTTGTCGGTGGCCGATAACTACTCCCCTTTAGTGGAGGGGATAATAGTGTGAGCAGCGTGCGTGTGTCAATCTATTTTCCAACACGCCATGTAATCCCCCATTTTTCCCTGTCACCCTTCACCAGTTTCGCAAAAAGAGCTGCCGATGGGATAAACGAAACCGGACTGCGCGCCGGGCAGCATGAATCTGTCGTGCCATCAGCGTTCCGGGCAATAGCGTTTGGGACGGTACACCTCAAGGCGCCAAACGTTAAGCAGGTTGACAGCAGCCCGGTACCAGGTCGGAACAACCGGATAGAGCTTGACGCCATCCAGGACCTGATCTAGCAGTGATCTGTCCCGGATGCCATGGACCAGACGGATTTCCGGAGTCAGTCGAAGTTTTTCCTCATGGTGGACAAGGGCATACCACCGGTTAAGTTCAACGAACTTATCCCGATCAAGATCAGTAAAGGGGCGGCGGGTATCGAAGGTTCCATCCAGGTTGAATACGGGCTTTATGAAACTCCAGTAATCCCGAGCGTAAATCGCCACCCCATTTATCCGTCGTTTCATACCCCACTTGCGGTCCCTCACTCGGTATCCCGCTATCTTACACCCGTCGTTCCACATCGATAGAAAGAAGTCAAAGGCGTCCCTGCGCACGGGGAGGACGTCAGACTCCCACCATAGCCAGGCATCGCAGTCCATGGACTCCTCGATGTATCGCGCCACCCGGAACCATTCCAAGGCAACGCAAGCCCACCTCTTCGTGTTCGGAGGGTCTTCGTAGTGGAGGAACGAGTGATCGAAGTCTGTGGCGAGTCTGCAATCAAGGGCGCTGACAAATAGAAAATGGAAGGGGGATGACATCTCCACCAGGTCGTCCCAGCGGGAGAGCAGTTCCTGAAACATAGCGAACTCTCGTTCGTTATGGTACGCCATCACAAACAGGAGGGTTCGCTTCTGCGGAGAAGATTCAGATGAGAAGCTCATATTCCGGCTCTCACCTGTGCCTCGATCCAGCCATAGGTCGCGGCTATCCCCTGACGAAGGCTGATACTTGGGGTAAACCCGGTAACCTCGGCAAGACGTTTGTTGTCGGAGTTGCGCCCACGCACTCCCTGTGGTCCCTCAATATGTTCGATGCGGAGTTCGGCGCCCGCGACCTCGAAAATCAGCCGGGCAAGTTCGTTGATCGAAACCATCTCGTCGCGACCAAGGTTCAGTGGCTCGGTGTAGCCGGATTCCAGGATGCGCGCCAAGCCCTGGATGCAGTCATCGATAAAGCAGAATGAGCGGGTCTGTCTACCATCACCCCAGATCTGGATACTATCCCTGCCCTTGAGACATGCCTCGGCTACTTTTCGGCACAGGGCAGCCGGAGCCTTCTCCCTCCCTCCCTGCCAGGCTCCCAGTGGGCCGTAGATATTGTGAAAACGGACAATACGGGTATCAACCCCGTGTTCGAGGCGGTAATAATGGCACAGTTGCTCGGCATAGAGTTTTTCCCAGCCATACCCGTCCTGGGGCTTGGCAGGATACGCCATTGTCTCTGCCAGGGGTATCGCCGCTTCCGCCTCCTGGAGGTGTTCAGGATAAACGCAGGCTGATGATGTGTAGAGCAGGCGCCCTACCTTCGCCTTGCGGGCGGCCTCAAGGGTGTTGATGTCAATACGGGTGTTGTCCCGCATGATATCGGCGTGATTGCGGGAGATGAAACCCATCCCGCCCATGTCTGCGGCAAGCGCATACACATCGTCTACTCCCAGGAAGAGCGATTCCCATTCAGCCGTTGTTTCGCGAAGATCCTGCAACACGAACCGGCTCGCAGCACTCTTTTCGAACTCGGGGAGTTTTCGGTCCACAGCAATCACTTCGTGGCCCCGACGTACCAGATCCTTTACCAAATGGTGGCCGATAAAACCACCGGCCCCGGTGACAAGCACTTTTCTCATAACAAGAACTCCCCCCATGCCTCTCGAAACGACCAGAAGAGAACCGCAATATACTCAAAGTAGCCAGAAATTGACACCAATGCATCAGAATTCGACAGGTTCCGGGGTAATTCTATCGTCGGAATTGAAATCGACAGACCGGAATCTGCTCTCACACCTCGATCCTGAACTCGGCACCGCCGTCGATGTTGCGGGCGGTCAGCCTGCCACCCATGTTCTTCTCGATGATGGCCTTGGACATGAACAGGCCTACTCCCGTTCCCGACTGCGGCCCCTTGGTGGTGAAATAGGGATCGAAGATCTTGCCCTTGATCTCCTCGGGGATGCCGCCGGCGTTGTCCACAATCGTCACCACGGCCCTGTCGCCCTCGCCAAACATGCTGACCGTCACCCGGGGTTGATGCGTTCCCCGTTCCGCCAGAACATCCCTGGCGTTGTTCAGGATGTTGAGCAGTACCTGGGCAAACTCGTTCCGGTAGCCGAAAATACTGGAGTCTTCCACGGCATTGACCACGATGCCGATATGCTGGTTCCTGAAACTGTCTCTGACAAGCGCCAGGGTGGTATCGATCGCCTCGCGGACCCGGAAGTGCATTTTTTCCTTATCCGGCCTGAAATAGTTCCTGAAATCGTCGATGGTTTTGGACATGTGCTGGATAATATCCATCGCCTGCAGCACGTTTTCGTCCAGAAACTCTCCGGTGAGTTCGCCGTAATCATGGAAGATGGGCAACTGCTGGATAATCAGCCCGAGATTGTTGAGCGGTTGGCGCCACTGGTGGGCGATGTTGCCGATCATCTCCCCCATTGCCGCCAGGCGGCTCTGCTGAATGAGCATGCGCTCTTTTTCGCGAAGGGCTTCCACCGCCTGCAGCCGTTCGATCGTCTCCTGGCGCAGGGCCCGCTCCGCCTCCTTCCGCTCGGTGATGTCGCGAAAGTACCAGACTTTTCCGAAGTATGTTCCGTCATCTCCCAGCATGGGCGCCGAATACCTGTCAAATACCCTGCCGTCTTTCAGGAGGATCTCCTCCCAGCTCTTCTCCTCCCGGTTATCGTAGAGTTCATTCACCCTGGACAGGAATCCCTCGCTGTCGGTTACCCTCGACGCAGCCAACTCCAGAAGCGGCGCTTCGCCAGCTTTCGTCAGTGCGGGCGGGATGCCCCACAGTTCAAGGAAGCGCCGGTTACAGGATATGATCTTATGCTCTTCGTCCACGACGAGGATGCCGTCGATAAACGTCTCGTTTTGCGTCGAAAGGATCAGATTCTTGAACTCCAGCTCCTTTGTCCGTTCGGCCACCAGGTTTTCAAGCTCTTCGTTCAGCTTTTTCAGGGCATCCTCGGCCCGCTTGCGCTGGAATGCCTCCACGATGGCCGGCGCCAGACCTTCAAGGAACTCCCGTTCCTCCTGGCAATAGCCTCCATCGCGATTGCCCACCCCAATCATGCCGATGGTTTTTTCGCCGTCCTTCAGGGGAACACCGAGAAAAGACGCAAGCGGGGGATGCCCCGCGGGGAGGCCGATGCTGTCCGGGTGCGATGCAGGGTCATTGGTGAAGAACGATGCACCGTCCAGGAGCACCCTGCTGTAGATACCGTGCATAGGGAAGACAGCCGATGGCCTATGGTTACCGTCACAATCGTGCATGGAGCAGGCAGCCCATCCGGTCTCGCTGATCACGATGTCATGAAACAGACCGTCGGCGCCGATTTCACCGATGAAGCCAAAGCTGCTGGCGGTGATCTCCTCGGCAACATTCAGGCAGGCATCCGCCAGCTCCTCCTCGGTCCGGCACTGAAGCGCCTCCTTGAAGATGAAGTTTATCCCCATGAGGAGCGCGTTACGCCGGGCAATCGCCTCCCCGGCCAACTTGCGCTCGGTTATGTCGGTGATGAAGGAATAGTAGTACTGCGGGGTTCCCTCCATATCCGAGACCATGTGGACCAGCAGTTCGACGGGCACACGGCTACCGTCCTTGCGGATCAGCTCCTTCTCGTACCTGACCGGCTTTCCGGTACGCTGGAGCTCATCCAACGTCTCCTGCTCGACCTGCCGCCATTCCGGCGGCGTGAGGGTCGTGGCCCAATCGATGCACATCAGTTCTGCGACGGTATAACCGCTGAGCTGCTCAAACGCATCATTGACAAGCCCCACCCGCCCGTCAGGATAGCTCTGTACAAAGGGCTGGGCCGCATGTCGAACGATATCGGCCAGGAATTCATTTTGCTCTTGGCTCGTGCGCAGGGAATCCATCAAGGCGTCCCGCTCCGCCAGCGACCGGGCCAGCTTGATATTGCTGTAGCTGAGCTTGGAGATCAGGGCGACGAACTTGATGAAATAGTCCATGGCATGTTCCACTGAGCTCCTGCTCAGGCGCGGCACGGTTGCGAGGGCGGCCAGGTACTCCGCCTCGTCAAAACCGTAGCGCGCCGCCTGGGAGCGGAACAGCTCGTGGTCCGGCTCTTCGTCGTCAAAGAAGAATTGCCCCATGAAGAGATTGCCGAAGCACTTCCCTCCCATCACAATGGGGGTGGCGATATCCCACATGTTGTTCCTGCACTTGTACAGCCTGAGCTCGCCCTCGGAAATACCGGCAGTGAGCTGGATGTCGCTTTCAACGCAGAACATGCTGGTTTCGGGGTGCCTCCGGTGGAAGGTAGTGCAGATCGACTGCCATCCAACCCTGATCAGTATGGTGCCTTCGGAATCGATCAGCGCCATGGGAATACGGGTAAGTCCGTAAAAGGCATCCATGAGTGCCTGGATCGTCTGCGTGTCAATGATGTCAGCCAGACTCAGGCTGCCGATGTCACCCTCGGGGGCGAGAATACTCTCCAGCTTCAGCCTGACACGCTGTTCGCTTGCGCGCAGGGCATCCTCCATCCGCTTCCGTTCGGTGATGTCGTGGGCGATATGAACGGAACCGATGCGCTCTCCCTCCTCATCCAGAAGCGGCGTGGTGACAACCTGGAAATCACCGCCAAAGAGGTCGATACGCATCTCTTCCACATGTTCGCCGCCATCCCGTATGGTTCTCGAATGGGGGCAGCATTGATGGGGAACCGCTCCCCCATGAATAACCTCATAACAGGTCAGCCCGACGCACTGCTCGGGTTCGCGTCCGAGACGCCGCGCCATGGCTTCATTGACCCGCAGCACCCGGTGCTGGTTATCGATGATGGAGATCAGGGCCGGAACGCTGGCAAAGGTCCTTTCCCACTCTTCCTTGGCGCGGCGCTGCGCTTCCTCGGCCAGTTTGCGTTCGGTGATATCGATGAATGCGCCGATGGCGCCGCGCGGCCGGCCGCGGCCGTCCCGCAGCGGCACGGCATTGCCGAACATGGTACGAACGGTCCCGTCCGCGAAGACACGCTCATACTCGTAATCCCTGACCTCCTGTCCGGCTGCCGCCAACTGAACGGGCAGGAGCCGGGCCGGAATCTCCCGGCCATGTCTCATCAGGACAAAATTGGTCGGCTGTTCGAGAACAGGGGCTGATTTGGAAAAGTTGATGGTGAGGGGCAGCCCGCTCATTTCCTGGGTGACGCGACTGCCGGATATGTGACGGCACTCCGCATCGTGGGCTATCAGGACCGCCGCCGGCACCGCATCCATGAGTGCCGCCATCTCCGCCCTGCAGCGTGCCGCCTCGCCCTGGGCTGCCCGCAATGCCTGCTCGGCCTGCCCGCGTCCGGTTATGTCCGTAACCACGGCACGGCATTCCTCCCCGGATCGGCAGACAATCGCCTCGATCTGAAGAGAGAGCAGCGTATGCCCGTGCTTGCGGAATACGATCTCGCAGGTTTCCGGGGCGCCCTCCGCGAAGACCCTTTGGAGAAAGTCATGGAAAAGGGGGCGGGCTTCATCGGACAGGAACGGGTCCAGGGAGCAACCGACCAACGAGGAGCGGGAACTTCCCAGCAGTTCCGCGCAGCTGTGATTGACGGAACGGATATCCCCCTGGCGCCCCAGATACAGGTACCCCACCGGAGCGGCCTCGTAGAGGTCGCCGACCAGTTTCAGGAGGGTCTGCACCGTTTGGCTTCCGTCCTGCTGCCACGGGCGTTCATCGTCCTGCCTGAGCGGCGGGATTGGGCAGGTTTCAAGGCGCGCCAACTCTTCCATAAGGTATTCCAGCGTCGAGGAGCAGAGGGGTAGTCCGTTATCGTTTCCCATCGCGTGGTTTCCGTTTCGTACAGGCGTATGGTGGATGCTTCCCGAGGCAGCCTGACCATAAAATGCTTTAAGATAAAAACAGGCGGGGAAAAATGCAACTGATTTTTGAAACACCGTCTCGATTTGAAACAGAGGCGAAGTGGCGTGATCCTATGGGCGGACAACCGCCCCCGGAGAACGGAGATCGGAATTCCGGGAAGCTAAAGCCAAGGTGAAAGTATCGCTCAGTCACAAGCCGCAACGGTCCGCCACGCCATGGGCGGTTGGCCGCCCCGAAACCGGCCACCATGCCTGACCGGCCGGTAGCCCCCCCGTTCACCGACGGGAGGGGGTCGGGGCAACAGGGAACGACTGTACCGGAACCTGTGTATCACATCTTGTTTTTTCGGGGCGTTCCGGGTAGGATGGCCCCCTGTCGCTCTCGAACAAGGGCAACAAAGTAAAGGCCGCGGAACGCCGGAAAGAAAAGGGCGGTTTTTTCGAGTAGTTGCTTCCGCCAGAGCCCGCCCGTCGCGGTTCGCATCCGAAGGGCAACCGGCGTTTTAGGAAACCGCGGGACAAGCGCCCGCAATTTCGTGGCACTCCCGTTAATTTCAAAGCCCCTGCGAAAGGACCGTTGCAAATGAACAATGGCATCAAGGAACAGATCAGAGAGCTTCTCAAGCAGCACAATGCCGTGCTGCTGGCCCACAACTACATGCGTGACGAGGTGCAGGAGATCGCCGACATCACCGGTGACTCGCTGGCGCTCTCCATCGAGGCGGCCAAGACAGAGGCCGACGTGATCGTCTTCTGCGGCGTGCACTTCATGGCCGAATCGGCAGCCATTCTCTCCCCGGACAAGAAGGTGCTGCTCCCCCGCCTGGATGCCGGCTGCCCCATGGCCGACATGGTCGACGCCCGGGGACTGGAGGAGCTGAAGAAAAAACATCCCGGCGTGCCGGTGGTCACCTACGTCAACTCCACCGCCGAGGTCAAGGCCCACTCCGACATCTGCTGCACCTCGGCCAATGCCACCAGGGTGGTAAAGTCCCTGCCGGACAAGAAGGTCATTTTCGCGCCCGACCGTAACCTGGGGAGCTTCGTGGCCAAATCAGTGCCGGACAAGGAGTTCATCTTCTGGGACGGCTACTGCCCCACCCACGAACGCATGACCGTTGAGGCGGTGCTGGCCAAGAAGACCGAATACCCCGAGGCACTGTTCATCTGCCACCCCGAGTGCGCCCCGGCGGTGACCGCCCTGGCCGACCAGGCCTGCTCCACCAGCGCCATGTACGACTACTGCCGTGACAGCAAGGCCCGCCAGTTCATCATCGGCACCGAGGCCGGCATCCTCTACCGCCTGCGACTGGAGAATCCTGACAAGGAATTCATCCTGGCCTCGCCGGCCCTGTTCTGCCCCAACATGAAGCTGACTTCCCAGGAGGACGTGCTCCATTCGCTCAAGACCCTGACTCCGGTGGTCAGCGTACCGGAGGATATCCGCCTGAAGGCCAAGCTGGCCCTGGACCGCATGCTGGCCGTGCCCAGGGACTAGGTCGCCCAAAACCGGAGCGCGCCAGGTTCAGCCGCTCCCCCTAGACAAAAAAACGCCGCCACAGGCTCACCCATGGGGGTGCTCCTGCGGCGGCGTTTTTTTCAACCAACGGAAGGGGAGGCCGGTCAGTCGTCAACGCTATCCGCTGCCAACCCGAAGGAAGGGTCTTTTCTGCGCTTCTCGGCGAAGATGTCGGCCAACGCCTCCAGCCTGCGCAGCTCGGAACAGGCCAGCTCACCATGGGAAACCGCTTTCGCCAGGGGGGTGCCGGCTTCAGCGGAAGGCTCGATGATCTGCTCCCGCATCCATCTGCCGTATGCGCTGGCGCCGCTGGTCTCCAGCGAGTCCAGCACCCCCTCCCGCGACAGAACGGGCAGCTCCAGGGCCTGGCGCATGCGCTCCAGGTCCTCTCTCAGTTCGTCGATCGTGTCCCTGCTGGGGCTGGCCGCGTCGGCGGAAACCTGCCGTATGTTCCCCTGCTCATCGTAGCAGACCTGATAGAGTACGTAGGACGCCCTGCCCGACGGCGAATCCTGCCTGATCACGCGAAACTCTCTGTCCATACTCCCCCTCGTCACCCTGAATACTGAACAACAGAACGCATTAGCCCAGAAAAAGCGGTCGTTCAGGTTCAGATCTTGACCAGATCGTACACCCTGCTCCCCAGTCCCACCTTTTCCCCATGCTCCAGGGTTACTTCCCACGGGATGCCGGGGTGCACGCCGCGGAACTTGTCCTCTCCCGGCTCGAAGCCGCTGGAAAGGGCCGAGCCCCGGTTGCCGTGGGCCCCATTGACCAGGTCGGCGCAGGCCTGGTCCACCGCCACCGGATCAATGGAGGCGCACAACCCGATGTCGTTGACGACGGGGGCGTCGGAGTGGCCATAGCAGTCGCACTGGGGCGAGACCTGGGTGATGAAGTTGAGGAAGATCATCCTCTCCTCCTTGCCGGCTACGGCTCCCCGTGCGTACTCGGCCATCTTTCTCATCACCAGGTCGGCGGCCTCGTTCCACTGCACCTGGATGGCCCGCACCGGGCAGACCGAGATGCAGCGGCTGCAGCCGGCGCATTTCAGCGCATCGATGTAGGCGATTCCGTCGTTGATGGCAATGGCATCGTGGGCGCAGGACTTGAGGCAGAAACCGCAGCCGGTGCAGGCCTTGGCCGACACCACCGGCGCAACGGTGGAATGCTGCACCATCTTTCCCTTACGACTGGCGCAGCCCATGCCCAGATTCTTGACCGCGCCGCCGAAGCCGGTCAGCTCGTGGCACTTGAAGTGGGACAGGCAGACCAGCGAATCTGCCTCCACGATCTCCCGCCCCAGAAACACCGAGCGCAGCAGCTCCCCCCTGACCGGCACCTCGATCTCGGTCACCCCCCGCAGGCCGTCGCTGATGATCAGCGGCGCGCCCACGCAGGCATAGGCGAAGCCGTTCTCGATGCCGCAGGTCAGGGCCGAGACCGCCTCCTTGCGCTGACCGGGGTAGAGGGTGGATGAATCGGTCAGAAACGGCTTGGCACCCAGCTTTTTGATCTCTTCCACCACCCGCCGGGCAAAGACCGGGCGGATAAAGGTGTGGTTCCCTTTCTCGCCGAAATGGATCTTGACGGCGGTCAGATCCCCCTCGCTCACCCGTTGCTCCAGGCCGCACAGGGCCAGCAGCCTGGCTATCTTGTCGAACAGGTTTTCCTTGTGGCCGGTCCTCATATCCGCGAAAAAAACGGTGGACATAGACTGCTACCTCCCGAATGGCAAAAAATTGACAAAGGTCAAGGTTGTTATACGCTTTTGTGGTTACTGTCATACCACAAAACACGTCTCACCACACGGAAATGAATACAACGACCAAGGAGGAAGCGGGAATGTTCTGTAATCAATGCGAACAGGCGGCAAACGGGATTGGGTGCAACGTATCGGGCGTATGCGGCAAGAAACCGGAGGTAGCAACCCTGCAGGATCACCTGCTCTACGGCTTGAAGAGCCTTGCGCTGTACGCCGACAAGATCGGACGGCACCCCGAGATCGACCGCTTCACCATCGAGGGGCTGTTCACCACGGTCACCAACGTGGACTTTGAACCTGCTCGCATCGGCGCCATGATCAGCCAGTGTTATCAGCTTAAAGAAAAAGCCAAGGCCTCCTCCGGCGTCACCATTCCGGGCGACGTTGCCGCCTGGCAGCCTGCCACGGACCTGGCGGGCCAGATCAAACAGGGTGAAGCCTACGGCATTAACAGCCAGCACGACAACGAAGACATCCGTTCCGTGATCGAGATCCTGATGTACGGCCTGAAGGGAATGGCCGCCTACATGGACCACGCCATGATCCTGGGCAAGAGCGACGACGAGGTCATGGCCTTCTTCCAGAGGGCGCTGGCAGCCACCACCGATCCCAGCCTGGGGCTGATGGACTTCGTCAGCCTGGCTATGGAGTGCGGCAAGCACAACCTGACCGTCATGGGGTTGCTCAACACTGCCCACACCGACACCTACGGCCACCCGGTCCCCACGCCGGTACAGCTGGGCACCAGGGGAGGCAAGGGGATTCTGGTCTCCGGCCATGACCTGAAGATGCTGGAGGAGCTGCTCAAGCAGACCGAGGGGAAGGGGATCAACATCTACACCCACGGCGAGATGCTGCCGGCCCACGGCTATCCCGGCCTGAAAAAGTACGCTCATCTGGCGGGCAACTTCGGCGGCGCCTGGCAGGATCAGGCCAAGGAGTTCGCGGAGTTCCCCGGCGCCATCATCTTCAACACCAACTGCATCCAGCGTCCCGCCGAATCCTACACCGACCGCCTGTTCACCTGGGGCCTGGTGGCCTGGCCCGGCATCACCCACATTGACGGCTGGGACTTCTCCGCCCTGATCAACAGGGCACTGGAATGCCCGGACCTGCCGGAGAACCCGGGCAAGGAGATCCTCACCGGCTTCGGCCACAACGCCGTGCTGGGTGTGGCCGACAAGGTCATCGACGCGGTCAAGAGCGGTGCCATCAAGCACTTCTTCCTCATCGGCGGCTGCGACGGCGCCAAGTCGGGGCGCAACTACTACACCGAGTTCGCCGAGAAGCTCCCGCAGGACACGGTCATCCTGACCCTGGCCTGCGGCAAGTACCGCTTCAACAAGCTGGACTTCGGCGACATCGGCGGCATCCCGCGCCTGCTGGACATCGGCCAGTGCAACGACGCCTACTCGGCCATCCAGATCGCCGTGGCTTTGGCCGGCGCCTTTGGCTGCGGCGTCAACGACCTGCCGCTCTCCATGATCCTCTCCTGGTACGAGCAGAAGGCGGTGGTCATCCTGCTGACGCTTTTACACCTGGGAATCAAGAACATCAAACTGGGGCCGACCCTGCCGGCGTTCATCACCCCCACCGTGCTCAGCTTCCTGGTGGAGAACTTCAACATCGGCCCGATCACCACGGCCGAGGCTGACATCAAGGCCATTCTGGGATAAACGGAAGATCAGACAGCCGTGATCATCAACGAACGCCCCACGCCTATTGCGCGGGGCGTTCGCTTTTCTGGATGGTGCGCAACGGCGAGTGACAGAAGTAGACGGGGCATGCTACAAAGGGCTTGGGATGATTCGGAATCAATGGCGGGGGAGGGCAGGGATATGGATCATTTCAAGGCAAGGATCGCAAAACTGCTGGTGGAGTTCTTCGGAAACGACTACCGCCGAATAAACCATGCCCTGGAGGTGCTGAAGTACGCGGAGAAGATCCGCGACGATGGCCAGGAGTGCGATTACGAGATCCTGGTGGCCGCAGCACTGCTGCACGACATCGGCATCAAACGCTCCGAGGAGCTGCACGGCTACAACAACGGTAAGACCCAGGAGGAATACGGCCCCCCCATAGCCCGTGAGCTGCTGCAGGAGATCGGCTTCCCCGCGGACAAGACGGAAACCGTCTGCCGGATCATTGGCAATCACCACTCCCCCTCGCGCCATGACTATACGGAGCTGAAGATCCTCAAGGAAGCCGACCGGATCGTGAACAGGCTGGAGGGGGACTGAACGCCGTACCCTACAAATACCTTGAACCGGCGGGTATGTTTGACGTAGACTTCCCCCCATGCCCACCCTGGAAACAATAAAAGCCAACATCCGTGAAAACCGCCGCATCTCCGCCCAGGAGGCGCTGGCCCTGTTCGCCTCCAACGACCTGCTGGCCATGGGCGAGATGGCGGCCCTGGCCAACGAGCGCAAGAACGGCAAAAACGTTTTCTTCAACGTCAACCGCCACATCAACCCCAGCAACATCTGCGTCAACCGCTGCGCCTTCTGCGCCTTCTACCGGACCGCCGACCAGGAGGGGGCCTACACCCTGACCACGGAGGAGATCTGCCACAGGGCGGTGGAGGCCCAGGCCAGCGGCGCCACCGAACTGCACATCGTCGGCGGGCTGCATCCCGATCTCCCCTTCCCCTTTTACGAAGAAACCCTCTCCGCCCTGCGCCGCGCCGCGCCAGACCTGCACATCAAGGCATTCACCGCCGTTGAGATCGACTACTTCAGCTGCATCTCGGGCCTCAGCCTGGAGCAGGTGCTGGAGCGCTTGAAGGCTGCCGGACTCGGCTCCATGCCCGGCGGCGGCGCGGAGATCCTGGTGGAAGAGGTGCGCCGCAAAATCTGCCCGGAGAAGATCTCCGGGGCGCGCTGGCTGGAGGTAATCGCCACTGCCCACCGTGCCGGACTGAAAACCAACGCCACCATGCTCTACGGCCATCTGGAAACGGTTGCCGACCGGGTGGCCCACATGGAGATGCTGCGCGACCTGCAAGACCGGACCAACGGTTTCCAGGCCTTCATCCCGCTGGCCTTCCAGCCGGAAAATTCTGACCTGAAGCTGGGCATCAGCGGTACCTCCGGCCTGGACGACCTGAAGACCCTTGCCATCTCGCGCATTTTCCTGGACAATTTCGACCACATCAAGGCCTACTGGGTCATGCTGGGGGAGAAGATCGCCCAGGTGTCGCTGGCCTTCGGGGTCAACGACCTGGACGGGACCGTGATCGAGGAGAAGATCGGCCACGACGCCGGTGCACCTTCCCCCCAGTCGCTGACCAAGAGCGCCATCATCCGCCTGATCAAACGGGCCGACAAGGTCCCGGTGGAACGGGACACGCTCTACCGGCCGCTGGCCAGCTACTGACGACAAACCGCATATTCCCACCACAAGAGCGCAGCAATCACGACGATATCATTTTTTTCGGATTTCCCTTCACCCGCCAAAGATCCTGCTCTCCTGCGTATCTGGGGTCACTGTCTTGAATTGTTCCTGCAAAACCATATTCGCGAAAAAACAGGTGGATAAACAAAGCACTCGAATCAACTGTGTGGCGAAACATGATTATGGAACAACTATTTGGTCTCTTTGCGTCTTCGCGCCTTTGCGTGAGATGAATTGCCGCTTTTAGGGTTATGATCTCCTTCGCCCCCTCCCTCGATCCGGCTGTCGCCACTGAAAACCTGTCCCTGATCCTGTCACCCCGGATGCGGTCGGAGCTGTTCCACGACCACATCCAGCGTCTGGGCGACATGTTCGACGCCTTTGTCCGTGCCTGTCCGCCTCCCTGGCCCGCCCCTGGGCTGGCGCTCACCCCGGAAATCCACTTTCAGAGCGAACTCTGGCTACCGCTGGCACTGATTGGACCCGCCTTCCGCCGACTCTATCGCCATGTCCTGACCTGGCCGCCGGTCCTCTCCAGCACCCCCTTCGCCAGTTCCCTCAGCTGGGCCGGGATCATCTCCCTGTTCCCACCCGATTCGGGCTGGCCGGTCAACCCGGCCCTGCTGCTGGAGCGGCTGCTGGACGACAGGCGCCTCCGCCTGGAATTTGTCTGCTGGTCATTCATGCCGCGCCGCTTCTACGGCAACGGCTCGAACCGCTATCCCGGTCAGACGGAGTTCATCCGCCACTGGCTCAGGGAACGACGGCAGAGGGGAGGGGAACTGCGCTGCCTGGACGCGGCCTGCGGCGATGGTGGGGCAAGCTATGCCCTGCTGCGGCTGATGCTGGAGCAGGGATGGCCAACGGAGAGCCTGCGGGTCGAAGGGTGGACCCTGGATCCCCTGGAGGTCTGGTCAGCCGCCCACGCCCGTTTCCCCCTGGACCCGCTCCGGCAGAGCGCCTTCCGCGAGGCGCTGGCGCCGCTGTTCGAGCAGGACTGCCACGGGCGCCTGCACTTCAGGGCAGTGGACCTGGAGGAAATCCCGGCGGGGGATGAACGGTTCGACCTGATCATCTGCAACGGCCTGCTGGGAGGGCCGATCAGCAATCATCCTCAGTCCATGGAGCGCATCGCGCGAAATCTTGCGAGGCTGCTGCGCCCCCATGGCATGCTGCTGGTGGCGGACCATTTTCACGGCGGCTGGAAAAAGAGTGTCCCCGTGGAGACGATTCAGGAGTTGCTCGGGGCGTGCGGTCTGCATGTGATCAGGGCAGGCGAGGGGATCGCCGGAGTCAGGGAGCGTTCGTGTCACGCGTGTCCGGCCGTGCGTCGGGAATGAGTTCCCTTCCGAAACATGACACCCACCGGCAGCCACCCTTGCCACGCCCATTCAGATGTTCATCGTCCCCAAGGGAACGTGTGCCGGTTGACAGCGCAAATCCCATGGGTTATGAACAAGGCTGTACTCGAAACCAACAGCAGGGGAGACAGGAATGATAATCGTAACCGGTGGCGCGGGCCTGATCGGCAGCGCCGTGGTACACAGACTCAACCAGCTGGGCCGGGAAGACATCCTGGTGGTGGACCATCTGGAACACTCGGACAAGTGGCGGAACCTGGCGCCGCTGCGCTTCATGGACTACATGGAGAAGGATGATTTCGAGGCGCGCCTGGATGCCGGCTCCCTGCAACGCAAGCCCCTGCGGGGCGCAGGCGGGGTGGAGGCTGTCCTGCACCTGGGGGCCTGCTCGGCCACCACGGAAACTGATGCCAGCTACCTGGCCAAAAACAACTTCGAGTACACCCGCAAGCTGGCCCTGGTCGCCCTGGAAACCAACGCGCGCTTCATCTACGCCTCCAGCGCGGCCACCTACGGCAACGGCGAGAACGGATTCGAGGACGAGGAGCAGGACCTGCCGCGCCTGCGGCCCCTGAACGCATACGGCTACTCCAAGCAGCTCTTCGACCTGTGGGCGCTGCGCCACGGACTTCTGGGCAAGATCGCGGGACTGAAGTACTTCAACGTCTTCGGCCCCAATGAGCAGCACAAGGGGGAGATGCGCTCCCTGGTACTGAAAGCCTACGAGCAGATCATGGAGAGCGGAACATTACGGCTGTTCAAGTCCCATCGCCCCGACTACGCCGACGGCGAACAGGTGCGCGACTTCATCTACGTCATGGACGCGGCCGCCGCCACCGTCCATTTCCTGATCAACCGCCAGGCAAACGGCATCTTCAATATCGGCGGCGGCGGCACGGTCAGCTGGAACAGGCTGGCAACGGCCGTGTTCAGCGCCATGGGGCGGCCGGTCAACATCCACTACATCGACATGCCGGAATCGATCCGCGACACCTACCAGTACCGCACCTGCGCCGAGACAGCCAAACTGCGCGCGGCCGGTTTCAGCGAGGAGATCAGCACGGTGGAGGAGGGGGTCAGGGATTACATCCAGAACTACCTGATGCCCGGAAAGCGTTTGGGGGGACTAGGTTGGTTCAGCGGTACTGTCGAAGCTTTTAAAAAGCAGAGGATTTGGCACACAAGGCGCTTCTACGAAGACACAATCAGTGCGCCCCGTTTTCCACCATGGAAGCGGGGCGTTTCAATTCCCCCCCAGCTCTTGCCAGCGGAAGCAGGCGCTGGTGTGGTCGTTGACCATGCCCACCGCCTGCATGAAGGCATAGCAGATGGTGCTGCCAACAAAGGAAAAGCCGCGCCGCCTCAGGTCGCGGCTTACGCAATCGGAGAGAGGGGTACTGGCCGGCACCTGCGTTAGATCGCTCCAGGCGTTCTGGATCGGCCCGCCATCCACGAAGCGCCACAGGTAGGCGTCGAAGGAGCCAAACTCTTCCTGAACCGCCAGGAAGGCGCGGGCATTGGTGATTGCCGAGGCAACTTTCAGCCGGTTGCGCACGATGCCGGGATTTGCCAGCAGCTCCGCCGCCCTGACATCGTCGAAGCGGGCCACGCGCTCGGGATCAAAACCATCAAAAGCAACCAGGTACGCCTCCCGCTTGCGCAGGATGGTGATCCAGGAGAGCCCGGCCTGGGCCCCCTCCAGAATCAGGAACTGGAACAAGAGCCGGTCGTCATGAACCGGCACCCCCCACTCGCAATCGTGGTAGGCGCGGTAGAGCGGATCATCGCCAGCCCAGGCGCAACGGATTAAATCACTCACTCCTCACTCCTCATTCTTCACTCCTACAGCACCCCGCGCTCAACGAAACTGAGGTACTCCCCGTCGCCGATGATGATGTGATCCAGCACGCGGATGCCCATGATTTCGCCCGCTTCCTTCAGACGGCGGGTGATGGCGATATCCTCCTGGCTGGGTGTCGGGTCACCGGTGGGATGGTTGTGCACCAGGATGACGGCCGCGGCCGACTCTTTCACCGCCTGGCAGAACACCTCGCGGGGGTGGACGATGCTCTGGTTCAGCGATCCCTCGGACACCTGCACCCGGCGGATGATGCGATTCTTGCCGTCCAGCAGCAGCACCAGGAAGTACTCCCTGCGGCAGTCGCGCAGTTCATAATGGAAGTAATCGAATACCTGGCGGGGAGAGGTGAAGCGGTCCAGGTTCTCCAGCCTGCGCCCCTGGAAACGGGACGCCAGGGTGAAGGCCGCCTTGACTCCTGCCGCCTTTGCCATCCCCATTCCCTTGATGGCGGTGATCTCGGCCATGTCGGCGCTCCCCAGCTCACGCAGGCTGGAACCGAAGAGGCTGATCAGTTCCCGCCCCAGGTCGATGGCGCTCTTCCCGGTGGCGGTATCGCCGGTGCGGATGATCAGCGCCAGCAGCTCCGCGTCGCTGAGACTGGCCGCGCCCTTTCTGAGCATCTTCTCCCGCGGCCGTTCATCCTCCGGCCACTCTCTGATTCCTGGGCACATCAGCCAACCCTCCCTGCGGGAGAGTATACCAGAGTCCGGCTACCCGCTGATCCCGGTCAGGATTACCGACACCACAGCCCCGCCGGCAATGAGTCGATACCAGACAAAGGGGGCGATGCTGCGCTTCTGCACGAAGCGCAACAGGAAGGCGACGCTGATGTAGCCGGTTACGGCCGAGGAAACGATTCCGGCCGCGAGCGGCAATCCTTCTCCGGCCGGAATACCCTGATCCAGCAGGTGTAGCATCTTGAACAGGGCCGCGCCGGCCACGATGGGCAGCGACATGAGGAAGGAGAAGCGCGCAGCCCCCACACGGTTAAAGCCGAGCATCAGCCCTGCGGTGATGGTGATGCCGGAGCGGGAAACTCCCGGGATCAGCGCCAGACACTGGAACAGGCCGATGACAAGAGCATGTGAAACCGTCACCTGGGCCATGAAACGCCGCTTGCGGCCGAACAGGTCCGCCAGCCCCAGGCCGACGCCGAACAGGATCAGGAACAGCCCGATCAGCAGGGGACGGGAGCGGAACAGCTCCTCAATCTGGGTCTCGAACAGCTTTCCCACCAGGGCGGCCGGAACGGCGGAGGCGATCACCAGAAAGGGGAGCCGCCGGGCCGGTGTATCCAGGGAACGATGCTTCACGGCATCGATGGTGGAGACAGCCATGTCAACGATATCCCGTCGGAAATAGACCACCAGCGCCAGGAAGGTGCCCAGATGCAGGGCAACGTCGAAGGTCAGTCCCGATTCGGGCCACCCCAAAAGCCAGGGAACGAGGATCAGGTGGGCGGAGCTGCTGATGGGAAGCACCTCGGTGACCCCCTGTAGGGCGCCGAGAATCAGGGCGTGAAGCAGATTCATGAATGAGGATTCCTTCCGGTAGGTTATGCACTGCGCACCTAGAGAGTGGTCCGGGCTGCGGTCAGGATACGGCAAGACGCCCTTAAAGGCAATCGACACGAGCTATCATCTCAATTGTGCTACGAAATCGTGTCAGGCCGGTGACATTTTACTGGGAAGGAACTGAAAATCATGCTATGAGTGCTAGGTTTTCATATCACGTTCCACAGCAGCACAGAGGAGGCACGACATGTTCGGACTTATCCCCAAAGATGAGAAATTCTTCAAGCTTTTCAAAGACATGACGGAAAACATCATCGAGGGGGCAAAACTGCTCAAGGACATGCTGGACAACTTCGAAAATCCAGCCGAGAGCCAGCGCAACATCAAGGAACTGGAGCACAAGGGCGACGCCATCACCCACTCCATTATCAAGAAGCTCAACACCACCTTCGTCACACCGCTGGACCGCGAGGACATCTACGAACTGGCTTCCAAGCTGGACGACATCCTCGACCTGATCGACGTCTGCGCACAGCGGGTGATCATGTACAACGTGGAGAGCATCCCGCCCCAGGCAAAATCCCTGGGTTTCATCATCTTGCAGTCCTGCATCGTGGTGGACAAGGCGGTTGCCATGCTGGGCAAGCAGTCCAACGAACAGCTCTTCGCCCTCTGCGTGGAGATCAATGCCCTGGAGAACGAGGCCGACCGGGTCTGCCGCGAGGCGATCAGCGTCCTTTTCGATGAAGAGAAGGACCCCTTCCAGCTGATCAAGTGGAAGGAGATCTACGAAACCCTGGAGAAAGCCACCGACAAGTGCGAAGACGCCGCCAATATCCTGGAAAGCGTGGTGGTAAAGAATGCTTGAGTCGAGCTTTGTGATGCTCTGCCTGGTCATAGCCGCCGCGCTGGCCTTCGACTACATCAACGGCTTTCACGACACGGCCAACGCCATAGCCACCTGCGTCTCCACCCGGGCCCTCTCCATCAAGGCCGCCATTTTCATGGCAGCCACCCTGAACTTCGCCGGCGCCATGGTCTCCACCAAGGTGGCCTCCACCATCGGCAAGGGGATCGTGGACGGCGCCAACATCACCCAGATGGTAGTGCTGGCCGGTATCCTGGGGGCGATTATCTGGGATCTGGTCACCTGGTACTATGGACTCCCCTCCTCCTCCTCTCACGCCATTATCGGCGGCATCATGGGCTCGGTATTCGCCCACGCCGGCCTGGCTGCCCTGAAGTTGGACGGACTCAAGATCATCGTCCTGGCCCTGGTGCTCTCCCCCATCCTGGGCACCCTGATCGGGTTCCTGTTCATGCTGGCCATCTACTGGACATTCAGGAACAGCGCCCCCGGCGGCCTCAACAAGGTTTTCCGCCACCTGCAGGTGGCCTCGGCCGCCTTCATGGCCTTTTCCCACGGCATGGCCGACGCCCAGAAATCCATGGGCGTGATTACCCTGGCCCTTGTCAGCTACGGATTTCTCAAGACATTCTCCGTTCCCTGGGAAGTCATGGTGGCCTGCGCAACGGCCATGGCCCTGGGTACGGCCGGTGGAGGATGGCGCATCATCAAGACCGTGGGGCGTGACTTCGTCAAGCTGCAACCGGTGCACGGCTTCTGCGTCGAAACCGCATCGGCCGGCGTCATCATGGGCGCCGCCGCCTTCGGCATGCCCACCAGCACAACCCATGTGATCACGTCCACCATCCTGGGGGTGGGGCTCTCCAAGCGGATTACCGCGGTCAACTGGAAGGTGGCCCAGCGCATCGTTATCGCCTGGGTCCTGACCATCCCGGCCTCCGCCTTGGTCTCCTACCTCACCTACCAGGTACTGAGCCCGATCCTGGGCAAGTAGAACTGGGGACGGGCCCCCGGGTCCGTCCTACTCCAACTCCTCTCCCACCTCTTCCATCTCCCGGGTCAACTCGGCCAGAGTAGCATCCTTGCGCCGGGAAAAAACCACCAGAGCGTAACAGATGAAATAGGCGGCAACCGCCGCCGCAAAACCGATCAGCGAGCATCCCAGCAGGAGCGGCTCGGCATGGTTGAGCAGAAGCGTCCTGATACTCTGCCAGTCCAGGCCGGCCAGGTGAAACGACGTCGCGGGACGCCCCAGAACAAAGGCGCCCAGCTTGTAGCTGGCGAACAGGGAAGGGATGACCGTCAGGGGGGTATTGACCCAGGCACCAGCCAGGCAGGTCAGTTTATTGAGCCGGAACAGGAAAGCCACGGCCACGGCCAGCACCGTGTGCATTCCCGGTATGGGGGGGGTGAAGCTGATGAAGACACCGGCGGAGAAGCCGGCCGCGATATGGCCGGGATGGCTGTCAAGGGAGAGGATCTCCTTGATCCTGTGCGTGATCTTGTCTCTGTTGAACATGGGTCGGGCAAGTCTAAGGCTTCTGCGGGCTGCTTGCAATCTCTAAATGATCAGCCCCGGGGCGAGCGCCGGATATCTCTTCTCCATCGGTGCGTCTTCTGCTAAGATGCCGTCCCATGGACTACGCCGCCGACCTGCACATCCACTCCCCCCATTCTCGGGCCACCAGTCCGGACTGCAGCCCGGCCAGGTTGGCGGCCTGGGCGCGCATCAAGGGAATCCAGGTTGTCGCCACCGGCGACTTCACCCACCCGGCCTGGTTCCAACGCCTGAAGGATGAGCTGACACCTGCCGAGGCCGGGCTGTTCCGCCTGAGAGACGAGAGGCCCCTGCCATCCCCCCTGCCGGGTGCGGCTCCGGCGGCCTCCACCCCGGTGCGTTTCATGCTCTCCGCCGAGATCAGCTGCATCTACAAGCGCCACGGCGCGGTCAGGAAGGTCCACAACCTGCTCTACGTTCCCGACTTCTCCTCCGCCGAGCGGATCAACAGGCGCCTGGCAGGCATCGGTAACATCGTCTCCGACGGCCGCCCGATCCTGGGACTGGACAGCCGCGACCTGCTGGAGATCCTGCTGGAACTGGCTCCAGAAGGGTTCCTGGTGCCGGCCCACATCTGGACACCCTGGTTCTCCCTGTTCGGCTCCCGCTCCGGCTTCGACCGTATCGAGGAGTGCTTCGGCGATCTGACCGGGCACGTATTCGCCCTGGAGACCGGCCTGTCGTCCGACCCGGACATGAACCGTACCATCTCTGCCCTGGACCGTTTCGCCCTCATCTCCAACTCCGACTGCCATTCGCCGTCAAAACTGGGGCGCGAGGTAAACCTCTTCTCCACCGGGCTGGATTTCTTCTCCCTCCGCGACGCCATCAGGGGCAACCAACGGGAGACCTTCCCCGGAACGGTGGAGTTTTTCCCCGAGGAGGGGAAGTACCATCTGGACGGTCATCGTTCCTGCGGCATCCGCCTCACCCCCTCCGAGACCCGCGCCCTGCCCGGCATGCGCTGCCCGGTCTGTGGCACGCCGCTCACCGTGGGGGTGCAGCACCGGGTGGAGGAGTTGGCCGACCGCTCCGCGCCGCTCTACCCTTCCGACGCGCCCCAGGTTTTCAGCCTGATCCCCCTGCCCGAGCTGCTGGCCGAGCTCCTGGGGGTTGGCCCCACATCCAAGCAGGTCATGGAGCAGTACTCGCGGACCATCGCTCTGTTCGGCTCCGAGTTCGCGCTCTTGCTCCGCACTCCGGTTGAGGAGATCGGGCGGGCCGCTCCGCTTCTGGCCGAGGCGATAAGCCGCATGCGCCAGGGGAGGGTAATCCGCCAGCCCGGTTTCGACGGCCAGTTCGGCGTCATACGGCTCTTCGGGCAGCAGGAGTTGAACCGCCCCACGGGGCGGCGAAAGAGCGACCGGGTCCAGCTGTTCAGCGAGCGCTGAGCGGACCGGCTGCCCCCCGTTTTCCGGCCAGGTCAGGTCCGGCCGGCAGGCCAGAAAGCGCTTGAAAAGGCAGGGACGGTATGATAATTTTTGAAAAATTTTCATAAAACAATGAGCTGCAAAAGGAGTCTGCTGTGAACAGCATCACGAGAACAAAATGTATAGCCGTTGCGCTCTGCTCTGTCGCTCTCTTCGCCTGCCAGGGAACACCCGGTTCCTCCACGGCGACAAAGCAGGAGGGACAGGTTCTTGCCGAGGTTAACGGCAAGAAGATCACCAGTGGCGATTTCAGCCGTGAAGTCAAGAATCTCCCGGAGTACCTGCGGGCCATGGCCACGACCCCCCAGGGGCGCAAGGAGATGCTGGACACCATGGTGATCCGTGAGCTGATCCTGCAGAAAGCCTCCAAGGACGGCCTGGACAAGGGGCCGGAGATCGAGGAGAAGTTGCAGGAGCTGAAAAAGCGCCTGATCGTGGAAGCTTTTCTGAAGAAAAAGGTAGAGACCGACGCCCAGATCTCCGATGCCGACCTGAAGAAGTTCTACGACCAGAATATCGACAAATTCAAGGCTGGCGAGCAGATCAGGGCCAGCCACATCCTGGTGAAAACTGAGAAGGAAGCCAAGGAAATCCTAGCACAGCTCAAGGGGGGCGCTGCGTTCGAGGAACTGGCCAGGAAGCACTCCGTGGATTCCTCTTCCGCCAAGGGGGGCGATCTGGGATGGTTCGGCAAGGGCGCCATGGTTCCGGCCTTTGAACGTGCCGCCCTGGCCCTCAAGGAGGGGCAGGTATCGGACGTGGTCAAATCCGACTTCGGCTTCCACATCATCAAGCTGACCGGCAAGCGTCCCGCCGGCACGCGCCCCTTCGACGAGGTCAAGGACCAGATCAAGGCGGCTCTCATGCCGTCCAAGCAGCAGGAGATCTTCCAGAAGATCAAGGATGAGCTCAAGAAGAGCGCCAAGATCACGGTCAAGGAAGATGCGCTGAATGCCATGAGCGAACCGGCACAACCGGCCGTGCCGGAAAAGAAGTAGTTGATCCTGTCCGGAATCGCCTCTTCACATCACTCTGACTGAGTTCACGGCAAAAGGGTGGGGCTGTACGTGCTCACCCTTTTGCTGCATGTTACGCACTGGAGAAAAAGCCACCCTATGAAACGAACCGTTTTTGCCCTGCTGCCCGTCTGCCTCTGCCTGCTGCCCCTTGGTGGATGCGCGAAAAAACAGGCGCTTGTGAAAGACACACCGCTGTCAACGGTGGTCAAGGTGGAGCAACCCGCAACGGCTCCCCAGCCGATCACCGTACCCGGAAAACTGCTCAACGCCGTTGCCGCCATCGTCAACGACGAGATCATCACCCTCTACGAGGTCAATCACGAGGCGCAACCGCTGATCCGTGAAGGCGAGAAAAAGGGGAGCATGAACGACGAGGAACGGAAACGCATCCGTCGCGCCGCCCTGGACGGTCTGGTGGAAAAGAAACTGGTGGAGCAGAAGATCAAGGAGCTGAACATCAAGATCGGCGATGACGAAATCAACCAGGCCATTGATGATGTGAAGCGCCAGAACAACCTGGATCAGGAGGGTTTGGTGAAGGCGCTGGCCAGCCAGGGGCTCTCCTATGACCAGTACAAGAGCCAGCTCAGGGAACAGCTGGAACGGCTCAGGCTGGTCAGCATGGAGGTGCGCTCAAGGATCCAGGTGGGCGAGTCCGAAGTTCGCGCCTATTACAACGAAAACCTGGCAACCTACAGCGAAGATGAGACCTTCCGCGCCCGGCACATCTTCTTCAAGACCAACGAGAAGGCGCCTGCAGAGGAGATCAAGCGTACCATGAACACGGCGCTGATGGTGCTGGCCGAGGCCAAGAGCGGCAAGGACTTCGCCGAACTGGCCAGGACCTATTCCGAGGACCCGGCAGCAAAAAAGGATGGCGGCGACCTGGGCAGCTTCAAGAAGGGGGACATGCAGCCGGAACTGGAGCAGGCCATTCTCGGCATGAAGCAGGGCGAAGTCAGTGAACTGGTCTACACCCCCCTGGGATTCCACCTGATCAAGCTGGAGGCGCGCACCCCCGGCACCCCCAAACCGCTGGAGAGCGTCAAATCCGAGATCGAGGAGACGATTTACCGCAAAAAATCCGAGGAGCGCTTCAAAAAGTGGGCAACCGAGATGCGCGCCAAGGCGAGCATCGAGCTGAAGGAGTTGCCGGGGTACCTGTAACAGACACGGCAACTTTTCAGCTGAAACGAAGACAGCCTTTCATCACGGCATATCCTGTGATGAAAGGCTGTCTTTTTATGCGGCAGGGGGAAACGGGCGTCGTCTACTCGCGACGCCGCAGGTGGGCCAGGAACTGCTCGCGGGTGAGTTCCTTCTTGCTGACCAGGTTGGCGACTTCACGACTCATGGCGCTCTTCTCGCCCTCTTTCATATCATCCTTGAGCAGCGCGAAGATGGGGGTGTTGCTGCTGTAGGGATAGTGGCGGAATTTTTCCAGCAATTCGAAGACGGTCATATCCGGCAGCATCAGGGAGGCAAAGGCCATGTAGCGGGGATGGATGGAGGTCAGGGCCAGGGTCTCCTTGCCGGTGTAAGCCTTGACCACCTCGAAGCCTAAGGATTCGATCGCCTTGGAGAGTTTCTCCTCGCCAGTGCGGGAAACCACCAGCGCCTGCAGGTCCCAGGTCTCCGCATCCTCGGTCAGGCCGAAAACAGCCAGACGGTCAAAGAGGTGATTCTCATCCACCGGCAGGGTAAAAAAGCCAGCCACCGGGAAAACGCCGCCCACCTTGCCGGTTTCACTGAGGAAAACCGGCAGCACCGGTATGTTGCGGGTGAGCGGATCATTCTTGATCCGGAGCAGCAGCCCCCAGCCATCATCGGAGAAGGGCGAAATGTCCAGCACGATGCCCAACGGTCGTTCGTCTCCCAGATTTTCAATCCGTTCGGGACGGTTGCGGTACCCTCCGGCTGCCAGGTAGGAGCTGAGCAACCGCTCACGCCCCGTGCCGGGCGCGACGCCCATTATCCACAATTCCCTGTTGTTGGCGGTTTCCGGATCCATAACTGCTCCTGTTCACTGAATATCATGAAAAGCTGCTACGTGTTTTATCCCATAAACCACGGATAAGACAAGGGGCAAATCCTTCAGGAATAGCGCTCCAGGACCCGTTCGATGATGTTGGTGGTGGATTTCCCGTCCACGAACGACACCAGCTCCACCCGGCCGCCGTAGCTCTCCACCAGTTCCCTGCCCACCACGCCCTCGGGGGTGTAATCCCCCCCCTTGGCCAGGATATGCGGTTTCAGGGCGGCGATCAGCTCCAGCGGCGTGTCCTCCTCGAAGATCACCACGTAGTCGATGCAGTCCAGCGCCGCCAGGATGTGGGCCCGTTCCTGCTCGCCTATCAGCGGGCGTTTCTCACCTTTCAGCCGCCGCACCGATGCGTCGCTGTTCAGCCCCAGCACCAGCAGATCCCCCAGGGTGCGGGCCTTCTGCAGATACTTGACATGACCGGCATGCAGCAGGTCGAAGCAGCCATTGGTGAAGACGATCCGCTTGCCGCGGGCCTTCTCGGCCTCGATCAGCACAGCCAGCACGTCGCGGTTCTTGATCTTTGAATCGCTGTCGCTGTGGGCCAGGGCCACGGCATTGATGATCTCCGCCGGCGCCACCGTCGATGTCCCCAGCTTGGCAACGGCGATTCCGGCGGTGATGTTGGCCAGCCGGGCCGCCTCGATCATCTCCATGCCGGCAGCCATGCCGGCGGCCAGAGAGGCCAGCACGGTATCGCCGGCGCCGGAGACATCGAAGACCTCCCGTGCCACGGTGGGGATATGCATCGGCGCGGCCGAACGGGAGAAGAGGGACATCCCCTCTTCACTGCGGGTGATCAGCAAATGCTCCAGGCCGACCCGCTCCATGATCACACCGGCGGCCCTGACCAGGGATTCGATATCATGGATGGCTATGCCCGAAGCTGCCTCGGCCTCCCTGCGGTTGGGGGTCAGCAGGGTAGCGCCGCTGTAGCGGGAGAAATCGGTACCCTTGGGGTCGACCAACACCGGAATAGCTCCTGGCCGCGCCGCCGCCAGGGTGGCGGAGATCACCCCGGGGGTCAGCACCCCCTTCTGGTAGTCGGAGAGCAGGATCACATCGAACCCTCCTGCGTTGGCCGTGATCCAGTCGCTGACCCTACGCTCGACTTCCGCGGAGAGCGGAACGCGCGACTCGCGGTCGATCCTGACAATCTGCTGGTGGGCGGCCACCACGCGGGTCTTGCGGCTGGTGCGGCGGGTTGCGTCGAGAAAGATGGCATCGGTGGCCACTCCCCTGCGGCCGAAGGCCTCCAGCAGTGCCTGGCCGTTGTCGTCGTCGCCCACCACCGAGCAGACCGTCACCTCGGCACCCAGTTCCACCAGGTTGTTGACCACATTGCCGGCCCCCCCCAGACGCATCTCCTCGCGGACCACATCCACCACCTGCACCGGTGCTTCGGGTGATATCCGTTCGGCCTTGCCCCACAGATATTCGTCCAGCATCAGGTCGCCGATCACCAGACAGTTTGCAGTCCGTATCCTGTTGAAGATCGATTCAATCGATTTGCGATCCATACTCACTCCGTTCCGGCTTCGGGCTCTTCAGCCGAAAACCTCTTGGCCCTGAACCCTGTACCGCCTCAGGCAAACAACGCCTTCTCCACCAGGTCGCAGACGATATGGATGATGGTGATGTGCCCCTCCTGGATGGTAGGGGTGTCCAACGAAGGGACCACCAGGGCCAGGTCACACAACGACCTGATACTGCCGCCATCCCGCCCCAAAAGCCCCATGGTTCGGCACCCCCGCTCCCTGGCCAGCTGTAAGGCGCTGCGCACGTTGGGGGAGTTACCACTGGTGGAGATGCCCAGCACCACATCGCCTGCCTGGGCCAGCGCTTCAACCTGGCGGCGGAACACGGCGTCGAAGCCGTAGTCGTTGCCAAGGGCGGTGAGGATGGAGCTGTCGGTGGAGAGTGAGATGGCCGGCAGGGCCCTGCGCTCCATCTTGAAGCGCCCCACGATCTCCGCCGCCAGGTGCTGGGCATCGGCAGCCGAACCGCCGTTACCCATCACCAAAAGCTTGTTGCCCTTTCTGAACGCCTCTACCAGCTGTGCCGCCATGTCGGCCATCAGCGGCGGCATGTCCCGCGCGATCAGTTCAAAGAGCGCCCGGCGGGACTTGAGCTGGGTCGTTATGTCATCAAGCATGGGCACTCCTCCCGTAGTGGGCGTTGTCGGGGAAATCCAGATCGCGGGCCATGTCGCCGAAGGGGAGCAGCGCTGCACCCTCGCCAAAACCGGATCCGGCTGCGTCCGATACCCTGATCATCTCCGGATAATCGTCGCAGACGCGGCGCAGGGCGCGCTGTGGCATCAGGCGCGACAGGACGCGCAGCCGGATGGAGGTATGCAGACTGTCCCACCCCAGGCAACGGAACTGGGCCGCCTGTCCGGCGTGCAGCACAAGGGTGAAGCGGTGCCCCCGGCGAGCACCGGCCAGTATGGTTTCAATGGCGTCGGCCAGGCTTTCGGCCGCCACGCCGCGGCCGAAGTAGACGCCGTAGTGCCTCCCCTCGCCCCAGCGCTCAATGCACCTGTTCCTGCTGGCCTGGACAAGCTCCCGGCGGCGTGCGTCGGAGCCGAGCACGGGGGCAACAGCGCAGACGACCGTGGAAGCGGAGGTGACACAGGTGCGATAGCCCCTGCTGGCGGCGCGGCTAACGTAGTCGTGCAGGCACCACTGGCCGCCATCCAGCTTTTCGTCGAAACCGCCCAGCAGCATGTACAGCTCCGTCCGCAAGGCCAGGGTGGAAAAGGAGACGTCGAAGGTTTCCATCCTGCTGCAGCCGCGCGCCAGCGGGGGAGGGAAGGGGGCGCCCGGGCCGCTGAAGAGCGGCGAGGCCAGGCCGGCATCGGCGGCCTCCACCAGCCCTTCCAGCCACCCCTCGGACACGGTGACATGGGGGCGTACGATCACGGCGCAGTCGCCATCGGAACGGCTCAGGCCCATGTTGATGGCAGGCACCAGCCCCAGATTGCGGTCAGAGGAGATGAAGAGACAGTTCTCGCCCAGCGGCTCGGAGAATTCCTCCAGCACCAGTTGGGTCTGACGATCGCTGCCGTTGTCAACGATAATCAGGCGCACACCCGGGGAGTGGGTCAGGATGGCGCTCAGACAGGCGCGGGCTTGGAAGGGGCTGTTCCAGACAGGGACGATGATATCGATGGAGGGAGAGGGCATACACACAGGGGGTGCGGCCGGAGCGGGGATGCCGCTCCGGCCGTCGTTCAGCCGAAAGAGAGGATCAGGAGGAAATGGAGACGCGGCGCAGCAGGTCCAGCTCGTCCAGCACCTTGCCGGAGCCGAGCGCCACGCAGTCCAGCGGGTTCTCGGCGATCAGCACCGGCACCTTGGTCACATCCCGCAGCAGCATGTCCAGGTTGCGCAGCAGGGCGCCGCCGCCGGCCAGAAAAATCCCCTTGTCCACGATGTCGGCGGCCAGCTCCGGCGGGGTCTTCTCCAGACAAATGCGCACCGTGTCGACGATGGAGTTGACCGCTTCCCTCAGCGCCTCGCGGATCTCGTCGGAATTGACCTCGATGGTCTTGGGGATGCCGGAGACCAGGTCGCGCCCCTTGACCTGCTTGGTCAACAGCTCCGGACCGGGATAGGCTTCGCCGATCTCGATCTTGATCGACTCCGCCATGCGCTCACCGATCTGCAGGTTGTACTTCTTGCGGATGAACTGGATGATGGACTCATCCATCTTGTCACCGCCCATGCGGGTTGACTGGGCAAAGACGATGCCGGCCAGGGAGATGACCGCCACCTCGGTGGTACCACCGCCGATGTCCACGATCATGTTGCCCGAGGCCTCGGTGATCGGCAGGCCGGCGCCGATGGATGCCGCCATGGGCTCTTCCACCAGATAGACCTCACGGGCACCGGCCGACTCGGCCGATTCCTTGACGGCGCGCTGTTCCACCTGGGTGATGCCGGAAGGTACGCAGATCACCACCCGCGGGCGGACCAGGGTCTTGCGGTTATGCACCTTCTGGATAAAGTAGCGCAGCATCTCCTCGGTGATGTCGAAGTCGGCGATAACCCCATCCTTAATGGGGCGAATGGCGGTGATGGAGCCGGGGGTGCGGCCCAGCATCTGCTTGGCCTCCATGCCGACCTTGAGCACCATCTGGCGGCCGTTGGGCATGCGCTGCACGGCAACCACCGACGGCTCCCGCACGACGATCCCCTTGCCACGCAGGTAGACCAGCGTATTGGCGGTCCCCAGGTCGATGGCCAGGTCATTGGAGAAAAATCCGAACAGGTAATCCAGAATATTTTTAAGCATCGGTATGCGATCCTTTCTTCGACGCGCTATGACGGAATAAGATCAAAAAAAATAACAGAGGAAACGGGCAAATGCAAGGAGTAATACTCTCCAGAACCCCCTGCTCAGACCTCGATCCTGAACTCCGCGCCGTCATCCATGTTGCGGGCCGTAAGCCTCCCCTCGAAGCTCTTCTCGATGATGGCCTTGGACATGTACAGACCGATGCCGGTACCCTTGCCCTGCTCCTTGGTCGTGAAATAGGGATCGAATATCCTGGGCAGCACATCTTCGCGGATGCCGCCTCCGTTATCGCGGATGGTGACCACCGCACGCCGGTTCTCCCGGAATATAGTGATACAGATCAACGGCCGGGGCACCCTGCGCTCCAGCAGCACATCCTTGGCATTGTTGAGGATGTTGAGCAGCGCCTGCATGTATTCGCTGGGGTATCCCTCCGTCCTGACGTCCGGCTCCTCCCGACACTGGACGTTGATGCCGCTGTTCTTCAGGCCGGGAAGCAGGAAATCCAGCGAACGGGCCACCATCTCGTTTACCACGAAACTCCTGCGCAGCTTGTCCTGATGGAAGAAGTTGCGGAAATCGTCGATGGTCCGGGACATGAAGGCGATGACGTCCATGGCGGTGCCGACTTCCGCTGCCATCTGCTGGGCATCCATCTCACCCGCTTCATACTGCAATTGCAGGTTCTGGATGATCAGGCCGATGTTGTTCAGCGGCTGGCGCCACTGGTGGGCTATGTTGTTGATCATCTCCCCCATGGCCGCCTGCCTGCTCTGCTGGATCAGCAAGCGGTCCTTCTGGCGCAGTTCGTCCACCGCCTGGGAGACGCGCTGCTCCAGGGAGCGGTTCAGCTCCTCCAGCTGCTGCTGTTTCAGCGCCAGCGACTGCTCGGCCCGCTTGCGCTCGGTGATATCCACCGCCACACTCCCCAGCAGGGTTTCCCCTCCCGGCATGGGCAGGGGAAACTTGTAGATCTCGAAGATACGGTCGTCTCCGTAGCTGTCACGGATCGTGCACTGCACCAGCAGCAGTCCCTGGGCGAGCGCCTGGTGATCGTTTTCGGCCATGACCGCGGCCACATCGGGAGCAAAAAGCTGCTCGGCGCTCTTGCCGGTCACGTCCTCGCAGTCCATGAGCAGCTTCATGTACTCGTTGACGAACAGATAGCGGCCGGAAGGATCCTTGATGGAAACCGCCAGGGGCAGATGTTCCAGGAAACGGGAGAAGCGGAGCACAAGGTCCGCGGTTGACATTCCCCTTCCACCCGGTGTGCCACCAGGGCTCGCCGCAGTTCGATATTCTTCCCTGCTGATGTTTTGTCTGTGCATGGCCATCCCCCGCCGCAACGTCCGAACGCTCTACACATAAAGCGTTTATAATAGTACCAATAGGCGCTGAAAACACAATGAATCCGGCGTATTTTCCCTGGTGTCCCGCCGCCCGCTCCTGCGTCCCTTTCCTTGACATTTAAGCGGTATCTCTGTAATTTAGGCTGATTTTACACAGAATTACCAGTGAGGAGATCGTTTCATGGAATACAAGGATACTCTCAACCTGCCCCAGACCGGATTTCCCATGAAGGCCAACCTGCCCCAGCGCGAACCGGAAACGCTCGCCGCGTGGGAGGAAAACGACCTGTATAGCGCCATGGAAGCCGCAGGGAAGGATAGGCCGCTCTTCGTCCTGCACGACGGTCCCCCCTATGCAAACGGCCATATCCACATCGGCCACGCCCTCAACAAGGTGCTCAAGGACATCGTGCTCAAGGTCAAGCGCATGGAGGGGTTCCATGCCCCCTATGTGCCGGGATGGGACTGCCACGGCCTACCCATAGAACTGCAGGTGGAAAAGAACCTCGGCTCCAAGAAGCACCAGATCTCCAAGCTTGAAATGCGCAGACTCTGCCGCGAATACGCCGCAAAATTCGTGGCCATCCAGCGCGACGAGTTCAAGCGGCTGGGGATCCAGGGAGACTGGGAGAATCCCTACCTGACCATGAAATACGAATATGAGGGACGCACCGCCGCCGAGCTGGCAAAATTCGCCCATAACGGCGGCCTGTACCGCGGCCGCAAGCCGGTGCACTGGTGCTCCTCCTGCGTGACCGCCCTGGCCGAGGCCGAAGTGGAGTACGCCGACCACAGCTCACCTTCCATTCATGTGCGCTTCCCGCTCGTGGACGACGTCTCCGCGACAATCCCCGCCCTGGCAGGCAGGCAGGCCTACGTGGTGATCTGGACCACCACCCCCTGGACCATCCCGGCCAACCTGGCCATTGCCATGCACCCCGAGTACGACTACGTCGCCCTGGAAACCGAGCAAGGGGTACTGATCGTGGCCGAGGGACTGAAAGAGAGCTTCCTGGCCGAAACCGGCCTCAGCGGCCAGGTCATCGCCACCTTCTCCGCAACCGCCCTGGAACGCAAACGCTGCAAACACCCCTTTTACGACCGCGACTCCATCATCCTGCTGGGCGAGCATGTTACCCTGGAGGCCGGCACCGGCTGCGTCCACACCGCCCCCGGCCATGGCCAGGAGGACTATGAGCTGGGACTGAAAGAGGGGCTGGAGATCTACAACCCGGTGGACAACCACGGCAAATACCTCTCCACCGTGGAGTTCTTCGGCGGCCAACAGGTCTTTAGCGCAAACCAGAGCGTGATCGACAAGCTGACCGAGGTGGGAGCGCTGCTGAAGACATCCACCATAAGCCACTCCTACCCCCACTGCTGGCGCTGCAAGAAGCCGATCATCTTCCGCGCCACCGAGCAGTGGTTCATCAGCATGAAGAGCAACGACCTGCGCGCCAAGGCTCTGGAGGCCATCGGCCAGGTGCAGTGGATTCCCAAATGGGGCCGCGAGCGGATCCACGGCATGATCGAGAACCGTCCCGACTGGTGCGTATCGCGCCAACGCTCCTGGGGGGTTCCCATCACCGCCTTCTCCTGCACGGCTTGCGGCGAATACCTGGCCGACGGCGCCATCATGGACCATGTGGCCGGGATTTTCGCAACCGAGAGTTCCGACGTCTGGTTCGACTGGGACGCGGACCGGCTCCTGCCGCAGGGAACCGTCTGCCCCAAGTGCGGGGCGACCGCATTCGAGAAGGAGAACGACATCCTGGACGTCTGGTTCGATTCCGGCGTCTCCCACGCGGCCGTGCTGGAGGACAGCCCCGCACTGCGCTCGCCGGCCGACCTGTACCTGGAAGGGAGCGACCAGCATCGCGGCTGGTTCCACTCCTCGCTCCTGGAGAGCGTGGGCACCCGCGGCAGCGCCCCCTACAAAAGCGTGCTGACCCACGGCTTCGTGCTGGACGGCCAGGGGCGCAAGATGAGCAAATCCATGGGCAACGTGGTGGCTCCCGAGGATGTGATCAAGAAGTTCGGCGCCGATATCCTGCGCCTGTGGGTCGCGGCCCAGGACTACCGCGACGACAACCGCATCTCCCAGGAGATCCTGACCCGCGTGGCCGAGGCCTACCGCCGCATCCGCAATACCTGCCGCTACATCCTGGGCAACATCAGCGACTTCAACCCCGAGACCCAGACGGTTCCGTTCGCCGACATGCCCGAGATCGACCGCTGGGCACTGCACCAGCTGGAACTTTTGAAGGAGCGGGTGCTGAACGCCTACCGCGACTATGAATTCCACGTCATCTACCAGGATGTCACCTCCTTCTGCTCGGTGGAGATGAGCGCCTTCTACCTGGACATCCTCAAGGACCGCATGTACACCAGCAGGGCAGGCTCCCTGGAGCGCCTCTCCGCCCAGACGGTCATGTACCGCATCCTGGACACCCTGGTGCGACTGCTGGCGCCGGTGCTCTCCTTCACCAGCGAAGAGGTCTGGCGCTACATGCCGGCCAGGGCGGAGGAGAGCGTGCACCTGGCCTCCTTCCCCACGCTGAACCCGGAGTGGCGGGACGACCTGCTGGCCGCCCGCTGGGAACGGATCATCAGGGTGCGCGCCGACGTATCCAAGGCGCTGGAACTGGCCAGGGCGGCAAAGACCATCGGCCACTCCCTGGACGCCGCCGTCACCATCGCCGCTCCCGAGGAGCTGCTCGGGTTCCTGCGTGGCTACCAGTGGCAGCTGCAGAGCATCTTCATCGTCTCCAAGGTGGAGCTGACGGACAGCCTGGAGGGAGACTGCTGGGATTCCGAGTCAACCGCCGGTCTCAAGGTGCGGGTTGGCGCGGCGCCGGGTGAGAAGTGCGAGCGTTGCTGGTGCTACAGCGAGGAGCTGGGCACGGACGCCGGTCACCCGACCATCTGCCCCAAATGCACCGCCGCGGTCATTTGACCATGGGACGCTGGGCACTCTTCTCCGCGATCTCCGTCGTCGGCCTGCTCCTGGACCAGGCCAGCAAGCTGTACATCCACCGGAGCATGGAACTCTTTCAGAGCATTCCGGTGATCGACGGTTTCTTCAACATCTTCTACATCAGAAACAGGGGCGCCGCCTTCAGCTTCCTCTCCCAGGCATCCTGGCGGCTCCCCTTCTTCATCGCCGTTTCCCTGATCGCCTCTGCCGTCATCCTAGTGGCCTTCGGCAGGCTGCGTAACGACCAGAAGCTGGCCCAAGCCTCCCTGGCCATGATCTTCTCCGGCGCTGTGGGCAACCTGATCGACCGGGTGCGTATGGGAGAGGTGATCGACTTCCTGGACGTCTACTGGGGGAACCACCACTGGCCGGCCTTCAACGTGGCCGACTCGTTCATCTGCGTAGGGGTGGCGCTCCTGGCCCTTGACATGCTGCGGGAGGAGCGCCGCGCCAAACGGGCCGTCTGAAGACTCGCCGTACATCCCGCCTCACCGGGGACAGGTCAGCCACTGTATGGCGGCCTGTCCCCTTTTCATTTTTTCCACAAACCACCGCCCCCTGGATGAACGGAACGACATGAGCGCATTCCATTTTTCCTTTGCCACCCCCCGGCGCTTGCGGGTATGATTACCCGTCTTTTCACTCATACAATCTATGGATATCGGGACCAATGGAAGAAGCCAAGAAAGAAAAACTCGTCAAGGAACTGCAGGGCATGGCGTTGGCAACCGCCGGCATCTTTCTGCTGCTGACCTTCGTATCCTTCAACGCCAACGACGTCTCCTGGAACAGCTATTCCAACCAGGAGAGCATTCAAAACCTGGGGGGACGCCTGGGAGCCCAGGTGGCGGACCTGTTCTTCAGCAGCGTCGGCCTGGCCTCCTTCCTGGTTCCCCTGGCCATACTCTCCATGGCCTATAACCTGCTGCGCTTCAAGGAGATCCGCCTTCGCTCCTACAAGCTGCTGGCTTTTGGCGGGCTGGTTCTGTCCCTCTCGGCCCTGTTCGCCTTTTCCCAGGAGACGCTTACCTTCTTCGGCCAGCAGCTGCCCACCGGCGGGGCCGTGGGAGTCATGACCATCCGGCTGTTGAAGGAGACGGTGGGCGCCACCGGCGCACTGCTTCTGCTGCTGCCACTCTTGGCGGCTTCGATCATGATCCTCTCCCACTTCTCCTTCGTGCTGTTTGCCGGCTGGTGGCTGGAGACCCTGAAGAAGAAATGGGCTGTCTGGCTCGAACGGCGCGCCCAGGAGCGGCAGCTGCACCTGAAGGAAAAGGCCCGGGAGGAGGGTAAACCCGCCCCCCCGGCTCCATCCTCCAGACCGGTGATCAAGCCCGCCGCAATCGCACCGCTGGTCACTGTCTTTAACAAGATACGGGAGAAGACAAAACAGGCGGAATCATCAAAGCCGGTGAGCAAACCTGTCCCACCACCAGCCGTACCCGTAACCAACATTTTCAAGAAGGGGAGGGAGAAGAAGAAAGGGGCGGAAAAGAGCGCGGCGCTGCAGGAGAGCTTCGAGTTCATCAAGACTGAAGGCGATTTCCGTACGCCCCCCTTCTCGCTGCTGGACAACCCGCCGCCGGCCGAGAAGAAGCAGGACAACGAGGCGCTGGCCATGAACGCCCGGCTATTGGAGAAAAAACTCAAGGATTACGGTATCGACGGCGAGGTGGTGGAGATCTGTCCCGGTCCGGTGATCACCATGTACGAGTTTTCGCCGGCCCCCGGCATCAAGATCAGCCGCATCTCCGGCCTGGCCGACGACCTGACCATGGCGCTCCAGGCCATGTCCATCCGCATCGTGGCCCCCATCCCGGGCAAGGGGGTAGTGGGGGTCGAGGTGCCTAACCGCGACCGGGACATGGTCTTTTTGAGCGAGATCTTCAACTGCGAGGGGTTTCACCACAACAAGATGAAGCTCCCCCTGGCCCTGGGTAAGGACATCGCCGGCATCCCGGTGGTCACCGACCTGGCCAAGGCGCCGCACCTGCTGGTGGCCGGCTCCACCGGCTCGGGCAAGTCGGTTTCCATCAACACCATGATCCTGTCGCTCCTCTACATGTTCGAGCCCAGGGATGTGCGCATGATCATGGTCGACCCCAAGATGCTGGAGTTCTCCATGTACGAGGGGATCCCGCACCTGCTGCTGCCGGTGGTGACCGAACCGAAGAAGGCGTCCCTGGCCCTGAAATGGGCAGTCAACGAGATGGAGCGCCGCTACCGCTTGCTCTCCGACAAGGGAGTGCGCAACATCGACTCCTACAACAAGAAGCTGGCCGGTGAAGCCCTGGAGCAGGAAGAGCTGAACAACATCCCCGAGGCGGAGATCATCGAGGAGCTGGAGGAGATCGTCGAGGAAGGGGAGGGGGGGATCGCGGAGATGGCGGAGCCTGCTCTCTCCCTGCCCCGTGAGGAGCCGCTGGAACACGCTCACATGCCCTATATCGTGGTGATCGTTGACGAGCTGGCCGACCTGATGATGGTGGCCGGTCGCGACGTGGAGGAGCACATCGCCCGCCTGGCCCAGAAGGCCCGCGCCTCGGGCATCCATCTGATCCTGGCCACCCAGCGCCCCTCGGTGGACGTGATCACCGGCCTGATCAAGGCCAACCTGCCGTCACGCATCTCCTTCCAGGTGACCTCCAAGGTGGACTCCCGCACCATCCTGGACACCAACGGCGCCGAGACCCTGCTGGGCGCAGGGGACATGCTCTTCATGCCGCCGGGGACCTCGCGGCTGCAGCGCATCCACGGCGCCTTCGTGTCCGACGCCGAGGTGCAGCGGGTGGTGGACTTCCTGCGCAAGCAGGGCAAGCCTCAATACGACAAGTCGCTTCTTGAAATGAAGGATACGGACGAGAAAGGGAACGAGGGGAGTGACGAGGAACTGGACGAGCGCTGGGAGGATGCCCTGCGCCTGGTGGCCGAGACCAAGCAGGCCAGCATCTCCATGGTCCAGCGCCGCCTGCGCATCGGCTACAACCGGGCGGCGCGCATCATCGAGATGATGGAGAGCGAGGGCATGGTGGCTCCCAGCGACGGCACCAGCAAGCCGCGGGAGATCTACCTGGACATCATCAACGCCTATCTCAATTCCCCGTTAACGCGATAGGTTCCCTGTGTCCGTGGGGAAGAAACATGTTGCCAGATTGGCACCACAAAGGCTATGGTGATCCGGCAAGCAGCGGAGGGATACCATGCAATCGGCAAAAACACAAAAATCTCCACATAAACCCGTGTCAGACGACCGGATCACCGCACGAATTCCACGCGCAAACCGGGTCATTATCGAGCGGGCCGCTGCCGTGTACGGTGCAACAGTCAATCAATTTATCGTACAGACCGCCCTCGATCGTGCCAGCGAAATTCTGGAGCGCGAGGAAATATTGCGGCTGTCTGAAAAGGACGCCCGAACGTTTCTTGCGGCATTGGAGAGCCCACCCGAACCGTCACGGGAGTTGGTCGACGCACTGAAGGCACACAACCGGCTCGTGAAATGCTGATCTTTCGTCCCCTTGATGCGTCACACGATCGCAAGGCATTCGATTGCGGCGTAGAAGCGCTCAATACGTTCCTGAAAAAAACGGCCCGCCAACATCGGGAGAAGGGGCTTTCAAACACCTTTGTCCTTGCGGATGAACACTCCCCGCACACAATCCTGGGCTTCTTCACGCTTTCATTCGTGGAGGTCGACGCCGCATCTCTTCCCGGTGGATTTTCACGCAGACTGCCGAAGTCATCGCGCCTGCCGGCCGCGAAACTGGCACGACTTGCCGTTGACACCTCCTGTCAAGGCAGGAGATATGGAGCGCTGCTCCTAGGAGTCTGTCGGGCTTAACGCATTCAGCCGTCATCTCCAGGGCGTTTTCAATTGGTTAACCTGCTGTATTTATTGAATAAGTCGTCAGCTTTAGCTTGCGTTTTCTTGGTGTATCCCGTATATTTGTCCGGTAATATCAACTGGTTAGGTATCGGGGTTGACTATGAAATCAAAGTTTATTGAAGTTGACCGGGAAACACCCTATCTGCTCCCGCCATCGCTGCAGGATTGGCTACCAGAAAAGCACTTGGCCCGGTTTGTGGTCGAAATTGTCGAACAGCTCGACCTGCGCTCTTTGAAAGCTACCTATGCCGGCCGAGGCTCGCAGCCCTATAACCCTGAGATGCTGGTAGCATTGTTGTTTTACGGTTATGCGACAGGCGTATTCTCCAGCCGGAAGCTTGAGCGCAGCACCTACGACTCCGTGGCATTCCGGTTCATAGCGGCAAACAGTCATCCTGACCACGATACCATTGCCACCTTCCGCCGGCGTTTTCTGCCGCAACTGAACAAGCTGTTTGCCCAGATTCTGCTGATCGCTCATCAGATGGAGGTGCTGAAACTGGGCAACGTTAGTTTGGATGGCAGCAAAATCAAGGCGAACGCCTCCAAGCACAAGGCGCTGAGCTATGAGCATGCCTGCAAGCTTGAAGAGCAGATCAAGGCTGAGGTTGGCGAACTGCTCAAAAAGGCCGAGGCAGCGGACCGTGCCGATATTCCGGACGGCATGAACATCCCCGAAGAACTGGAACGTCGGGAAAAGCGTCTTTCCGCCATTGCCGCAGCCAAGGTCGAGATCGAAAAACGAGCCGCTGAGCGCCATGCTCGTGAACAGGCCGCTTATGAGAAGAAAGTCGCCGAACGGGCCAAGAAGGAGCAGGCAACGGGCAAGAAGGCCAAGGGGAAAGAGCCGAAACCGCCCAAATCCGGCCCCACTGCCAAAGATCAGGTCAATCTGACCGATGAAGAGTCGCGGATCATGCCGACCTCCGGTGGCGGATTCGAGCAGACTTACAACGCCCAGGCCGGTGTGGATACAGCATCAAAGCTCATCGTTTCGGCCCATGTTACCCAGAATCCCAATGACAAACAGGAGCTGACACCGACCCTGGAGAACCTGGCGGCGCTGCCTGAGAAGCTTGGCAAGGCAACCGATCTGGTAGCTGACAGTGGCTACTTCAGCGAAACCAATGTAACTGCCTGTGAGGAGAACGGGATAACTCCCTACATTGCCGTAGACCGGCAGAGTCACAACGTGCCACTGATGGAGCGCTTTGCCGAACCGCCGCCGTTACCCGAAGATGCCGATTCCGTGGCCAGAATGAAGCATCGCCTGAAGACACCTTCCGGCAAGGCGATCTACGCCCAGCGAAAAGTCACCTCGGAACCGGTCTTCGGCATCATCAAGGCGGTCATGGGATTCAGAAGCTTTCTTCTTCGTGGCTTTGAAGCAGTAAAAGGCGAATGGAACCTCGTCTGCATGGCCTACAACATCAAACGGCTGCATGTCTTGGCCGGATAGAATGAGAAATAGCGAAAATCAGCCTGTAATAACCGCAGTCATCGCTGAAAGGGCTGAATTAACCAGGTTGCCGGTGGGAAGACGAACACATACGGAACTTTTTTAATCGGCTTGGCCACAAAAGAGGGCGCCCCTGAGGTCAAGCCCGACAGACTCCTAGCTGATGCCATAAAGCGAATTGTGCTGACGACGAAGATGTCGGGAGGCGTCACCGGTTTTTTTGTGGACGCCAAAGACGAGAAGGCACGGCAGTTCTACCTTCGCTTTGGTTTTATTCCGCTCGAAGACGATCCTCTGAAGCTCTTCCTGCCTCTGAACACACTCGCGAATGGGATAAAAAGCGCCATGACCGCCTGACCTTCAGCAGGGAGGTTGGAGCCGGGAAAAAGCGGGTGAGGAAGCCGGGGAGATGTGTAGGATGGATTTTATCGAATAATTACCTCTGAATAATGAGGGACAGGGGAGGAACGGTAGTGAAATTCAACGATGTTACCCGTGGAACCGGTCTTGAAGAGCATGGCATCACCAACGCGAACCTGATCTACTGGACCCCGCCGACCTCAGTGCTCTACGAGCAGATCATCAAACGGGGTGAGGGGCTGGTTTCGCACATGGGCGCCCTGGCCGTGAAGACCGGCCACTACACCGGACGGGCCGCCAACGAGAAATTCATCGTCGATGAACCCACCTGCCATGAAAACGTCGCCTGGGGCAAGGTCAACAAACCGTTCGACCCGCAGAAGTTCGACGAGCTGTACAAGCGCATGCTGGCCTACATGGATGGCCGCAACCTGTTCGTGCAGGACTGCTTCGCCGGCGCCGACAGAGAACACCGCCTGCCCCTGCGCATCATCACCGAGAGGGCCTGGCACTCGCTCTTTGCCCGCAACATGTTCATCCGGGCCACACCGGAGGAGCTGGAACAGCACGAACCGCGCTTCGCCCTGATCAACCTGCCAGGCTTCCACGCCATTCCCTCCATTGACGGCACCCATTCCGAGGCCTTCATCATTGTCAACCTGGGCAGGAAGCTGATCCTGATCGGCGGCACCAGCTATGCCGGCGAGATCAAGAAATCCATCTTCACCATCCTCAACTACATCCTGCCGGTGGAGAAGAAGATCCTCTCCATGCACTGCTCGGCCAACGTGGGACCGAAGGGCGATTCTGCGGTGTTCTTCGGCCTCTCCGGGACCGGCAAGACCACCCTGTCGGCCGATTCCAGCCGGGCGCTGATCGGCGATGACGAGCACGGCTGGGACGACAAGGGGCTGTTCAACTTCGAAGGAGGCTGCTACGCCAAGATCATCCGCCTCTGCCCGGAGAGCGAGCCGGAAATCTTTGCCACGACCCGCAGGTTCGGGACGATCCTGGAAAACGTGGCCATCAACACCCGTACCCGCCGGGTGGACCTGGACGACGACTCCTTCACCGAGAACACCCGCGCCTCCTACCCCCTGACCCACATCCCCAACATCGTTCCCTCGGGGATTGCCGGTCATCCCGCCAACATCATCATGCTGACCTGCGACGCCTACGGCGTGCTCCCCCCCATCTCCCACCTGACCAAGGAGCAGGCCATGTACCACTTCCTGTCCGGCTACACCGCCCGTGTGGCCGGAACCGAGGCCGGTGTCAAGGAACCCACCGCCACCTTCTCCACCTGCTTCGGCGGCCCCTTCATGGCACTCAATCCGACGGTGTACGGAGAACTGCTGCGGGAAAAGATCTCCCGCCACAACGTCTCCTGCTGGCTGGTCAATACCGGCTGGAACGGCGGCCCCTACGGAGTGGGCGAACGCATCAGGATCAGCTACTCCCGCGCCCTGATCAATGCGGCCCTGGACGGGACCCTGGCCGACGGCAGCTTCGAAACCGACCCTTTCTTCGGGCTGGCCATCCCCACCAGCTGTCCCGGGGTTCCCTCGGAAATGCTCAACCCGCGCAACACCTGGTCCGATCCGGCCAGGTACGACGATACCGCCTCCAGGCTGGTGGCCATGTTCAGGTCCAACTTCACCAAGTACCAGCCCTATGTCAGCGCCGAGGTGGCCAACGCGCTGTAGCTGCTTGTAAGGCACAAAAAAGGGGGGGCGCCAGCAGATGTAGCGTCCCCCCTGTTTTTGTCAGCCAACATAATCGGGTAGGAGGCGGGATTACTCCCGCCGTCCTCCCCCACCATATAAAAAGCCCGCGGAATTCGTTCCGCGGGCTTTCCATTCGAAATGGTACTCGAATCAGCTTAGTGCTTGGGAGCCTCAGCAGGAGCTTCCGTAGCAGCGCCAGCAGTGGCGGACATCGGAGCCTGAACCGGTGCCGGAGCTTCAGCGGCCGGAGCTTCAACAGCCGGAGCAGGAGCAGCTTCTTCTTTCTTCTTGCAGCCTGCGGTGAAAGCGACGGACAGAGCAAGTACCATTGTCAGAGTGATCAGTTTTTTCATGTGTGACCTCGTGTGGTTGAATTTACCATTAGACGCAAATGCGCATGGCTTTAAAATCGATTTATGATCATACTCGCCGAAACAATAATGTCAAGATGTTTTTATACATAGTTAAAGGGTCCCGCAAAATGGGGTTCGTGAGGCAAAAAACATCAATGGTGGAAGCGTCCCATACGCCCTTTGTGGGCGGGTGTCGGCGACCTGTGGCACTCGAAACAGCGTAGTTCGCGGAGCTTCTTCGTCTCCAGCGGAGAGGGCTCTTTCCCCCGCGGCTCCATGTTGTATTCGGGGGTCTGGAACGCCTGGCGGCCACGCTCATCGGCCACAGTGGCGGGTTTATAGGCGACACGCCAGTTGGTGCTGATCTCCACGGTGTGACACTGATCGCATCCACCCGGAGGCGGTATGCTCTTCCATGAGGTGAACATGGCACAGCCCGCAAGAGCGGTTGCAAGGACGGTACTCAACAAAAGAACAGGTTTCATGACGCTCTCCATCCTGAAATGACGGCGTGTGGTACCGTAGCACAGCTCTGGCGAAAAAGACAGTGTTCATGGCAGGGTTATGCGACCAAGAACCCGCAGCGTGTTGACCGTTGTGGCCCGGGCCAGATCATGCACCAGCATATCACGGATACCCGCCACCGCAACCAGCACCTCCCGCAGGCACGAAGGCCGGTTTGACTCCCCCCGGAAGGGCTCGGGCGCCATGTCAGGCGCATCGGTCTCCAGCACCAGGCTTTCCAGGGGAATCTGGCCAGCCAGGCGCACCGGACGGGCCGCCCCCCGCCAGGTCACCGTTCCGCAGAGGGAGATGGCAAACCCCAGCCTGATGAACTCCCGGGCCATCTCCGGCGATCCGGAAAAGGCGTGCATGATGCCGCCCACCCGGCCGGCCTTTTCCTCTCTGAGAACCGTCAGGGTGCGCTGGAAGAGACGCCTGCAGTGGACCAGTACCGGCAGCCCCAGCCTGATTGCCAGGCGCAGCTGTTCCCGGAAGGCCTGTTCCTGCCGATCCAGCGCACCAGGGTAGGTGGGGTCAAGGCCGATCTCGCCCAGGGCAACCCCGCTGGCGGCAATTTGTGCGAGCCGTTCCAGGGCAGCCCCATCGGCCAGGTCCGCATGCAGGGGATGAATGCCAAAGGCGGGAAACAGTCCGGCGTGCTCACGCGTCAGCCCGGCCATCAGCTCCCAGTCAGCGGGATGAACCCCGGGCACGACGCAACCGACCACCCCGGCGCGGTGTGCCGCCTCCAGGACTCCCGGCAAGTTGGAGAGAAGCGGCTCGCAATTCAGGTGGCAATGGGTATCCAGCAGCCTGATGCCGTCCTCGATTTGCGCTTCCGACTCCTGTGGATTCATGGGCATGAACCTTTGTGATTGGCGACAAATTACGGATCACCAGTCATGGTTTTACAGAAACCAGCCGAACAGGTTGACCAGCTTTTCCAGCATACGGGTCACGAGCCCCCGACGCTCATGCCCATGCAGGGTAACGCGCCGCGAGGCCACCACCTCCCGCTCCACCACCCGGCGAATCTGGGCGCCGAAGGAACTGCTGTCGATGATGCCGTTGATCTCGAAATTGCGGTGGAAACTGCGCTGATCCAGGTTGGCCGACCCCAGGATGGTGCGTTCTCCATCCACCAGCATGACCTTGGCGTGCAGAATGCCATCCTCCAGCTCGTAAATCTCCACCCCCCCCTTAAGCAGGGCGCCATAGGAGCTGCGCCCCACCAGCAGCACCAGCGGCACATCGCTGCGTGCCGGCAGCAGCAGCCGCACCCGCACCCCGCGCCGCACCGCCCGCAGCAGGGAGCGGATAATGCGCGGGCCGGGCACGAAATAGGGGTTGACGATCAACAGATCCTCGGAGGCGGAGGCGATGTTGACCAGAAAAGCATGGCGGATATAGGAGCTGCGCTGATGCGGGCCGCCGCTGACAAAGGCCACATTGGCCTCCCCATGACTGGAGCTGCCCGGGCTCACCCCTCTGACCCGCGGAAGTTCCGGCAGCTGGCCCACCTCCATCTGCCATGTTTCATTGAAAATGCCGATCAGCTCCCTGACAGCGCTCCCCTCCACGCTGAAACCCAGGTCGCGGAAGCGTTGCGGCGGTGAAGCAATGCCGGCGTATTCGTCACCAATGTTGAAGCCGCCCAGGAAAGCCCGGCAGCCATCGATCACCATCATCTTGCGGTGATCGCGGCGGTCGAACCAGCGGATACCACGACGGAAAGAGGGAACGTTGAAGGGGATCAATTCGATTCCCTGCTGGGCAAGGGACCTGAAGAAGGACGAAGGGGTATCCATGCAGCCGATGTAATCGTAGATCAGCATGACCCGCACACCGCGCACGACGGCCCGTGCCAACTCGGCCACGACGACGGAACCGGTGCGATCGTTGCGGATTAGGTAGTATTCCAGCAGGATGACGTACCGAGCGGAGCGGATGGCGGTCAGGAAGGCGCGGAAGAAGCTCTCCCCGTCCGGCAGTAGCGCGACGCGGTTGCGGCGGTAGGTGACCGGCGGGGGAGGGGTGCGCGCCCGCTCCAGGCGGCGCATGAGACGCGCCAGCCGCTTGTTCTGTCTGAAGTAGGTCTCTTCCGTCATGGCCATATCAACCTGTATTCGGCAGTTGAGAGCTGCCTGCGTTCGTGCGGACGGGCTCTTTCTGTCATTCCAGGGCTCATTTCGCTACAGCCGATAAACTCACCCTACGGGTTCAGACAGTATCGGCTGTTGACGCTTCATTTCGCCAGGAATTACGACGAAAGAGCCCTGATGCACTCTCTCCGGCAGCTCTCACTTGCCGTTTCCAGAATCACGTCATTGAAAATGGGCGGTTCGACATCAGCGCTGATTTGTGGTGAGTCATGAGCCGTACCCCTATCCGCTCTGTCTGCCCGAGCAGCGGCACTTTCACTGCTGACAGCGGGGACAGAACACCGTGCTCCGGTTGCCGAGCCGGACGGCTTCCAGCGCACCGCCGCAGCTGGTGCAGGTGCCATGTCCCCTCCCGTACACGTCGAACGCAAGGGGGTGATAGGTGACGGTGCCCTCCTCCACCCGATAGGTGCTTCCCAGATCGATGGACTCCTGCAACACCTCCCGAATGGTGACGGCCAGCCGCTCGCATTCGGTACGGCTGAGGGAGGACGCGGCCCGGTCGGGGCGGATTCCGGCGCGAAACAGCGCCTCGTTGGCGTAGATGTTGCCGACCCCGGCGACTATTGCCATGTTCATGATCAACAGCTTGACCACCACCCGGCGGGTCCGGCTCACCCTGAAGAGGTAGGCGCCACTGAATGCCGCGGTCAGCGGCTCGGGGCCGATTCCGGCCAGGAGCGGGTGTTTGTCGAGGCTATCCGTTGTCCAGGCAATGGTGCCGAACTTGCGCGGGTCGTGGAACCGCAGCACCGAACCATCGGTAAAGACGATGTCCACATGATCGTGCTTTCCGGGAAGCTGAGGGGTATGGAGCAGCCGGAGAAATCCGGTCATCCCCAGGTGGACGATGAGCCATCCGGCTTCACATTCCAACAGCAGATACTTTCCCCGCCGCTCCACGGCCCGGACCGTTCGCCCCTTCAGGGCTTCCTCCAGCTCCGGCGGGACCGGTAAGCGGAGCTTGGGAGCCCGGACCAGCACCTGCTGGACCTGTTTTCCTGTTATGTCCCGCTCCAGCCTGCGTCTGGTCAGTTCCACCTCGGGAAGTTCCGGCACCCGTTCCTCCGATCTCGGCCTATGTAATGTCTTTGTCCTCTTGTTCCCATCGTTTGATTTGCCATTGCAGATTCCCCTCAGTGGAAGCGAGGCACGGCCTGTTCGGGGTTGATGTCACTCATGAATAGCCTCCGTGAACCAACCCTCCCCCCGCCCTCCCTTATCAGAGAGGGAGCTTTTCTTCCCCTCTGACAAGGGAGGGTGGTTTTTCGATTCTCTCGCACAGATCTTCATGCACACCCTGGATGTTCCGCATGACATCGGCATTGGTATACCTGACGACAGATACCCCAAGTGACTGCAAAAACTTCGTCCGCTCCCCATCGTATTCAATGGTATCAGCATGGCTGTCACCATCGATTTCAATAACCAGGCGCAGCTCGGAACAGTAGAAATCGACGATATAACTTCCAAGAGGCTTCTGGCGAAGAAACTTGTAATCGGCAAACTGCCGTAACCGGAGGACCTCATTCCAGATTTTGCTTTCAGCTGGAGTCGGGTTTTTGCGGTTCTCGCGGGCAAGGGTGGTGAGATTTTTGTTGTAAGGGAGAAAGGCGGTGTCTAACCCCTCCCCGGCCCTCCCCTTGTCAGGGGAGGGAGACAAACCCACCCCACGCCCTACCTTGTCAGGGAGGGAGCTTTCATGTTCCCCCCCTGATAAGGGGGGGCTAGGGGGGGTTGATTTGGTCTCCTCCCTCGCTTCTCCTCCCCAGCTGCGGGGAGATCGGGAGGGTTTAGGGAGGCGGGAGAGGGGTTTACTCATCGGCATCCTCATCCTCGCAGTTCAGGCCCGCGTAATGCACTCGCCCTCTTTCGCGCCTTCTCGGCGGGAGCCAGTTTCCGTTTGGGCATTATTCATCCTTAAGCTGATCATGTCGCGATAATGGTTCGGGAGTTGACCGGGCGAGGTTTTGGCACGGTCGAACTGCCTTGTTAAAATTTTGCTCTCCTATCTTTCAATATTCCAGGACGGCTACTACCGCACACCTATGCGAACTCGGGACGTACTCTACGTATCACCCCGGACACATCGCTAATCACATCGCCGCAACACTGTACGAATGCATCGTCCACCTCAACCAATGTCGATACTTCTGATACATCACCTTCGAAGAAGAAAGATTCTTCTGGGAGTTTAATTCTGAAAGGTAGGGCTGCACCACTCTCAACAAGAGCATCGTAGCTGCGTCCGCGTCCATGCTTGAGTACGTTGACAGCTAGAAAAAGATCGTCAAAGCGTTCTTTCAAATCTAGCTCTCCTTCGTCATCCAAAATTTTCTTGGCTTCACCAAATCCATTGCTACAGCTCAGACCTTCTTGTAGGCTAGCTTCAAAAATGGAGAACATGCCGACCGCAAAAATCGCTTTTTGAAGCTGTATCATTTGAAGAGTTTTTACTAGGGAAGTGGCGCCGCTCTTTTGCAGAGCCTCAATTGTTCGATCGTTTGCCTTCCTTAAGGTTTCAAGGGTAAAGGTTGCGCATCTATCTACCAGTTCGGTAAAACTGTGCATAGTAACTCCAAAGGGTAAGTGGTCTTCTCGGGCTCCCTCGTACATGGAAATCGGCCAACTCTCTATTGACCGGTTCACGCGCGTGAACTGGTGATCATCCCAAATGGAACATTTCACCACCTCACAACGCCCCGCCTGAGCGCGAAATCCTCTCCCCTTTCAACCGCTCCCTGACAAACCCGATCGCCTCCGGCGCAGAAAAAAAAGCCGCCCTGTCGGATTGTATCCGAGCCGGACGGCTTCTTTGACCTACCTGTTAATCGTTCCCCGCGACCTCACACCAGGCTCTCCCCGGTCATCTCCCCCGGCTGGGGGAGCCCCAACAGCTTCAGCATGGTGGGCGCGATGTCAGCCAGACAGCCCCCCTGGCGCAAGGTGGTGCCCCGGCGGCTCTCGTCCACCAGAATCAGCCAGACCGGGTTGGTGGTGTGGGCGGTGAACGGCTCGCCGTTCTCGTCCATCATCCGTTCGGCATTGCCATGGTCGGCGGTGATCAAAAGCCGTCCCCCCCTGGACAGCACGGCTTCAACCACCCGTCCCGCGCAGGCATCCACCGCCTCCACGGCTTTGATGGCCGCCTCCAGCACACCGGTGTGGCCCACCATGTCGCAGTTAGCGAAGTTGAGGACGATCACGTCGTATTGGTCGGCCTCCAGGCGGGAGAGCAGCTCCTCGGTCACCAGATGAACACTCATCTCCGGTTTCTGGTCGTAGGTGGCCACATCCTTGGGGGAGGGGATCAGGCAGCGCTCCTCTCCGGGGAAGGGGGTCTCGACGCCGCCGTTGAAGAAGAAGGTGACATGGGCATATTTCTCAGTCTCGGCGATGCGCAACTGGGTCAGCCCTGCATCGCTCAGCACCCCGCCCAGCAGGTTGGTCATCTCCAGCTGCGGGAAGGCGATGGGGAGGCCGAAGGTGGCGTCGTACTCGGTCATACAGACGTAGGAGGAGAGGCGGGGAGGGGAGGGGCGGAGAAAGCCGTCGAACGTGTCCAGAGCGATGGCACGGGTGATCTCCCGGGCCCGGTCGGAGCGGAAGTTGAAGAAGATGAAACCGTCACCATCCCTGACCGTGGCCACCGGCTCATTGCCGTCCATGACTACCGCGGGGAGCCCGAACTCGTCGTACACCCCGGCGGCGTAGCTCTGCCGGATGGCCTCACCCGCCGAGGGAGAGCGTTCCCCTTTACCCAGGACCATGGCGCTGTAGGCGCGCTCCACCCGCTCCCAGCGGTTGTCCCGGTCCATAGCGTAGTAGCGCCCCATGACCGTGGCGATCCTGCCGCAGCCGATGCGCTCCAACTCCACCTCAAGTTGGGAGAGGTAGTCGGCCCCGCTCTGGGGCGGCGTGTCGCGGCCGTCCAGCAGGCAGTGGACAAACACATCGGTCAGCCCTTCACGTTTGGCCAGTTCCAGCAGGGCGAAAAGGTGGCTGTTGTGGGAATGCACCCCGCCATCGGAGAGCAGGCCGGCCAGATGCAGCCTGCCGCCGGCCGCCTTCGTTTTTTCGATGCACTCCAGGAGAACCGGGTTGGTGAAGAAATCGCCATCGACGATGGCCTTGCTGATGCGGGTCAGATCCTGGTAGACGACTCTGCCGGCGCCGATGTTGAGATGCCCCACCTCGGAGTTTCCCATCTGGCCGTCCGGCAGCCCCACCGCCATTCCCGAGGTGCGGATCTGGACATGGGGGTAGTCAGCCAAAAGCCGGTCCAGGTTGGGAGTCTGTGCCTGTGCCACGGCGTTGTGGTCCGCATCCTGATTGATACCCCAGCCATCGAGAATCAGCAGCAGCAGCGGTTGTTTCATGGGAAATCCTCTCTGTTCGAGACACACAACCAGGTTCCGGGAATCGGCACGCACAAAGCCATGAAAAGGGCTGATCAGTGGTGGTACGGCTCGTTGTTCAGGATGGTAAATGAGCGGTAGAGCTGCTCCAGCAAAAACACCCGCACCATCTGGTGGGTAAAGGTCATGGGAGACAGGGAGAGCAGCCGTCCGCGCCGCCGGAAAGCATCGGAAAAGCCGTAGGCCCCGCCGATGACGAGGACCAGATCCGCCGTGCCGCTGTCGCGCTGTTTGCCGATATATGCCGCCAGACCGGGAGAATCCATCTGCTCTCCCCGCTCGTCCAGCAACAGCAGCGTAGCACCGGGCGGGATCTGCTTCTCAAGCCGTTCGCACTCGCGCCGCCGCATCTCCTCGGCCATGGCCCCCTTCTCGTCACGAACCTCCACCAGTTCCAGTGGAGCATAGCGCCGGATTCTGGTGGCATAGTCGGCCAGAGCCTGTTTCACCCACTCCTCCCGGCTCTTGCCGACCCAGAGGACGCGCAGCCTCACCTACTCGCTCTCTCCGTGGGGAGTGCGTATGGCCGCGGGCAGTTCAAGTTCCCCTGCCATGTGCCAGAGCCCGTCCAGATCGTAGTAGCGGCGCACCGGTTCGTGGAAGATGTGGACCAGCACGTCACCGTAGTCCATGACAATCCACTTCCCCTCGGACTCGCCCTCGATATCGTTGACCTTGCCGAACTTCTTCAAGCCGATGCGGATGCTGTCGGCAATGGCCTGAACCTGGCGGTCGGAACCGCCCGAGGCGATCACCAGATAGTCGGCGATGGAGGAAATCGTGGAGATGTCCAGGGCGCGGATGTCAAAGGCCTTCTTGTCGGAGGCCAGCTCAGCGCACCTGATCGCCCGCTCCCGGGAGGTCAGATCTGTTTTTTCTTCTTCTGCTTGTGTCATGGACATTCTGAATAGATCCTCTGTTCCTTGATGTACGCCTCCACCTGGGGGGGGACGAGGTAGGTTATGGAGCGCCCTGTCGCTGCAAGCCGGCGGATCTCACTGGAGGAGATGTCCAGCAGGCATCCCGCGAAAAAATGGACACGGGTGCCTCCCACATGCTCCAGGCTGCGGGAGGCGGGAGTATAACGGAGTTCCCCCCGGATATCAACCGGCAAGGCCGACAGGGGGTCGTTGACCTGACGGCCGGGACGTTCCACGACGATCAGGTTGCAGGAACGCAGTATATCGGCGTAGCGACGCCACAGTCCCAGTTCCAGGAAGGAGTCGCTGCCGATGATGAAGTACAGCTCCGCCTGGGGGTGCTGCTCGCGGAACGTGCCGATGGTATCGATGGAGTAGGATTTTCCGGGGCGCTGTCCCTCGATCTCGGAGAGCTCGAAAGCCCGGTTTCCGGCGATGGCCAGTCTGACCATCTGGCAGCGCTGATGGAAGGGCACCTCGCCGGCCAGCGGTTTGTGGGGAGGATCTGCAACCGGAATGAACAGCACCCGATCCAGCCCGCACAACTCGCGTGCCTCCTCGGCGATGCGCAGATGGGCCATATGTATGGGATTGAACGTGCCACCCATCAGGCCGATTTTCATGACAGGCGAAACCATTACTGCGACATTCCCTTCTTCCTGATGATCAGCATAGCCAGCGCCCGTTCAGCCTCATGGGCCAGGGTGCGCAGTTCAGCAAGACAGGCCATCGGATCATCCATCTCAACCGAAACCAGCAGCACCGCCACCGCCCTGTTGCCCAAGACCACCGGGAGCACAAACAGGGACGCATCCCCGGGCAGCTCCAGCAGCTGGAGGATCCGCCGGTTCTCCGGCGTATCCATCAGGGGACCCAGGGAGTATCTCCTCCCTTCGGCCACATCCCGCACTACCGATGACTCGTGCAGAACCAGGTCATCGGTCTCAATCAGGTCGATCCTTCTGCCATTGCTCACTCCGCGCCACCCAACGGCACCGGTTCCCCGCATCTGAAACAGCGCGCCCGTGCCAAATAGTTGGCCCATGTGCTCGATCAGCAGATCACCCACCTCATCGGTGGAACCCGCCCGAGCCAGTTTTCCGGAGGTGCGTTGCGGAACAGCCGGTCGTGCGATCGTTTCCGAGCAGCTCCCTTCGCCTGCCAGAGCCTCGTTCAGGCAGGAAAAATCCTCATACTCAACCGCCTCGTCCTGCCTGGGGCGCTGTTCCTCTTCCGGCATGGCCGCTTGCCCCGGACAGGGAGGGGAGTTCCTGCGCCTCAGGTCCGCAAGCCGGCGGTAACGCGACTCGCCGCCGCTGATCCGGTAGTATCTGGCCTGGGCATCTGAAATGCGAACATCGGGAGCGATGTAGGGCTGCACCACGCATCCGGTCATAAAGGCTATGTCTTCCAGTGCCCTGAAATCGTTCGGGTCGCTCATGGCCAGCCCCAGGCGGTTTCGTTCCAGCTTGAAGGGCATGACGTTGTACTTTACCGCCATGGAGCGGGAAAAATCGCGAATAAGATCTCCGGGAATCGATGACAGCTCGGAACGGCCGACAAAGGGGACCCCCAGCTTGGCGCTTAAGGCACGGCCGAGAGCGTTTTCCTCCACATAGCCCAGTTCAAACAGGGCGCTGCCCAGCTTGATGCCACGGCCAGCCTGGCTCTCCAGCGCCTCTTCCAGTTGGGTGTTCGTGATCAGCCGATCGCGGAGTAACAGCTCTCCCAGTCGTAATTCCATTACGCACTCCCTCGCTCTAAAGCGATGACCGCAGGAACCATCACGATCTCCATCAGGGAAATCCCCGGCCACGCGCCGCGGGGCCTAGTCATCCGTGAAACCATGGCTGCTTCTGATCACGAAGCGCGGCCGATGGCGCACTTCCTGGTAGATCTTGCCCACATATTCGCCCACGACTCCGATCCCCAGGATGATGATGCCGGCAAAGAAGAGCAGGATCGCGAACAGAAGCAGGCTCCACTCCAGCCCGGCGCCCACAAGGAAGCGCCAGATCAAAAGAAGCAGCGTGAGCAGGGCAGCGAAGAACGTGGTGGCCAGGCCGAGGCGGGTGAACAGGCGCAGCGGCATGATCGAGCAGGAGGTGATCTGGTCGCCAGTTCCGCGCAGCAGAGCGGAGAGCGGAACGTTCCCCTCACCGCTGCCGCGTTCGGCGTGAAGGCCACGAACCTCCGCCGGGTTCGAGCAGAAGGAGTAGGCCAGGACCGGAATACTGGTGGTGGTCTCCCGGCAGCGGTTGATGGTGGCTACGATATCCCGATGGTAGGCCCGCAGCGTGCAGCCGGGATCGCTCATGCGCATGCCGGTCAGGGCGGTGCCGGCCAGGCTGAGCAGCCGCGTCGCCACCCGACGGAGAGCGCGGTCCTGGCGCTTCTGGCTCACGATCCCGACCAGGTCGCGCCCCCGTTCCATCTCGGCCACAAGCCGCGGAATCTCTTCCGGCGGGTCGCTCAAATCGGCAGCCAGCGTGACAACGACCACCCCCCTGGCTTTTCCGAAGCCGGCCAGGAAGGCCGTCTGGCCGCCGAAGCTACCGTTAAGTTCGATGATCTTGACACCGGGATACTCCTTCGCCATACCACGGAGAATCTGGGCCGAGCGGTCGCGGGAACCGTCATCGGAGAAAATGATCTCAAACGCCTTGCCCATACCCTGCAAAACCGGGTAGAGCCGCTCCATGAAGGGGGTCAGATTGTATTCATCATCGCGAACCGCAACAACGATGCTCAGATAGGGATGATTCATGGGCTGCTCACGCCATCAGCCCGCCGACAGTTCAGTCAGCAACTCCTGACCATACAGCCCCTTCTGCCAGTCGCGCATGCCGGCGATGCCGTCCAGTGCAGCGATACTGGCGGGATTGGCATCGGCGATCCCCTCCAATAGCCAGTTGGGAGCTATCACCCCCGGCTCGAGCCCCAGCCTGCGGCTCTCCCCCTGGCGCCAGGATTTGAGGCACTTGATGCGTTCCTTTGTTCCGTCGACAGGCTCCTCGCGCTGCAAACGGGGAAAACGGGGCAACCGTTCCTCGGGCAGTACCAGGGCGTCGGCCACGGCTGACAGAACCCTTTCGCCAAGACGCTGGATCTGCCCGGGGGTCATGCCCTTGATGAACGACAGTTCGGCCAGGGAGCGGGGTTTCTTTTCTGCTATTTCCAGCAGCGTATCGCCCGAGATGACCTTGAAAGGCGGGCGGTCCAGTTCCCGCGCCTGGCTGTCGCGCAGCTGCAGGAGTTCTTCCAGCACCGCGAGCGCCCGTCCCCGCAGCTTGCCGGCTCCCTTGCAGGCGAGAAACAGCGGACCCTCTTTCTCGCTGACCCTGGCCTGGCAGACCAGGCGGCACTCCTCCTCCAGCCAGGCCAGGCGCCCCTTCTCCAGCAGTTCGTCCCGCAGCATGTCGTACAGGCGCAAAAGGTCGGCGGTATCGGCAACGGCATAGGCGCGCATCTCGGGGGAGAGCGGGCGCTTGCTCCAGTCTGCCTTCTGGTATTTCTTGTTCAGTTCGATGCCGAAACGAGCCTTGAGCAGCGCGGCCAGACCGAATTCGGTGATACCCAGCAGGCGCGAAGCGATCATGGTGTCGAACAGGTTCGTCACTTCGATGCCATGATCGCGGTGCAGCGAGCGGATGTCATAGTCGGCACCGTGCATGACGATCAGTATGTCCCGGTTGCCCAGCGGAGCGGCCAGCGGCGACAGATCCTTCAGTGCCAGGGGGTCGATCAGCCAGCTCTCGGTTCTGGTTGATATCTGTATCAGACAGACTTTTTCGCGGTAGTGGTGCAGCGAATCCATCTCCAGATCCACGGCAACTTCTCGTTCGGAATTGATACTGCCGGCCACTTCGGCCAGCCTCCCTCCGTCGGTTATCATTTCGCAGGCCCCCGCCCGCTGTTCCAGTGATGTCAAACGCTAAACTCCCTCAGTATTTTGTACGTTGTCGTGCGTTGGGCGGCCTTGAATCCCGCCCCGGCGATCAGGGCCACCATCTGGTCGCGGGACATGCGGAAGCGGCATCCGGCGGCTGCCACGACGTTTTCCTCCAGCATGGTGCCCCCCAGATCGTTTGCGCCAAAGGAGAGCGAAACCTGCGCCAGCTTGGCCCCCTGGGTGACCCAACTGGCCTGGATGTTGGGGATGTTGTCCAGCACGATCCGCGACAGAGCCAGGACCTTCAGGTATTCGACTCCGGTAGCGGTTTCGCCCCCCAGCTCGGTGTTACCGGGCTGGTAGGTCCAGGGGATAAAGGCGGTGAACGATCCGCCGTCATCCTGCAGTTCGCGCACGCGGAACAGATGCTCCACGATGTCTTCCAGCCGCTCTCCGCAGCCGAACATCATGGTGGCCGTGGTGGGCATGCCCAGCCTGGCCGCCTTGAGCATCACCCTGCTCCACTGGCGCCAGCCGATCTTGTTGGGGGATATAGCGCCGCGCACCTCATCCACCAGGATCTCGGCGCCCCCCCCCGGGATGGAATCAAGCCCGGCACGATGCAGCCGTTCGAGCGCGGTATCGATGGTCAGTCCGGAAACCCTTGCTATGCAGGTGATTTCGGCAGGTGAGAGCGAGTGGTTCTGCACCGAGGGAAAGCGCGTGCCGATCTCGCGGAACAGCTCCTCGAAGTAATCGATGGTGAGGGAAGGATTGAGCCCCCCCTGCATAAGCAGTTGGGTGCCTTCCAGCTCAACCAGTTCAGTTATCTTGGTGAAGATCTCGTCCGGCGTCAGAACGTAGGCGTCTTTAGCAGCGGCGTCCCGGTAGAATGCGCAGAACGAGCAGCGGGATTCGCAGATGTTGGTGTAGTTAACATTGCGGTCAACGACAAAGGTAACCCTGTTTTCAGGATGATAGCGCCGTCGTATTCCATCCGCCTCCCTGCCCAACGCCAGCAGATCGGCATGTTTCAGGAGTTGGAGCGCTTCGTCCCGCTCCAGACGGTGGTGTGTGGCTGGTATTTCATGGGTGCTGGTTTGTGTCATTCACTCTGCGATTTCTCTGTTTGTAGTTCCCAAGATCCGTTCCCTCAAGACGCGGCAGGTCATTCGCGGGGCAGCCCCGAGTCCGTGCCGATCCTGCACTGTACGTAGCTCTCAGTGGAGCTTCAGGAAGAGCGTCTCCACCGCGCCACTGCCACGAAAGCGGACCTGCAACCGCAGTTCGCGGACCGTGGGCGCTTCTCCGGGAAAATAGATGAAGCCGCTTGCCAGGGAACCGTCGGGAATAATTTTGCCCTCGATCCCCTTTTCACGGAGATCCTCACCAATCTTGAAACTCCGGCCGCGCTCGGCATCGCTCCCTGACGCACCGCCGATTACCGCGCCCCCGGCGCCACCGATAACGCCTCCCTTGACAGTTGCCTCTCCAACGCCATGGCCCGACACGATGCCTACGGCCAGCCCCAGCAGTGCTCCGGCCGCGGCGCCATAGGCGGCGCCCTTGCCCGCACCGCCGGCAACCGCGCCACCCTGGGTGCTCTTTTCTACCCGCTCTACCGCCACACCATTGGAGAGAATCTTCCAGTAGCTGTTACCCCTGTCCACCAGGAACGTCTGTCCGGAGACGATTTCAACCCCCTGTCCGCTCCTGTTGTCGATGACCACCTGTACAGGAAGCACGCCGCTGTTCCGGATGTCGAAGCCGAAGGTCTGCTGCGCCTTTGTCTGGTCGAAGAAGGCTTCCCCTCCGACCATCAGGCCGGACAGATTCTGGTAGTTGACGTAGTCCTGGGGTGGCCTGAACGGCGCCACCCGGTTTTCATAGGTGGCGCAGGCCGAAAGCTGGGCGGCAATGAGTAGCGCGCAGAAAATTCTCTTCATGCCAAACCTCCGATCAAATGAGTGGAAGCGACTGAGTCACTTTAGTTCAGAAACGGCTCATCTGCAACTCCATTCTGCCCCGCCCATGCGTCAAAAACCTGAAACAGCTCCAGAAGCGCCAAAATTTCGATCTGAGCACATCGACCCCAAAAACCATAGCGGCCCCTTGCCCAAACCGCAAAAACGCCCCGGACAGACCCGGTTTCCGGGGCATACCCTGAGCCGGCTGATCAGATTTTGCTGACGGGTCGCATGACGACCAGGCAACGTTCGCCGCTCTCCAGCGGCAGACGGTAGGGATGCAGTGAGCAGACCTCATGGCGCAGCGCTGCCAACGTAGTCTTCGCCTCTTCCATCTCGTCGCCCGCAGCTGGACCTTTCATGGCAATCAGCCTGCCCCCTTCGGCAAGCAGGGGAGCGGTCAGACGCACGAACAGCCCAAGATCAGAAAACGCGCGGGAGGTGATCACGTCAAACGAGCGGCCGTGCGTGGCGTGCAGCGATTCGATGCGCGCGTGCAGGGCCTGAAACCCCTGCAGCCGCAGCAAGCGAGCAACATGGCGCTGGAAGTGTATTTTTTTCCCCACCGCGTCTACCGAAACCGTTTCCAGACCAGGTATGGCTATCTTCAGGGGGATGGCCGGTATCCCCGCCCCGGAGCCCACATCCAGGACTCGCTCGGTGCTATCCAACTGCCGGGCGAGAAAGAGCGAATCCGCGATATGCTTGACCGCTATCTCGCCATCGTCGGTTATGGCCGTCAGATTTACCCTGAGGTTCCATTTTTTCAGTTCCATTGCGAACAGTTGGAAGTCACGCAGCTGTTCTCCGCTGAGTTCAAACTGCATTTCTTCCGTTGCCCTTTGCAGCGTTTCCCGAAACCGGTTCATACTCATCCCTGTTTCCTGGCTCCGGCATGGGCCTTGAGGGCAATGGAGAGCACGGAAACAGCAGCCGGCGTGACCCCAGGAATACGAGAGGCCTGGCCAAGCGTATCGGGACGAACTTTGGTCAGCTTTTCCTTCACTTCGGTGGTCAGGCCGTTAATGGCGGCATAATCCATATCCGTCGGTAGGGGGGTGTTCTCCAGCTTTGCGGAGCGCCGGATCTGCTCCAGTTGCCGTTCGATATACCCCTGATATTTAATCTGGATTTCCACCTGTTCGCGCACCACGGAAGGTGTTTCACGTGAAACAGTGTCGAAACTGAGCAGATCGTCGTAGGTTATCTCGGGGCGCCGCAGCAGCTGTTCGTAGCTGGTTCCCTTCTGCAGATCCGGCAATCCCCTGGCCGTGAAATATTCCTCTTCCGCCTGACTCATACTGATCCGCGTGGCAGCCAGGCGTTCACGTTCAGCCTGAATCATGTCCCGTTTGCGCAGATACCCCTCGTATTCCGCATCAGACACCAGTCCCACCCGATACCCGATTTCCCGCAGGCGCTGATCGGCGTTGTCCTCGCGCAGCAATAGACGGTATTCTGCGCGAGAAGTAAACATGCGGTAGGGTTCTTTGGTCCCCAGGGTGATCAGGTCGTCTATCATGACACCGATGTACGATTCGCTGCGGGAAAGGATCAGCGGTTCCTCGCCACGCGTGCGCAGGGCAGCGTTGATTCCAGCGACTATCCCCTGACCGGCAGCCTCCTCGTAGCCCGAAGTGCCGTTGATCTGGCCGGCATGATACAGGTTGGTGATTGCCTTTGTCTCCAGAGAGGTGTGCAACTGGATCGGATCGACGTAGTCGTACTCGATTCCATAGGCCGGTCGCATGATCTCGACCCGCTCCAGACCCTCCATGGAGCGGTAAAATGCAATCTGGATATCGATGGGCAGGGAAGTAGACATGCCACTGGGGTACATCTCAACCGTATCCAACCCTTCCGGTTCGATAAATGCCTGGTGGCGGTCCTTATCCGGAAACCTGACCACCTTGTCCTCGATGGAGGGGCAGTAGCGCGGCCCGATGCCTTCGATGATCCCGGCATAGAGCGGGGAACGATCCAGTCCGGAACGGATGATGTCGTGGGAGCGCTCGTTGGTGTAGGCGATGTGGCAAGGAACCTGACGCATGGTGATGCGCTCGGTGGAGAAAGAGAACGGCTGCGGCGGATTATCGCCATGCTGCGGTTCCAGCCGGGAAAAATCTATGGTACGACCGTCAAGCCTGGCCGGTGTGCCAGTCTTAAGCCTGCCCACCTGCAATCCGAGCTGTTTGAGTTGATCGGACAGCCCGATTGAGGGCAGATCCCCGGCGCGACCCCCTTCATAGTGGGTAAGACCGATATGTATCAGACCGCGCATAAAGGTCCCCGTCGTCAGCACCACGGTTTTTCCAAGGAAGCGGATGCCGGAGCGGGTATCCACGCCGCGAACGACAGAGCCGTCGCAGTACAGCGCGGTGACTTCACCCTGTTTCAGATGAAGGTTGTCCTGATTCTCCAGCACGCGCTTCATGCGCAGGCGATACAGTTGTTTGTCGGCCTGGGCCCGAGATGCGCGAACGGCGGGACCCTTCCTGGTGTTGAGAATGCGGAACTGGATTCCGGTGGCGTCTATATTCCGTGCCATCTCGCCACCCAGTGCGTCGATCTCCTTGACGAGATGCCCCTTTGCCAGGCCACCGATGGAGGGGTTGCACGACATGAGCGCTATGGCGTCCAGGTTTATGGTCAAGAGCAGTGTCCGGCATCCCATGCGCGCCGCTGCCAAGGCAGCCTCGCAGCCGGCATGGCCGGCACCAACCACGATTACATCGTATTCAAAATCGTACGTCATCATGAATTACATCTCCGACGTTTCACGTGAAACATGACCCTAAATGCTGCGGTTGTGGCAACCTACTTGCCGATACAGAAGGAAGAAAAGATCAGATCGAGAACGTCTTCGTTCGTCACCTGTCCCGTCACCTCACCCACTGACGCCAGCGCCTCCCGAAGATCCAGCGCCAGAAGGTCAAGAGAAGCTCCTGAATCAAGCCCCTGCCGGAATCTGGACAGAGACCCATCCGCGGAGCTCAGCGCATCGCGGTGCCGCACCCGTGAAATGGCGACATACTCCCGGTTATCGATGGCCTGACTGGAGACGAACAATGATCGGACAGTGCTCTTGAGATCATCGACCCCTTCACCCGACTCGGCGGAAAAAGAGACCTGCGGCAAATTGCAGCACTCGGACGGCAGTTCAAGAACGCGGGGAAGGTCGGCCTTGCTAATGGCCGCAACAAACCTGTTTCCCTGCAGGGCATCGAGGATAAGCCGGTCTTCCGGGCCAAAGGGGCGCGAACCGTCCAGAACGAACAGGATCAGGTCGGCCTGGGGAATTTTCTCCAGTGCACGGTTGATCCCCTCCTGCTCAATCACATCCTCGGTATGGCGAATTCCCGCCGTATCCAGGAGACGAACCGCAAGTCCCCCAAGATTGATCGTCTCCTCGATAATGTCGCGGGTGGTGCCGGGAAGGTGGGTAACGATGGCCCGATTCTCGTTGAGCAGACGGTTGAGCAGGCTTGACTTGCCGGCATTCGGTTTCCCGATGATCAGGACCGATATTCCCTCGCGCAGGAGACGCCCCTCGTTGAAATCCTCAAGCAGGCGCCGAATGTGGGTCCGTGCCCCCTCGACGGATGAACGGATGCTCTCGACATCCGTTTCACCCAGATCGTCCTCGGGAAAATCGATGTATGCCTCGATCAGTGCCAGCGCATGCAGCAGCAGTTGACGTGCCTCGGCGATGCGCGAAGAGAGAACGCCTCCCCGCTGGCGTTGGGCCAGCGCAAGCGCGGCATCGGTCTGGGCAGAGATGATATCCATGACAGACTCTGCCTGGACGAGATCGATCCTGCCATTGAGGAAAGCCCGGCGGGTAAACTCTCCCGGTTCAGCCAGACGCGCCCCTGCGCGGAGGACCAGCGACAGAATCCGCTCAACAACCAGCATGCCGCCATGGCAGTGCAGTTCCAGCACATCCTCCCGCGTATAGGAGTGGGGGGCGCGCATGATGACCGCCATAACCTCGTCCACAACCGCGCCGGTCTGAATGTCGATCAGCGTGCCATAATAAAAACGGTGGCTGATGAGGCCACCGCTGCGCACCGGTCTGAAGAGGGTTTCAGCTATGCAGGATGCACTCCCGCCGCTGATCCGGATTATGCCGATACCGCCATTGCCGGGGGGAGTGCTGATTGCCGCTATGGTATCCCTCATGTACATTGACGCTACTCCGCCACGACCGGGATCAGTCGTTAACCAGTTTATTGATGTACATCTGCTGGCCAATGGTGAGTATGTTGTTCAGCAACCAGTACAGGACCAGTCCTGACGGGAAATTGAGGAACATGAACGTGAAGACCACGGGGAGAGCGAGCATCATCTTTGCCTGCATCGGGTCCATGGTGGAAGGCGTCATCTTCTGCTGGATGAACATGGTGGCGCCCATGAGCAAAGGGAGGGGGCCGATGACAAAGGGAAGCCCCAGCATCTGTCCGAACAGGTTGTCCGGGCCGGAAAGGTCGGTGATCCAGAAGTAGAAAGGTGCATGCCGAAGCTCGATGGAGAACATCAGCGCCTTGTAGAGGGCGAAAAAGACCGGTATCTGGACCAGCATGGGAAGGCAGCCTCCCAGCGGATTGACCTTGTGATCGCGGTAGAGTTCCATGACTGCCTTGTTCATACCCTCACGATCATCCTTGTACTTCTCCTTCAGCGCGGCCATCATCGGCTGGATCTTCTGCATATCCTTCATGGACTTGTAGCTCTTGTGAGTCAGGGGGAAGAAGAGAGCCTTGAGAATGATGGTAATAATGATGATTGCGACGCCGTAGTTGCCCACATAGCGGTAGAAGTACTTCAGTGTATACAGGAGCGGCTTGGCGATGACCGTGAACCACCCCAGGTCCAGGGATTGTTCAAGGGAGTTGCCCTGGGCCTTAAGAATGTCGATATCCTTGGGACCGACGAACAGGCGGTGCACGACCGTGACCGACTGACCCGGGGTGACCGTGATGCGGGGCGAGGAGACGGTGGACTCCAGGAACCCGGCTCCGTTCTTCCTGAGCTCCACCGATGCGATGCTGCCGCCCTCGGAAAGGATGGCGGTGAGGAAATACTTGTCCGCAAAACCGGACCACTGGAGGTTCTTGTCGTAGAGCTTGGAAGCAGAGGACACATCCTTGAGCTTGTCGCTCTCCAGGCTGTTGTCGCTAAAGAGATAGGAGCCAGCTGTTTCGAAACGGCTGTCTTTTGCCTTAACCAGACCCGGATAGGTCATCACCTGCTGCACTGTTCCAACCAGCGGCACGGCCATGTTGTTGAATACCTGGGTATCAAGTTTAATCCCGTACGAATCGCCGCTGAAGGTGTAGATCTTTCGAACGGTAAAGCCCTGTCCGGAGTTGTGGGTGAAAACGAGCTGTTTCTTTTCGCCACCAGCCATGGTCACAGCCGTGGCATCGGCGACAAAGGGAGCGCCCTCGGGAAGGTTGAAACCGCTCGCACGAGTGGAAAAGGTGAGCGCGGAGGGATCAGCATCCGAGCCAAGGACAACCGCTTGTGCGTCAGGGAGGTTCTTCTCGCGGTAATTCTTCAGGGTCAGGCTCTTCAGCGCGCCACCGCGCGAGCAGAAAACCGCCGTATAGAGACCGGTGCGTACGGTAACGTCCTGCTGCTGGGCAGTCGCTGGCAGCGAGGGTGCGCTTGCCGAGGGTTGGACACCGCCCGCAACCGGTTGGCCTGCTGAAACGGGCGCCGAAACAGCTTGTCCCGTTGACTCCGGTTGAACCGGTTTCTTTTCAGGGGCGAACAGCAGGGAAAAAACATAAAAAACGGTTATGGAAAGGATGACTGCCAGCAGAGTACGCTTTTCCATGAAAGCTCCAGTCTGATCTAGTTATGGTACGGGGTCATATCCGCCAGGATGAAAGGGATGACACTTGCAGATTCTCAGCACGGTCAGACAGAGCCCCCTGGCTAGTCCATGGCGGAGAATTGATACTCGGGAATATTCGGAACAGGAGGGATAAAAACGGCAGGTCTGCGGCAGAAGCGGTGAAAGCATCCGTTGATACAGACTGATTACAAGGAGCAGACTTCTCTTACACATGGAGATACGCCCATACGCCTGAAGGCTTTTTCAAGTTCGCGCTGTACGCCACGGAAATCCATTGCCGCCGATTCGCGGCGGGCAATCACGTTCATATCCACCGGAGGAAGCGTCCTTCTGTTGCACCTGAAGGTCTCTCTGACAAAACGCTTGATTCTGTTGCGGACCACGGCGCAACCGGTTTTCTTGCTCGCCGTTATTCCCAGTCGCGGCAGATCATGCCCATTATCCTGCCAGACAATGAGAAACCCCTTGACGGTCACTTTTCCGGCTGCGTTCTGAAGTGCAACAAAATCAGCACGTTTCCGGAGCCGAACCGACTTTGGAAACGTGCTGACATCGTCTGAACCTGAACCGGCGGGGATGTTACTTGGTGGCAATGCGAACAGCCAGATTCTTGCGACCCTTTGCTCTCCTGCGCTTGATGACAAGACGACCATTTTTCGTCGCCATTCTCACAAGAAAACCGTGGGTCCTTTTACGGGAAGTATTGCTCGGTTGAAATGTTCTTTTCATGGTTTCACCCCTGGTATTGTTTTTCAGGAATCGATTCTTTAATCATAACACGGCATACTTGTCAAGCCTATTTTCAGGATGATAAATCCAGCGTCACTGATTTGCCTTGAAAAACATACCGTCCTCTGCTACCCTTCTGCAACGGAAAAAAGCATATAATTTCAAAAAATACAAGTAAATACCTGAAATATAAAAGAAAAAAGTTATCAACAGATGTTGAAAATCTTGTTGATAAGTTATTCAGTTTTCCACAACCGCATACATAACCCTGCGTATTCCATTGGTGATTCCTAAATCGCCCGGATGTTGATAACCGTTGTTAATTTCCCTAATGTGATGTGACTTCCTCTT